>CAYZFF010000364.1:0-4874 GCA_964477305.1 uncultured Cytophagia bacterium
CAGGTGTCGGCTTCGTTCATGATTCCTGAACAGCAAAACCCTTCGGGCTGAGGACAGACTCTGGGTAAGCCTTGAAGCCCTGAGGGTTTTTGAATAAGCTTCGAGATGATTACCCCAGAATCGTCCTCAATCTTTCAGTAGAAACAAAATACAAATTGGAAGGCCTTTTCACAACACTTTTTTCGGAATCATACCATCATCAAAAGCGGTAGCCGGACCGAACCTATTAGGTGGGCGTCAATGGTGGAAGGAACCGCAAACATGCCTGCATTCAAAACCCCGGCTTCGCCAAAACTTCGCGGGTGAGGTAATCGCCGAGTGTAAAGGCGATCATGATCAAAAACCAAAAAAATCCGGCGGCGACGAAGAGCCAGTTTAGGCGGGGGCTGTAGCGGACGTGCATGAAATACAGCACGACGAGCAGCGCTTTGCAGGTCGCAATCGTAAGCGCGATATAAAGATTCAGCCAGCCGGCGTCGTAAAAAGCCACGTCAACCGTGACGAAAGTGAGCAGCAGCAACGTGACGAAAACGAGAATATAAATCTTTTGGGGAATGACGACGTGTTTTGACATAGTTATTGAGGCGTGATTCGTAAAGGCAATTCTTCCGACATTTATTTGTTCCGCATTATAAATTAGGTTCGACTAATCAAATACAACAACGGGAACAGAAAGATCCAAACAATATCGACAAAATGCCAGTAGAGGCCAATGATGTCGATGGGCGCGAAATAGTCTTGTGAGAAGCGGCCGCGCTGGGCCTGCACGACGAAAATGGCCAAAATCACAATACCGATAATCATGTGCAGCGCATGCAGACCGGTCATGCCAAAATAAAAACCCAAAAAAAGCTGTGCTTGCTGCGGATGCGCCAACGGATGGCTCGGCCCGAAATGCGGCCCCGGCACAAGATGCTCATGAAATTTGTGCGCATATTCGAATCCTTTATTCACCAAAAACGCCGAGCCTAAAATGATCGTCAATAAGAGAAATGTAACAAGCTGCCGGCGCTGGCCCATCTGCGCGGCGCGCACGGCCAGCACCATCGTCAAGCTGCTGCAAATCAGCACCGCGGTGTTGATCGCACCGAGGCGATAATTCAGCAAATTGCTGGCCTCGGCAAACGCCGCCGGATATAGCGAGCGATAAACGATGTAACCGAGAAACAGGCCGCCGAAGAACATGATCTCCGTGATCAAGAACGCCCACATGCCGAGCGTGGAAGCTTCAAATTGTTGGTCGGCATCCTCGAAGTGATGCAGCAACGCCGGATTGGAATGTTGTTCAGACAACTTTGGACTCCTCTACTTTGCGCCGCAACGGCGTGTACTCATAAGCTTCTTCTGTCACCATCGGCGTCTTCGCAAAATTTTCGGTGGGCGGCGGTGAGGGCGTTTTCCATTCCAGGCCGGTGGCGTTCCACGGATTGGCACTGGCGAGTTGGCCGTAGCGCAGCGACCACAGCAAATAGACCAGCGGAATCAAATAACCGACGCCGAGAATCGACGCGCCAGCGGTGGACATGACGTTCAAGATTTGAAACTCTTCAGGATAAAAATGATACCGCCGCGGCATGCCGAGATAACCGACGACGAATTGTGGGAAGAAGGTCAAATTAAAGCCGACGAAAATCACCAGCGACGCGAAACGCGCCCAACCTTCGGGATACAACCGGCCGGTCATTTTCGGCCACCAGAAATGGATGCCGCCAAGATACGCCATGATCGTGCCGCCGACCATGATGTAATGAAAATGCGCGACGATGAAATACGTATCGTGCAAATGCACATCCACCGCCAGCGTCGCGAGAAAAAGTCCAGTGAGGCCGCCGATGGTGAAAAGCCCCATGAACCCGATGGCGTACAACATCGGCGCTTGATAGGACACCGAGCCTTTGTACAGCGTCGCGGTCCAATTGAACACTTTGATGGCGGAAGGAATTGCGACGAGAAAACTCAAAATCGAAAAAACCATACCCGCGTAAATCGATTGGCCGCTGGTAAACATGTGATGGCCCCAAACGAGAAATCCCAATACCGCAATGGCGACGCTCGAGAATGCGATGAAGCTGTAGCCAAAAACTTTCTTTTTGGAGAAACAGGTAATCAATTCGCTGATCACGCCCATCGCCGGCAGAATCATGATGTACACCGCCGGATGCGAATAGAACCAAAACAGATGTTGAAACAAAATCGGATCGCCGCCGAGCTTCGGATCGAAAATGCCGATGTGAAACAGGCGTTCGAGTGCGACGAGAAAAATTGCGGCAGTGACGACGGGGGTGCCGAGAATTTGAATGAGGCTGGTGGCGTAATGCGCCCAAATGAACAGCGGCAGGCGAAACCACGTCAAGCCGGGCGCGCGCATTTTGTGAATGGTGACGATGAAATTCAAGCCGGTCAGGATTGAGGAGAAGCCGGTGATGAATACACCGACGGCGGTCAGAATGACGTTGGTGTTTGAATAGGTGCTGCTGTACGGTGTGTAAAACGTCCAACCGGTGTCGACGCCGCCCAATAAAATCGCGGCAAACGTGAACAGGCCGCCGACCATATACACGTACCAGCTTAGCAAATTGAGGCGCGGGAACGCGAGGTCGCGCGCGCCGATCATGATCGGAACCAGAAAATTGCCAAGAATCGCCGGAATCGCGGGGATGAGAAAAAAGAACACCATCATCACACCGTGCATCGTGAACATTTTGTTGTAGGTCTCGGATTGCATCATGTCGCCCGCGGGCGTGAGCAATTCGAGGCGAATCAGCACTGCAAATAAACCGCCGATTAAAAAGAACACCGTAACCGCGAGGAGATAAAGAATGGCGATGCGCTTGTGATCGACGGTCAACAGCCACGATTTAAACGTGAATGCGGTGTTAAGATAATTTTTCCGCGGCCGCTGATCGTCTTCATCAGCGATTTGATGCGGCTGTGGGGTAAATACGGCGGTGGCCATTAACTACTCCTAATATTTTTATTGGAGTGTCATTCCGGAGGAATCCTGTTTTCATGCAAGAAGATTGCTGGAAACAAACAGGATTCTTCCAGAATGACATGCTCTTTATCTTTGCGTTGCTCCCAGCGATTTAATATATGCCGTGATCTGCAGCAAAGTCGCTTCGTTGACTTGGCCTTGATACGTCGGCATGATCGGCGAATAGCCGGCGGTGACTTTGCGACCGGGATTCAAAATCGATTCGCGAATATAATCTTCGTTGACATTGACGATGTCGCCGTTTTGCAATTGCACGGGCGTGCCGAACAAACCTTTCAGCGCCGGCCCGCGGCTGCCGGGCTTGTCACCGTGGCAGGTGATGCAGCCAAGCTGCTGGAATTTTTTCTCGCCCGCGGCGACGGGGGTTTCGGCGCTGGCATTGCCGCTGAGCCAGCGTTGATATTGCACCGGTTCCATGACCACGACGCTGCCGATCATTTGTGAATGTTTGGTGCCGCAATATTCGGCGCAGAAAAGATGATAGGTGCCGGGCTTGGTCGCCTCAAACCACATGGTGGTGTAGCGGCCGGGCACGACATCTTTTTTCACGCGAAACGCCGGAATAAAGAAACTGTGAATGACGTCTTCCGTAGCCATGATGAGCTTGACCGGCCGTCCGGTGGGAACATGCAGTTCGTTAATTTCGCGCTGCCCGCTCGGTTGTTGGATGTGCCACATCCACTGCTTGCCGACGACATAAATTTCCAGCGCATCATTCGGTGGCGTATACATTTCAAAATAGAGTTTGGCGCCCCACACAAAAACGACCATCGATATGCCGAGCGGAATGATCGACCACACCAACTCCAACTGCAATAAGCCGGGAATCTGGCGCGGCACGTCTTCTTCTGAGCGCCGGCGGTAGCGCACCGCGAACACGTAAATCAAGACAAAAATTAAAATGCCAAAGAAAATGCAAAGGCCGGTCAAGATGTAATACAGCATATCAACTTGTCCGGCGAGGGTAGAAGCTTGTTCGGGGAAAATTTTAAAGTCTTTATCCATAATTTGTTTTTCGCTGATGACTGATCGAAGATAAAAGCGCGCACCTGTGGTGGCGATCATCGATCAGCCATCTTCAATTCTCGATGCTTAACCTGCGCTGCGCGCGGCGATCACGCCGAAACATCACCAGCATAAACGTCCCCAACAGCAACACCGTCGCGACACCCGCGACTCGCAAAACATTCATAATCACCAAACCATATTTGCCGGTCAACGGATCGTAGTGGAAGCAATACAACAGCAATTGATCAACCGGCGAACCAATTTTATTTTCCGAGGCTTCGATGAGCGCGAGGCGCAGATCGCGGGCCGGGTATTCGATGCCGTAAAAATAGCGCGCGATTTTGCCTCCCGGGGTAATTACCATAATGCCGCTGGCGTGCGCGAACTGATCGGTGATAGCGTCGTATTTGTAGCGAAAGCCAACGGCACTCGTCAATTGCCGAATCGCCGCGGAATCGCCGGTGAGAAAATGCCAACCCGCCGCAGCGCCGGAACGTTCGTATTGCTTGAGATAATTCGCTTTCTTTTCCCCCGCAAGTTTCGGCGTTTCGCCGGGGTCAAAGCTCACCGTGATGACGTCAAATTGTTTGCCGACATCGAACGATAAAGTGCGCAAACTTTCCACCAGTCCATTCAAGACTTGCGTGCAGAGCATCGGGCATTCATAATAAACGAAAGCGAGAATTACCGGTTTCTTATCAAAGTATTGCCGCAGTTGAATCGTTTGTCCGGTTTCGTCTTGAAAAAACAACTCCAGCGGCAATGGCGTGCTCAACTTTTGATCGATGCCAACTTCGCGCAGCATGGGCGGCGGCGCGTTGGAATCGAGCATTTGGGCGCGGAGCGGGAAGCAAAGCACAGAGAGCATGGT
>CAYZFF010000365.1:0-4865 GCA_964477305.1 uncultured Cytophagia bacterium
CGCGAATTTAAAGATTAAAAACTCACCGCCATCCCCAGCCCCGCTTCCAATCCCGAAATCTTTTGCCCGCCGGGCACGTTGCCCAAAAAATATTTCAACCGTAGCGGAATTCGCAAACCCGGCGCGGGCGAAAATTCCGGCATGAAGCCAAAACCGAACATGCTAATGCCGGCGGAAGAGAGAAACGTGCTGGCCGGCGGCTTGGTAAAATAGCGGCCTTCCAAAAGAAAACTACTCGCCAACCTGCGATTGAAGCGATGAAAATAAAGCCCATTTATTTCAAATTGATCCGGCGTGGATTTTTTATTTTCCGGCAACAACGCGCCGCCGACGGCCAGGCTATTTTTGCCGCGGCTCAGATAGCGCGCAAATAACCACAGCTCATCAAAACCAAAGCTTTGCCGAAATTGCGCGTGCGTCACGAAACGATGACCCGCCGCGAAAACCACCGCAGTATCGATTTTATCCTTGCCATAAATCGTTGCAATCACATCGAGCGAGAATTTCGCTGTTTCACCCAGCCGCCAATCCAAGCCGCCGGTCAAAAGCATCTCATCACCGGGATCATATTTATCGATCAACGTGAGTGGCTTGAACTTTCCTTTATACTGATACGCGGCGCCCAAGCCGAGGGCGAATTTTTCACTCACCGGCCACGCCCACGTCAATCCCGGGGCCATATTGAACCCCTGGCCGTAACTTGGCGTTTGAAAATTATAATGGTTCAAACTCAGCAACGAAGTGGTCAAAAATTCCGGATAGGTCAGCGCCCGCTTGCCGCTCGGTAAGTTGAGGCCAAGATTAAAAATAAAATTAGCGGCGTTATAATAAAATGAAAGTTGGGTGTCCGTGACGCCGCTGAGTTTTTGGGCATTGTCGCCACTCGCCGTTGCCTGCCCGCCGCGCAAGGCCAGGCTCAGCTTGCGGCCAAAAAGCAACCGCGCATAAACCGGCACGCTGAATTGCGCAAATGCATTGCCTTGGCCCTGTGACCAGCGTTGATAAACCGGCATCACGCGAATGAGATCGTCGCGGCGGCCAGTGGCCGGTTCATCTTGGGCGGTGCTGTTGCTGATGGCGATGAATATGAGCAACAAAATTTTAAAAGGTTTCATTAAACTTCGTCCCTAAAAACTGAGCGCCGATAAGGTAAAATTTCTTGGCTACTATCTTGTCAGCACCAATTTTTTTGTTGCCGTAAATTCGGCGGTTTTGAGTGTATAAAAATAAACTCCACTGGCTGCCGCGCGTCCAGCCTCGTCCAAGCCGTCCCACGTCGCCGTGTGTTGCCCGGTGTTTTGTTCACTATCCACTAACCTGCGAATTCTTTGGCCGAGCATATTGCGAATTTCCAACACCACCGGCGCCCGTTTGCTGAGCTGATAGCGAATTGTCGTTTGCACGCTCCCCGCGCCAGATTGAGCATGCAGGGCAAATGGATTCGGATAATTTTGTTCTAACCCATAATCCAGCGGCACCAACGGAATACCGTCGTTGTTCGACTCGGCATACGCCTTTGTCCCGACAATGATTTTGAAATGGCGCACGGAAAACCTGTCGTTCAAATCGACGCGGAATGTTTCATTGTTGATTGGCACCATCGCGCCATAATCTTGATCCAAAACAAATCGCTGAAAGCCTTCCGGTAATGATCCCATTTCTTGCAAACTGATTTGCAGTTTCGTCGCCACATTGGCGAAAATGTGCGCGCGCACTTCAAATTCCCATTGTTGGCCGCCGCCGTTGACGGGTTTGAAATTGCCCGCAAAGCGTTCGTGATTTTCGACAATCGACAATTGCACATAATCGCCGATCGCCGGCGCTTCGGCAAAGTCCAGCGCCTCGTGGCCTGCCTCGGCGCGATTCAACAATCCGACAAAATTTTGCGTATCCACGAGTTTCGTGCCGAGCATTTGCGCCGATAATTGCAGCATGTACTCATTCGCCGCCAACACGGACACCGCGGTAGCTTTGCCGGCTTTTTTCACAGCGGCAATTGGTGGAATGGTCAACGTAATCGGCGTGTTTTCCAAATTATTGACGAAATACCCTTCCCACGGCTCCAAAACGCTAACATTATATTGATATTCCACACCGTCCCAGAACGCCAACGTATCGGTGCGGCCGGTGAATCGCAAACTATCCACCGCCACCGGAAATGCAAACGGATTCGCAATTTGATTCCACCCCGGCTGCAATGTGACGACAAACGGTTGCGCCGACGGTGTCGACAGTGCATTATTAAAACCAAACCCGGCGCCGCTTCGCGTGATCAACCAAAATGCCGTGCCCGGCGTAAACTTCGCGTTGATGTCCGAATACTCTCTGTAACGATTATTCTCCCAACGGAACAAACGCCAGAACAACGTGTCGTATTTGGCATATTCTTCCAAGACATGCGCGAATCCAGTCGAATCCAAATCCATGCCGGTGGAAATCATTTTGTACGTATTGGGCAGCAGCGGCAGTGGAAACGCATGCTTTTGAATTCGCACGCGAATCATTTCCGGCTTGCTGCGCGCATTAATCGCCGGATACGTCACCACCGTACTGCCATCAGAAAAGCGCACATAATATTCGACGCCGCGCACCGTAACTGCGGACGGCGGAATGTTGGCGGTAAAGCCGTTGCCATTTGGCGTGACGGTAATTGAATCAAATTTGCTTTCTCCGGCGGGGCGGAAAAAGAGCAGACGTGAAGTCGGCACGAAACCCGCCAACGAGCTTACCGAAAGATTCACCGTCGTTCCCACCAACGGCGTACCACTGTTGCCGACATTCACCACCAACTCGCTGCCGCTGCCGGCTAATCTTACCGTATCGGGCACACTGGTCGCGTTGCTTGCAATCAGCAGCAGCGCGGTTTTGGCGCCAACGGTTGGCGGTGAAAAACGCACACTGATACCGCGTGAAGTCGACGGCGCAATAATTCCCGGCCCACCACCACTGGCAATGAAAAATGCATTCGCGTCAACGCCACTCACGCTGGTGCTGCTAATGCTCAAATTTGCGCTGCCAATGTTGGTCAAGGTCACGGTTTGCACCACCGCATTACCGCCCACCCAAACATTGCCAAAATTCACATTCCGTTGCGACAATGACAGCGTTGGCGCAGTTCCGGTTCCATTCAAGAGCACGGTATCCGGGCTGCTCGCGGCATCCGAAATAATCACCAGTGCCGCATTTTTGACTCCTGCCGTTGGCGGGGCAAAGCGCAATGGGATATCACGTGACGCATTCGGCGCCAACGTGCCAGCCGCGCCACCGGAGAGAATTGAAAAACTCGCGACATTCGCGCCGACGACATCAACAAAACTGATGGCCAAATTAGCCGTGCCGGAATTGGTGAGTGTAATCGTTTGATTCGCGTTAGCACCGACCGCGACCGCGCCAAAACTAATATTCGTATTCGACAACGTCGTCAACGGTTCAACGCCGGTGCCAATCAAATTGACCGTATCTAAAGTTGCCGAAGCATTGCTGATAATTTGCAAAGCGGCGAATTTACCGCCGCGCGTCTTCGGAATAAAACGCACCGTCATCGTGCGTGAACTGTTCGCCGGTAAAACCTGCGCGCCGCCGCCATTCACAATGGTAAATTGCAATGCATCAGTTGCGACAATCCCGGTTTGTTGGATGTTGATATCAACATTCTGTGTGTTGGTCAAGGTCACAGTTTGATCAAAACTCGCATTAATGCGGACTGCACCGAAATTAAGGGTTTTCGGCGTCAGTGCAAAACGCCGCGTGATGACCGCCGAGATGCGTTGCGGTCGACTCCACAAGGTCAATTGCTTTGCCACCGTATTGGTGATCCGGCACACATAACTACCGACGTCATTGCTCGTCGCCACCAAGATCGTATGCGCGTCGCTGTTCGCACCCGCAATGGGCACACCGTCTTTCAGCCACTGATATTGATTGTTGCTGCCGCCCACATTTACGCGCAACGCCAACTTCGCACCAGCGAGTAAAGTCGTATCGCTCGGGCTGCCGACGCTATCTTGCGGCGTATACAAAATCGAATCGATCGCAGTCGCGAGATTCGGCTCGATATCTTCAAACGTCAAGCGATTACCTTGAATGAACAGCGTGTCCAACGCCGCAATTGCCGTCACCACCGGCAAATTCACCAAACGGTTGTTATGCAAATATAATTCGCGCAGTGTATTCAAGTTTGCAATCGTGCTTGGAGCGTCCCCGGTAAATTGGTTGTTGCCAAGATTCAAATGCGTCAAATTACGCAAGCTGCCAATCGTGTTCGGGATCGTGCCGTCAAGTTGGTTGCCGCTGAGTTCCAAGTTCGCCAATTGCGTGAAATTTCCGATTTCCACCGGCAATGGCCCCGCGAGATTGTTGGAATCAAGTTGCACCGCAGTCACCGCGTTATTGCGCGCGGTCACGCCGAACCAACTTGAAACCGGCCCCTGCAACCAATTCGTTTTATTCTTCCAATTCGGGCCATTCGTACTGTTGAACAAAGCCACGAGTGCAAGCGAATCCTGTTCTACAACGCTATCGACGCCATTGCCCAATAACATCACCGTATCAGGACTGCTGACAGCAGTGCTGGTGATCACGAGTTGTGCCAATTTACTTCCGCGGCTTTGGGGGGTGAATCGCAACACCATCTCGCGGAAAGTGTTCGGCAAGAGCACCCCTGCCCCGCCGCCATTGACGATACTGAAGTCAGCCATATTCAAGCCGGCCAGCGTGGTGGAGCCAATCGCCAGATCCGCCGTGCCCGTATTGGTTAAACGCACGGTCTGTTCGGAACTCGAATTGATTACCCAACTGCCAAATTGCAAACTATCGCTGGATAGAGACAGAATAGCCGCCGCGCCTGTTCCAATTATCGTCACCGT
>CAYZFF010000366.1:0-4863 GCA_964477305.1 uncultured Cytophagia bacterium
AACATCGCGCGCGTATCCGGCGCCTGCGGCTGGCCGGCAATAATGATTTG
Organism: uncultured Cytophagia bacterium; assembly: GCA_964477305.1. Classification (GTDB taxonomy): domain Bacteria; phylum Zhuqueibacterota; class Zhuqueibacteria; order Zhuqueibacterales; family Zhuqueibacteraceae; genus Zhuqueibacter. Next base: position 51 of record CAYZFF010000366.1, read on the forward strand.
CTTCGGCTTGTCGAGGCTGAAATCAACCGCGACCAGCATTTGCGGCATGGCGTGCGGAATGCTTTGCAACCGGTTGCCAAACAATCGTAGTGTGCGTTCGGCCATTTCCCGCCATTCTTTTTTATCGAAAATTTGTGAGAGGCGCAGGAGATTCAACACAGCGATGGAATTGGCCGAAGGCTCGGCGCCGTCATAATCATCTTTCGAGCGCAACAAAATCGTTTTATCTTCACCGGAGGTGTCGTAGAAGCCGCCATCTTGTTTGTCGCCAAACAGGCGGTTCTGGGTTTCCGCCAATTTTAGAGCGTAATCAAGCCATTTGCTGTCGAAAGAAGCTTCATATAAATCCAGCAGGCCCAGCATGAGAAAGGCATAATCGTCGAGGTGCGCCGGAAATTTCGCTTCGCCGTCGCGGTAGCGTCGCACCAATGTTTGGGTTTGCGCGTTATAAAGTTTGTGCAGCACGAAATTGGCAGCGCGTTCAGCCGCCCGTATATATTTTGGTTCATCCAGCACTTGCGCGGCCCGGGCAAACGCCGAGATCATCAACCCATTCCATGCTGTGATGATTTTATCATCAAGATGAGGGCGCGGGCGCGTGTTGCGTATCGTCAAAAGCAGTTGTTTGCCTTCATGCAAAATTGCCGTGATTTCGGCTTCCGGCCTTTTGAACTGTCGCGCGGCTTCGGCACTCGTATAGGCAGCGTACAAAACATTGCCATCGCGGAAATCGCCGTGCGGATCGTTAATGGTATTACCGGAGCCGTTCACCCCAAAACAATAATTAAAAATCTCCGCTTTTTCCTCACCGAGCAAATTTTCGATTTCAGTTTTACGCCAAAGATAAAACGCCCCTTCTACCTTTTCTTCCGGTTGCGCGGCGTCCGGCGCACTGTCGGCGTCTTCCGCGGAATAAAACCCGCCCTCCGAATGCGTCATGTCGCGTAAAACGTATTCAAGAATTTCGCGAACCACATTCGCATAAAAAATATCTTTAGTGATTTGATAAGCTTCCAGATACGACCACACGAGCTGAGCCTGGTCATAAATCATTTTTTCAAAATGCGGCACGCGCCAGTACGCATCGACCGAGTATCGATGAAAGCCGCCGCCGAGATGGTCGTACATGCCGCCGGCCCACATCTTTCTTAAAGTGCCAAGCGTCATTTCCAACGCGCCCTTCTCAGCGGCCCGCGCGTAATAACGCAGCAGAAAATTGAACACCGCTGGACGCGGAAATTTTGGCGCGTTGCCAAACCCGCCGAGGCGCTCGTCGTAGCTGCTATAAAATTGTGAATACGCTGTACGCAAAATCGGCGAGAACAAAATCGTTGAATCCGCATTGGCGGAAACGGCCGCATGCTCTTTCAAGGCGTTGATAATATCTTCGCCGGATTTTAAAACCTGCTCGCGTTGCCCCATCCATGCCGCATGCAGACGGTTGAGCAAATCCGGAAAGCCGGGACGCCCATAACGCGAGTCCGGCGGAAAATACGTTCCGGCAAAAAATGGCTGCAAATTCGGCGTGAGCCAAACCGACATTGGCCAACCGCCGCTGCCCGTCATGGCTTGCACCGCGGCCATATAAACTCTGTCCACATCCGGCCGCTCCTCCCGATCAACTTTGATACAGACAAAATGCTGGTTCATGATTTTCGCAATATCCGGGTTTTCGAATGACTCGCGCTCCATGACGTGGCACCAGTGACAGGTCGAATAGCCGATAGAGAGAAAGATCGGCTTGTCCTCGCGCCGCGCTTTCTCAAAAGCCTCTTCGCTCCATGGATACCAGTCAACCGGATTGAAAGCATGTTGCAATAAATAAGGGCTTTTTTCGTTGATAAGGCGATTGGGCTTATAGCCGGCATTAATTTTTTTAGCCACGAAATCAGCAGATGGATTCATTTTATTTTGAGCTACTTGTTACGCTGTCGTAAATCGCGCATTACCTGAATTGGGTTGATAAAAATTGCAAACTGTGACCACCAGCATCATCCCCAAAACCAAACCATAATGCTTGTATCCGCCAGCGCTCATTAAAAAATGCTTAGCACTTTGTTAATATCACTCAAATCGGCAAATAAAAAATCCGGCTCTTCTATGCTTAACTCCGAAACAGAATACTCGCCGGTAGCGACCGCGACGGCAACCGCGCCGTGCGGTCGCGCGCACTGAATGTCGCGCGGCGTGTCGCCAATCACATACACCCGGTCACGCGACGGGCGAACGCCAAATCGCTCCTCGGCACGCCGCAGCGCATGCGGTACGAGTTTATTGCGATCCGCTTCATCATCCGCAAAAGCGCCAAATTCAAAATATTTCCATAAATCATAATATGCCAGCTTGATCTCGGCGCCGCGAATCCAGTTACCGGTCAAAAGGCCAAGGTGAATTTCTGATCGCTTTTTTAATTCTTCAAGCAAATGCGGAAATCCAGGCAAGAGCCGGCGCGTCGGTCGCGGCCGTTGCATATCTGCCGCCAAATGCAGCAAATACCGTTGTTGAAATTCCGCAATCTTTTCGTCATGCCAGGTAATTCCGTGCAGTTGAAATGCATCCAAAAGAATTTTCGGATCGGTTTGCCCGGATAACAAAACATTTTCCAGGCTCTGCGGAACGCCCCAAATTTCTTGAAAGGCTATTTCCATCGCATGCTTGCCGGAACCGCCGGAGTGCATGAGTGTGCCGTCAATGTCGAAGAGGAGAATTTTCATAGAAAGTGTAAAGAGTAAAAAAACTAATCTGTAAATTTCGTATTACGTTTTATGGGTTATGTCTTAATCAGCGAATCCTTTGCAGCGTTTTACCATCGGTTTCAAAAACCACGGCGCCGTTTTGATCGGTGCGTGCAAGTTGAATACCGAGCGAATCATAACGGGCGAGTATCTCCGGATTAGGGTGGCCAAAATTATTCCAGCGTCCGACCGAAACTACAGCCCAGTGTGGGCTTACGGCATGCAGAAACGGCGTCAGGCTGGAGGTGCTGCTGCCATGATGCCCGACTTTGAGAACCTCGCTATCCAACATCGGGGCGAATTGCAGCATATGATTTTCGCTTTCAAATTCGGCATCGCCGGAAAAAAGAAACGCCTGTTGCCCAAAAACGACTTTGATAACAATAGAAGCGTCGTTAATATTTTCAAAACTGGTTTCTTCACGCAACGGATGCAAGGCCCAAATTTGGGCGGGAGCGAAATCAAGCAAACGTTCACCGGCGCGCACAGTGCGTATTGCCACCCGCAGACTATCAGCAATTTTCTCACAACGCTGTTCAAGCGGAGAATTCGTCTCAACCCCGCAAACATAGATTTTTTTGACTTCAACCTCCTGCAACAGCGATAATAAACCGCCCAGATGATCGGCATGCGGGTGTGTAATGACAATCGCCTCCAATTGTCGGATACCGTGCGTTCGCAGAAACGGCACCAACACCCGTTCGCCGGCATCATAATTTTCCAGCAACGGGCCGGCGTCGACGAGCATCCGTCCGGTGGGAAATTCCAATAGCGCGGCATCACCCTGACCAACGTCAAAAAATGTGACACGCAAATGAGATCCCGCCGCCCAAGCCTTTTGCCAGACCCCGATATTGAGCACAACCAAACTGGCAATCAACGCCAATCGTCGCACCACCGGCGCGCGCCGCCATTCCACCAGTATTATAATAACAAAAACATAAAATAATAGAAACAGTGGAGAAACATAAATACTGTCAACATACGCCAGCGGCATTTGCGCGAGCCGGCGGGTAAATTCAATCATGCCGCCCGTCGTCAAGTCGGCAACATACCCAAAAAATCGCGCCGCCGGTTCAATGAGAGAAAAAACGCAAGCCAGGGTCGAAGCCAAAATAATTACAAAAGAAACCGGCACCACGACTAAGTTGCCCAAGATTGCGGCCAGCGGTAAACGTCCAAAGGCCTGCACGGAAAACGGCAAGGTGGCGAATTGTGCTGCCAACGAGACGCCGAGCAGCATTATGATGAGTTGAACGGGCCGCCACTCCAGCCGGAACCACTTTTTGAGCAGAACAACCAACGGCTCATAAAGATACGCAATTCCCAACATTGCGGCAAATGAAAGTTGAAAGCCGAGTTGAAAAAGCTGCAGCGGTTGCCAGAGCAAAATGATCACTGCCGCCACGCCGAGGCTGTTATAAATATCGGCGTCGCGTTCCAACCATTCGCCGACGATAAGAACTGTCGCCATAATCGAGGCACGTACCACGGGCGGTTGCGCGCCGGTCAAAATCATGTAAAAGAATATCCCTGCCAATAGAAACGGCGGATGCCAACGCCGCGACAAGCGTAACCCTTTCAACGCCGTCAAGATGATGAGTGCGATGAAACCGACATTCGATCCGGAAACGGCGAGAATGTGAACCAGCCCGGTGCGCGCAAACGCTTCACTCACTTCTTTTGAAATTTCATCGCGTTCGCCGATCAACAAACCCTTGAGCAGCGCCAGACGCTGATCGTGTGAGAAGCTCGCCAGCCGCGTTTCTATCCAGTTCTTGGTTTGGCTGATAAACTGCCGCCACTCCAGCCAGCCGCGCGGCGATTCGCGCCACAATGGAGCTTGCTTTCCGGCGTAAAAACTGGCGGTGATATCCTGCGCTTGTAAATAGGCGCGATAATCAAACGCCCCAGGATTGCGGCTCTCGTCCGGAAGGCGCAGATAACCGCGCAGCACTAATTTTTCGCCGATACGAATTCCGGCAAGGCTATCGCCGGAGACCAACACGCGTCCCTGCGTTGCTCTCCAAGTGGAATCAATTTTAATACTTTCCGCGCGAAGCGGAAAACGGTAGCGC
>CAYZFF010000367.1:0-4860 GCA_964477305.1 uncultured Cytophagia bacterium
CGACAGGCCGTCGGACACACCGAGGGGCCGTTACTCATTCTCGCCGGCGCCGGTTCCGGCAAAACCCGCGTCATTACCTATCGTTTGGCTTACTTGCTCGACTCCAAACGCGTTCCGCCGGAAAATCTCTTGGCCGTTACGTTTACCAACAAGGCGGCGCGCGAAATGAAAGAACGCTTGGAAAGCTTGGCAGGCAAAGTAGCGATGCGTGTAACTTTGTCCACCTTTCATTCGCTCGGAGTGCGTATTTTGCGCAAAAATGTGGAAGCACTCGGTTATCGCAAAAATTTTGTGATTTATGACGAATCCGATCAACTGGCGTTGATTCGCGAGATTATCAAAGATGAAGCGATGGAATTTGGCGGACACAATCCGGCACAGTTGCTCGGCCGCGTTTCCGCCGCCAAAAATGACGGCCATAGCCCGGAACAATTGCACCAAACTGAAAACGCCGAAGAGCTGCTCTTTCGCGATCTGTACGGCCAGTACCAAAAGCGTACGCGCGGCTTCAATGCGATTGATTTCGATGATATTTTGATTTTGGCGACAAAACTGTTGGCCGAGCATGCCGAGGTGCGCGAGTATTATCAAAATCTTTATCGCTACATCATGGTGGACGAGTATCAGGACACCAATCCGCTGCAAGATCGGTTCATTGAATTATTGAGCGGGCAGCGGCGCAATCTCTGCGTGGTCGGCGACGATGACCAGTCCATTTACTCGTGGCGTGGCGCGAATCCGGAAATAATGCTGAGTTTTGAGGAAAAATATTCTGGGGCGCGAGTCATTAAGCTCGAACAAAATTACCGCTCGACGCAACTGATTTTAGACGCCGCGAACACCGTGATTAAAAACAACAAACGCCGCAAAGGAAAAAATTTATGGACGGCGTGGCAGGGCGGCGCGAAAATCAAAGTGCTGCGCGGGGCGAATGAGCATGACGAAGCGGAAAAGCTTTTTGCCGAGATCACCAGCCAGCGCCTGCTCGACGCGAAGCGCCGGTTCAGCGATTACGCTATTTTGGTGCGCACGAACTTTCAAATGCGCCCGCTAGAGGAAGCGGCGCGGGCGGCGAATATCCCGTATCAACTTATCGGCGGCGACTCGTTTTACGACCGCGCCGAGATTCGCGATTTGATCGCCTATTTGAAAGTCATGCGCAATGCCGACGATGAGCTGAACTTCAAGCGCGCGCTGCATTTTCCCAAGCGCGGCATTGGCAGCCAAACGCTGCTGCGGATGCACGCGTATTGCGCGGCGCATCACAAAAATTTGTATCGCGCCTTTCACGAAGCCGAGTTCATCGAAGATTTGCGCGGGCCGACGGCGCAGGCGATGATTCAATTCGCGCACCTTATCGACGAGTTTCGCCGCAAATTTCGTGAGGGCCAGCTTAGCGCCGTGGCGGAAGAGTTGGTCAAACGCCTCGATTTCATGCGCGCCTTGCAGGAAACCTCGCATGATGAGAAAGTCATTGAGAAACGCCAAAATAATGTGCGTGAATTTCTCGGCAGTTTGAAGCGCTTTGAGCAGACGAGCGACGATCCAACGTTGGCGGGATTTCTGGATCGTCTCAGTCTCGTTTCCGACACGGATTATCTCAATCGGCAAGTCGATCGGGTGGTGATTTTAACCGTGCACGCGGCAAAGGGTTTGGAATTCCCGTACGTTTTTATTTATGGAATGAACGATGGCCAGTTTCCCAGCAGACGTGCCTGTGAAGAGGGCGGGGAGGAGGAAGAACGCCGTTTGTGCTACGTCGCGCTGACGCGGGCGCAACGCGAACTGACGGTGAGTTTCTGCGACAAGAAAACGCGTTATAAGGAAGAACTGGCGCTGGAACCGTCTCGCTTTTTACGAGAGATTCCGGAGAGGCTTTTTGAAAACCCACCATTTAGGATTGAAAGCGCCGAAGAAATAGCGCAACGAGAAGTCGTCGAGCAGGAAGATGCACTGGCGATGATTCGAAAGATCAAAGCTTCCCTGACAAAGTGAAAAATATTACTTGCTTTTTTGTTAAAAGTTTTTAACTTACTCCTACCGTTTTACCTGACCATAGCCAACGCCCATTTCCCACAGGACGATCAGGAGCGGGCGGAAAGTTAAACGGTTTCCATTCTCTTCGATGGCCGTTTCCACACGTTGTTTTCTACTCAATTTGATCAGCATTCTCGCCGTTTTTTATTTCTGCATTGGTTTGCCTCTTTGCGCTGCATCGGGAGTTTTTATTCACCTCAAGCTGTCATGAGAAAAATTTGTTTTAAATTGTAAATTTGCAATTTAAAATTTTTAATAAAGCATTTCTCTGGCGGCTATCACCTCAAGGAGGGTGTCTCATGACCGAAGTATTTACACCCGTGGCATCCGTTGATCAGGACAAAGCCTCGAAATCGCCGGTCATTCACTGGCGGCCTTCGGCGCGTCGACTCGACGGATATAATCTGGCCAACAGCGCGTGGGGCGCGCCGCATCTTCGTCACCTGTTGACGCGCGCTTCCTTTGGCGTGGCCGTCGACGAAGTTACCGCGCTGCTGCCGCTTACCAAATCGCAAATTATCGCGCGCCTGCTCACCGACGATCCGCTTCCCGCCCCGCCCGGCACGTGGATAAATGAGCCTTTCGATCCCAACGTTTATCGAACCTTGACGCAGGCAGAGCAACAAGCGTGGCAGCGCGCCAACCGTTTGCACATCGAAGAGACCCGCGCGTGGTGGATTTTGCAAATGGCGGCGCGGCCGTTCAATCTGCGCGAGAAGATGACACTCTTTTGGCACAATCATTTCACCTCCGAATTCGACGTGGTGCAATTGGCGCAATGGGTGTACATGCAACACGACACGTTGCGCCGGCACGCGCTCGGCAATTTCCGAACATTTCTCAAAGCCATTTATAAAGACCCGGCGATGCTGCTGTATCTCGATGGCGTGCGCAACCTGCGGACGTCGCCGAATGAGAATTTTGCGCGCGAGTTATTTGAATTGTTCACGCTGGGCGTCGGTCATTACACGGAAAATGATATTAAGCAGGCCGCGCGCGCGTTTACCGGTTGGCAGATCGACACCCGCAACATCGGCAGCACCGATCCCACCAAACCGGTCGCTTATTTGGTGCCCAACCGTTTTGACAGCGGCATTAAAAGCGTTTTCGGTAAAAGCGGTAATTTCGGCGGCGATGAGATTATCGATCTCGTGCTCGAGCAGCCGATGGCTGCCGAATTTATTTGCGAAAAGTTGTATAAATTTTTCGTGAGTCGCGAGACCGACAAAGCCTTTGTGGCGGAGTTGACGAATATTTTCCGCCAGAATAATTACGAGATCAAACCGGTGGTGCAGGCGATTTTTGAGAGCGACCATTTTTACAGCGAACATGCCGTGGCGTCGTTGATCAAAAGCCCGATTGAGCTTGGCGTCAATAATTTGCGCCTGCTCAAACCCAAACGGGTGACCCCGACCTACATCATTAGCTCGGCTACGTCGCTCGATCAAGATTTGCTGAATCCGCCCAATGTTGCGGGCTGGCCCGGCCAACGCAGTTGGATTAACGCCAGCACGCTGGTGACGCGCAATGTTTTTTCCGAAACGTACATCATGGGCGGCAACATCAACAATCCCGGCAACAGCCGGCTTACGCAAATCGAAGTCGACTCGATGGCGTTGGCGCGCAGCTTTGGCGTCGAGAGGGCAGATGATTTGGTTGATCATTTCACGGCGCATTTGTTGCGCTATCCACTCGACGAAGCGACGCGCGATTTTCTTATCACCGTGCTCGTAGGCACCTCCGACGTCGATGACTGGTCGATCAATTATCCCGGCGCCGACAAACAAATTAAAGATTGTCTCGTGCAGATCATGCGCTTGCCGGAATTTCAATTGATGTAGAGCAGGGCGCAGAGAGCATAGCGCATGGCGCTTGCTCAAAAGCTCAAGCTGATCTTTCCGCCGGTTACACGAAAAATCAGGGAATGTGATAAACAAATTTTTCAAGGAAGATAAATATGAATCGACGCGATTTTATACATGTGATGATGCCGCTGGCCGGGTTGCCAGTGGTGTGGCCGATGTGGTCGTTCGCGAAACCGCTGGCAGGCTCCGGCAAGTCGAAGTATCCGATGAATTTTCCTGATGACGGCCGGGTGCTGGTGCTGGTGCAAATGTCAGGTGGCAATGATGGATTGAACACGATTGTGCCATACGGCCACGACGCGTATTACACGGCGCGTCCGCAACTGGCGATTGCCAAAGATCAGGTGATCAAGCTGAATCATGAAGTCGGATTTCATCCGGCGCTCAGACCGTTGCAACCAATGTTTGACGAAGGCAAGTTTTCCATCATTCACGGCGCGGGTTATCCCAATCCCGATCGCTCGCATTTTCGCTCGACCGATATCTGGCTCACCGGCTCCGGCTCGAGCGTCGTCTCCAACACCGGTTGGCTGGGGCGCTATTTCGATATGATGTGCCCGCCCGGCGAAGAGTGTGGCACGTTTGGCCCGCCCGCGATTCAAATCGGCTTGACTTCTTCGCTGGCATTGTTGGGCCGCGATCAAAAAGGCATTGCGTTACAAAACCCGCTGCAATTTTATGAGTTGGTGCAGCGTCAAGGCTCCGGCCACAATTCCGAACCCAAACCGACGCCGACAACGCCGGCTGGAAAAGAGTTGGAATTTTTGCGCGACACCGCGTCGTCGGCGTTTGAGTTTGCCGGCGACATTGTGAAGGCGTATGAGGCGAAAACGAATCTCATTCAATATCCCAACGAATCGCTCGCGGCGCAATTGCAAATCGTGGCGCGCATGATCGCCGGCGGCTTGAGCACGCGCGTGTACATCGTTTCGATCCGCGGCTTCGATACGCACGCGGG
>CAYZFF010000368.1:0-4853 GCA_964477305.1 uncultured Cytophagia bacterium
GCGCTGGATAAAACCGGCTGGACGAAGAGCGACAGCGTCGATTATCTCTTTTTACGCGGCACGATTGAGCGCGTGAATTATGAACTCAATATCGTACGCTCGGCGCGGCGCAATCCGGATTTTTATGTGCATCAAACGCTCGGCGTGATTTTCGAATTGATTTTACAGCCACCGCCGTTCGAGGAAAAACGCGCGAAAAATATCGTGCTCAGAATGCAATCGTTTCCTAATACGATCAAATATGCAAAAGAGAATCTCACCGAAGGCGTGGTTTATTTTGCCAACAATGCACTGGCCAATCTCGATGGCGGGCGAGAGCGCCTCAATCGTCTCGTCAATGCTTTGACGCCGCTTTTTCCGCAAGCGCAGCAAAAGCCGCTCGCCGAGGCGGCGAAAAAAGCGACGGCGGCGTTGGAAGATTATGCGGCCTGGCTGCAGCAACAAAAGCCCAATATGGGAAAAACGTTTGCCATCGGCCCACAGGCGTATGATTGGTATTTGCGAAACATTGCGCTGATGCCGTTCACGCGCGACGAGTTGCTGCACATGGCGCGGCAGGAGTGGGATCGCTCGGTGGCGTTTCATCATTACGAAGGCTTGCGCAATGCTGATGTTCCCCAACCGGCTTTGTTCAAAACTGCGGCGGAACAAATCGACGCCAGCAAGAAGCTCGAACAAGCCGTGCACGATTTCATGGTGAAAAAAGGCATTCTCGACGTGCCGAATTGGATGGGGCATTACGGCAATTTGAAAATGCCGGATTACGTCGAAGCGCTGTCGATGATGGGCGTCACCGATGATCTTACTGGCCCGTCGCGGCTTGGGCAAAACGGCGTGGCTTACATTCCGGAGCCGGCGCCGAACCTGCCGTTTTTTTATCGGGCCAGCGCGCAGGATCCGCGGCCCATCATCGTGCACGAAGGCACGCCCGGACATTTTTTTCAACTGTGCCTCTCGTGGGCGCATCCGAATCCGATTCGCCGGCACTATCTTGATTCCGGTCCGATTGAAGGCCTCGGTTTTTACGCCGAAGAAATGATGCTGCAACACGGCTTGTTCGACGACGCGCCGCATTCGCGGGAGATTATTTATCGCTTCATGCGCCTGCGCGCGTTGCGCGTCGAAGTCGATCTCAAGCTCGCCACCGGTGAATTCTCCATTCAGGACGCCGGCCGCTATCTCGCCGAAACCGTGCCGATGGACGCCAAAACCGCGGAAGAAGAAGCCGCGTCGTTTGCTTCCAATCCCGGACAGGCGATTTCGTATCAAATCGGCAAGATCCAAATTATGCACTTTCTCACCGCCGCCAAAATTCAATTGGGCGAAAAATTCAATCTGCGCGATTTTCACAACTTCGTTTGGCTCAACGGCAACGTGCCAATCGCGCTGCAGCAGTGGGAGTATTTGGGGAGAAGTAATGACGTGAAGAATTTTTTTGAATAAATGAGGCTTTGACAGTTTATTGGCGTTCGTTCAAGGGCGTTAAAATAAAGACTGCTTGATTTTTCCGTAAAATTTATGTAGGTTTTAATCGTCAAGTTCAATCAAGAATTGTCATGCTACCAAACAACGAATTGAAAATCATCCAAGATTGCGCGAAAGCCTACGGCGTACAGGAAATCATTCTTTTCGGCTCGGCCTTGCGTGATCCGCTAACCGCCAATGATCTCGATCTCGGCGTGTTGGGGATTGCGCCGCAGAAATTTTTTGCTTTTTACGGCGACCTGCTTATGAAACTCGGCAAGCCGGTGGACTTGGTGGATTTGTCAGAATCATCCAAGTTTACGGATTTGATTTTTAAACGCGGGAAAAAAATTTATGGATGAGCTTTGGGAAGAAATTGACGCGGAAAAAAGCCTCATAGAGAAAACACTTATTGAACTTGCAAAAGCCTTGCTGAGCAATGAACGCAGCTATGTTGTATTGGCGGGCATGGCTTCTTTCGTACACAACTTTTACAATGGCGTTGAAAATATTCTTAAAAGATTGCTACTGGCAAAGGGAGGAAAGCTCGATCTACGTTCTCCATTCTGGCATCATGATTTGCTGAAGGCTGCAGTCGATCAGCAGATTGTATCTGAATCTCTCGCTCAAGAATTGAAAGATTATCTCGGCTTCCGTCATTTCTTTGTTCATGCCTACGGCATTCTCCTCGATACCGAAAAACTCATGCCACTCGCAAATAATGCCACCGAGGTTTGGCGCTTATTTTACACTGAAATTGTGGCTGCCTACCAAAACCTGAAATCATAAACTTTCACCGAACCTGTGAAGGAGCACATTATGTCTAGCGTCGCCAACCGCGCTTTTCGCGCCATTTCCGCGTGCTTGCTGTTATTCACTTCGCTGCTAACTGCCCAGGAAAAAAAATCCCTCACCCTCGAAGATATTTTCGCTTCCAATAAGCTCACACCGAAAACGCTGCCGGGCGTGCAATGGGTTCCGGGCGAAGCGGCGTTTACCTATTTAAAAGACGGCGACATTTACAAGCACGAGGTGGTGAGCGGCAAAGAAACACCGCTGCTCGCCGGAAAAAGTTTGGCGCTTAAGCCCGGCGGCGAGCCAATTTCTATTGACAGCTACGCATGGAGCAGCGATCGCAAATATCTACTGCTCGCCAGCAACATGCGGCAAATCTGGCGGCATTCCACCGACGGGCAATATTTTATTTGCGACGTGCTGGCGAAGAAACTGCGGCCGTTGAGCGGCATCGCCGGGGCGCAGAGTAACGCCAAATTTTCACCGGACGCGACGAAAATCGGCTTCGTGCGCGGCAATAATCTTTTCGTGCTGGATTTGAGCAGCGGTGTCGAAACGCAATTGACCACCGACGGCAGTGACAACGTCATCAACGGCCAGTTCGATTGGGTGTATGAAGAAGAGTTTACGATTTCTGATGGCTGGCGTTGGTCGCCGGATGGCAAGAAGATCGCGTTTTGGCGGCTCGACCAAACGCGCGTTCCGATCTTTCCGATTGAAAACATGATGTCGCTTTATCCGAGCGTGTTTTGGCTCAAATATCCGAAAGCCGGTGAGCCAAATGCGCTGGTACAAATCGGCGTGGTGACGCTCGAATCCGCGCAAACCCAATGGATCGATCTCGGTGAGGAAACCGATATTTATATTCCCCGCATTCAATGGACGCCCGACGCCCGCATTCTTTCCATTCAGCGGCTGAATCGCTTGCAAAACAAAGTTGACTTGCTCTTTGCCGATGTCAATTCCGGCGCCACGCGCATCGTGCTGAGCGACACCGATCCGTGCTGGGTGGATATCGTCGATGTCCAAGACAACATCACCTTTCTAACCAAGAAAGAACAATTCATTTGGACGTCCGAGCGCAGCGGTTATCGGCACGCCTATCTTTATGATTACAACGGCCGCTTGCTGTATCCGCTCACCAGCGGCGAATGGGAAATGACGGCCATCGAGGGTTTTGATGAAGGGACTGGCTGGCTTTATTTCTCCGGCAAAAAAGATTCACCAATTGAGGAGAATATCTATCGCGCCAGCTTGGATGGAAAAAGTCTGGAGCGCATCAGCCAGCGCGCGGGCTGGCACAGCTCAAACTTTTCGCCAGATTTTAAATATGTCATCGGCACATTCTCGGATGCGCAAACGCCGCCGCAAATCAGCCTACGGCAAACCGACGGCAAGCTGCTGCGCTGGCTGGAGAAGAATGAAAACTTGTTGGCTGCCTACAACTTAGTGGCGCCGAAATTTATTACAATCAAAACCAGCGACGACGGCACCCCGCTCAATGCCTGGATTATGAAGCCGGCGAATTTTGATTCCACGAAAAAATACCCAGTGATCATGTTTTGTTACAGTGGCCCGGGTGCGCAACACGTGGTCAACCGCTGGGAAACCCGGCGCTATTTGTGGCATCAGTTCATGGCGGAGAAAGGCTTCATCAGCTTCTGCGTCGACAGCCGCGGCACCGGTGGGCGCGGCAAGAAATTTAAAAATCTCGCTTACGGCGATTTGGGCAAATGGTCGACGCACGATCAAATCGAAGGCGCAAAATATCTCGGCAGTCTGTCGTATGTTGATGCCAGCCGCATCGGGATTTGGGGCCACAGCGGCGGCGGTTATCTCACCGCGATGGCGATGACCAAAGGCGCGCCGTATTTTAAAGTTGGTGTCGCCCGCGCGCCCGTCACGGATTTTCGGTTCTACGACACGATTTGGACGGAGCGTTACATGGGTTTGCCGAAAGACAACGCTGCTGGCTATAAATCGGCGTCGGTAATGACGTACGCGGATAAACTGCAGGGTAAGCTGTATCTCATCCACGGCATGGCCGATGATAATGTTCACATGCAAAACACCGTACAATTACAAGAGACCCTGCAAGCGCTCAACAAGCAATTCGACGTCATGTATTATCATGGCCGCAATCACGCCATCACCGGCGGCATCACGCAGTTGCATTTGCACACGCTGATGACGAATTATTTTATGAAGAATCTGTAAGTCGGGTTGCAAGAGAGTGCTGCAACTGTTGGAATTAAGATCAGTAAGTTCTCGCAGGTCAAGTTCTGGCTCATTGAAAACTGTTTGATAACCCCATTCGGTTTAAAGTATTACATTTCCTATCAATTTACTTAAAGTTTATCTTAAAGAAATAGAAGTTAGACTAAGTAAAATGGGTCGCAAAGAGGAATCATACTTTAAACCTTTTGTTTTCAGAATTTTGTATATTCCAAACTCAGGGCATGGCTTAACTGCGTAACAAATTGCCGCAATGTTCTGAAAATGACATCGCAGAAACCAAGCATCATTGGCACGCCCGAGTTCTTACCAGTTCGCAAACTTGACTTCGTGAAGGTATTGTGCTATATTGGCTTACA
>CAYZFF010000369.1:0-4828 GCA_964477305.1 uncultured Cytophagia bacterium
GAGTAAGAGTACGAGCCAAATGACCTTATTTCATCAACACCATCTTCTTGATCGCGGTAAACTTTTCCGTTTCCAAACGATAGAAGTACATACCCGAAGGCATGGTATTGCCAGCGTTATCGCGGCCGTCCCACATCACCGTATAAAATTGCGCGGGCTGCACACCGTCAACCAACGTACGCACCTCTTGTCCCAGCGCCGAGAACACGCGCAGGCGCACTTGGCTGGAGCCGGACAATTGATACTTGATCATGGTTTCCGGATTGAACGGGTTCGGATAATTCTGTTCCAGCGCATATTCGGTCGGAAGACTGCCGTTGCGTTCAGCAACACCAACGGTAAACGAAGCGCGCGAGAACATGCTTTCGTTGCCCGCAATGTCAAACGCTGACAGCCAATAATAATACTTCGTGCCCACCTGCACATCCGTGTCGGCATACTGCGTGCCCGTCACGGTCGTAAAGGGTTTGGTGCCTTTCGGGTCAAAGTTTTCCGTGGTGCTGCGATAGAGCGCAAAATACTGGAAGTCGGTATCTTCCGGATCAGCCCAGCTCAATTCCAGTCTGGTGCCGGCCAGGCCTTTGACGATGAAATTGTTCGGGGCAAACGGCGGCAGGTTGTCCACGGAATAACCGCTGTCCGGCGCGGATTCATAAAGCTGGCCGCGCGCGTGTCCAGCCACAAAGAACACTGACCAATTTTTGCCTTTGGCCGTGCTGTCATACAGCGTCGGCGCAACCATGCTGTAAAATTCATAACCGGCGCTCGGAATCCAAGAGACGAAATCCCATGTACCGGCTTGTGCGATGCTGTAGGTTTTGCCGACGTTTTGAGCCGACGCTTGCGCCAACATGTTTTCTCTCGAGTCGACGGAAATAATTCCGGCATTCGCCGATTTTTTATCAACCCGGCGCCACAAGGAATAACCAGTGACCGGGTTGCTGGAAACGCCGTCGCCCGGGGATTTCGACCACGCGAGGCGCACTTGCTTGCCTTGATCGTTCGGAATGTCGGTAATCGAGATAATTTTTCCGGCGCCAATATCGCCTGTGGTGATCGAAGCAATCGAACGCTGCAGCAACGCGATGGAGTAACCCGCATTGTGCACGCCATCACTACCGTCTTCTGCCACAAAGCGCCAGTTGTACCACGCTTTCGTATAGGCTTTGCGCTTTGCCACTTCGGCGGCAGAGAGACCCGGCGTCGTCCAATTGTAATTCTGGGTGATTTGCGCACTTGTTGTGCGCGGCGGCAACAGCTTGTCGAGTTGGGCGATCATGCCTTCGATTTCATGCCGTGTGCCTTCGATGGTGCCGTCGTGGTCAAAATCCGCTTTCGCCAAAATGTCATCAAAAGATTTGATCGAGCCGTGGCACGGCTGGCAAACTGCGACATGCTCGACATCATCATTAGGATCGGTCGGGGTACCGCCGTCCCATTTCATCGAATATGTATGCTCGCCAACTTTGTCGTGTCCAGGCTTGCCGGCATCCGGCGTCGCCTGCATATGGCAAGTCACGCAAGCGTCTTGCACCGCAAACTTATGACCGGAGGTGCCGATCGGGACGCCGTACTCAATCGCGTTCGAACCGTCCAACATGTCGGCTTGATTGCTGTGATGCGGGCCAAAGTTGGTGCTGAGATTCGACACGGTATTCGTATAATCTTCGGCATCGCGGCGGCTGACATGGCATTGCATACAAACTTTGCCCATACCACCATAATTCACCACCGACACGCTATCACCCAACGTAACGTTGTCTAAACTGCGGACCATGTTGGGCAGCGCTTCCGAGCGATGGGGGTCGTGGCAAACCGCGCAACTGGTTGGCGCAAAGCCGCTGGCCGGGCGATTATCCGGCGCTTTGGGATCAATGCGACGAATAAAGCCCCAACCGGAATGGCATTTAATACAACTTGAATTGGTTGATGCCGAAGCAACACCCACCGCATGCAATGAACTTTTCCATTGAGTGCTGATCCGGTTGAACGGCTCTTCCTCATGGCAGTAACCGCAAGTTTGCTCATCCAGGCTCAAAGCAATGCTGGTTTTATCGCCTTTGTGCATGCTGCCCGGGCCGTGGCAGCCTTCGCATTGCGTGTTCGCACGCGCCGCCAGTTTCGGATACGTGGTCTTGAGCGCATCATAATTACCGGCTTGCAATGTGGTTGGGAAGACCCACCCGACTTCTTTTTGCACATCATCGAACCCATCGTTCACTGCCGCAGGTGTCTTGTCAAAACCTGTCGTGTGGCAGTCGAGACAGGATTCATCGAAATGCGTGCCGTACAAGCCATCCAGGCCGTCTTTCAATGCTGTCGCATGGCCGGTCTTCGTCCACGCAGAAAAATTGGCATTATGGCACAACGCGCATTGTCCGGCGGCAACATCAGTGGGCAGGCCGTCCATGCCACCCACGCCGACAAATTTCGCGGCGGTGATGGTCACCGAAACCGCTGCGCTGGTCCCGGTGGAAGTGGTTACGACCAACTCGACTTTATACTTGCCCACCACATCGGGCGTGAATGTCGTTTGGAGTTTGTTCGTGCTATCCAAAGCGGCAGCCGAGCCGGTGGGTTTTTCGGCGAGTTTCCAAGCATAGGTCGTCACCGTGCCGCTGGCGGCGCTGCCTTTCAAATACACCATTTGCCCGGTGCCGACAACCGACAAACCTGACGACCGCGGCGAAGTCAACTTGAGATCGCGAACCTCTTGCGGGCTGTAGCCTTCGATCCTGATGACGGCCGTTGGCGCCTGCGCCAACGCCAAACTCGCCAACAGCATCAACGCCGTCAAACCGTAAATGACCTTTTTCATATTAGCTCCTTAACAATAAAAGCGCCATCTAAATGAATTAATCTCCCTCTTGCTCCACGTCGAATACGAACGATTATTGAATTGTCTTATTCGACCCGTCACCTCCTTTTCCTGAGTCTTGCCGCTTCGATTTAACTCAATTGGAAAGATCGAAGTCACATCAAATTTTTCATTTTGAAATGAGGTGAAAAATTTGTTTAATGTCTTACGCAAAGGGAATGCCAACAAAACCGCAGTTTTAGATATGAAAAATAAGCATTTAAAGCAAGTTAATTTTATAGCTAACCAGAGGGCTTCCTAAAATTAGGAATATTGTCAATTTTCATTCTCAATTTCGCGAAAGCGTTTTGCGCGAGCGCGCATAGAGCAAAGAGATCACCAGCAATACCACGCCCAGCGCTATAAATGAAAGAATGCGATACCCTGCTTCGAGCCGCGCCATGTCCATCACAAAAACGTAAATCACCGCAAGAAAGAGCGTCAAGATCGCCATCCAGCGATACTTTTGGTTTTTTAAAAGCAAGCTCATCAAAAAATAAAACACCGCGGCGCCGAGCCATGACAGGCTCACATAGTTTTGGGGTACAGCTTGATACAAGCCGTACGGAATAATCACAAACGCCGAGGCGAGATAGGCATTGCGCATCAACTCGGTTTTCAACGCCAGCCGTTCGGTTTTCCAATTCAATAACCGCGCGCTCAACAAGGCGACAATCGCATAGCTGACATTCACGGCGCCGGTGGAGGGCGAAGAAATCAGATAGATTAAAAAAATACCCAAATAAATGAAGGTGTTGGCAACGATGACGATTTTGGAGCGAAACCAAATTGCAGTGGAAATAACCAGCAAACTTTGCCAACCCAGCCAGATGAAGTAGTGCGGTGAGGCGAAACGCGTAAAAATAGCGGCACTGAGCGCCAAGTAACCGAAGCAAGCATAGAACGAGGTGGCATAACGGCTTTCTCGCCACTGCCAACATAATATCGCCAAAGCGAGAAAGCAAGTGGAAATTAAGAAAAATATAACAGCGCGGTCCTGGGTAAAGAAAGTAATTGTCACTAAAAAGGCCGCGCCGAAAAAGCCCGCGCCATTCAGCAGCGGCAATAAAATTTTCGTCGCGTCTACCGGTGTCTCTTCCGCGCGCAAAAGATTGGGCAGCGCAAAAACGGCAGCGTAAATAAAAAGGTAAACGAGGTTATATTGATGTGCCGCCACCGCTTGCAGCGGATGCCCGAGCAACGGATTGCCCAGAAGCCACAGCAGATGCGCCAGATACGCCCAAACAATGCTAAGGAGTCCGGCGATTTTGAAGCCGTAGCGCATCAAAAAGTAAATGGCTAACGCAGCGGTGCCGGCGACCAACGGCAAGGTAAAATGCGTCATGTCCGCCACCAACGCCGTGACATTACCGAGAAAAATCGCGAGGCCGGCTAAAAATTCGCTGCGGCGTTGGCTGGCAAAATAAAAATGGCCGGCGACCACGGCGAGCAAAAGAATTAACGCGGCAGGTTTGTGAGTGAGCAGGGGATTTTTCGTAAAAAAATGCAAGCGCAATGTCGCGTAATACAACAACAGCAAGCCGCCCCCAAATAAAATGCGCGAGAGAAATGGATACGCCGTGCGCCAAAATCGCGAAGCCGCAAAGAGTCCAGCGACGGCGAGATAGCCAATGAGGCTGTGCACCAGCGGCGGAAACACTTCGAGGGGATAGGCAATAAAAAACGCCGTGCCGACAAGCAGCGCCACGATGCCCACGCGCGCCAGCCAAAACTCGCCGATCTTCAGCTCCAGCGCGGCATCTTTCTCTTCTTCCGAAACCGGCGGCGCAGCGCTGGGCGCTGCCATCCCTTCGTGAACTCTTGCTTCTGGCAGCGGACCAAGTTGGAGATACGCCTCAATCCGCGTAAGCCGCGCTTCAAGGCGGCGCAAGGTTTCCTCAAGTTGGACGGTGCCTTGAGAGGGATCGGATTGGTTCATGGTATCCTCGAGGCGCGATGATTAAAAACCGA
>CAYZFF010000370.1:0-4822 GCA_964477305.1 uncultured Cytophagia bacterium
TTCGATGCCGGTGCAGTATCGCGGCATTATCGATGAACATCGCCAGGTCCGCAACTCCGTCGGGGTTTTCGATGTTTCGCACATGGGCGAGTTTGAAGTTCGCGGCAAAGGCGCGCTGGAATTTTTGCAGCACGTGACGATCAATGACGTCTCGAAACTCGCCGAATATCAAGCGCAATATTCCGCCATTTGCTATCCCGATGGTGGCATTGTTGATGATGTGATCGTGTATCGTTGGCCTGATCATTATATGATGGTCGTCAATGCCTCGAACATCGAAAAGGATTTTAATTGGCTCGCGCAGCATAAAACGCCCGCGGTCGAGTTGTCCGATGTCAGCGAGCAATACAGCTTACTCGCCGTGCAGGGCCGAAATGCGCAAGCGACGTTACAAAAAGTGGTTGATATTGATCTCGCGACGATCAAATATTACTGGTTTGCCGCCGGTCAAATGGCTGGTGTGCCGGTGTTTATTTCGCGCACCGGCTATACCGGCGAAGACGGTTTTGAAATCGGCTGTGCCGTAGCGCATTCGGAAAAAATTTGGAGCGCGATTTTCACAGCCGGAAAAGAATTTGGGATTGAGCCGATTGGCCTCGGCGCGCGTGATACGTTGCGCCTGGAAATGAAATATTGCCTTTATGGCAATGATATCGATCAAACCACCAACCCGTTGGAAGCGGGACTCGGTTGGATTACGAAATTAGATAAAGGCGATTTCATCGGCCGTGAGGCCATGGCGAAGATGAAAGCTGCAGGCATTCCGCGCAAGCTCGTCGGCTTTGAAATGGACGGCAAAAACATCGCGCGCCACGGTTACCCAATTTTAAAAGATGGTGCGGCCATTGGCCACGTCACCAGCGGCACGTTTTCACCGAGCCTGGAGAAATCTATTGGCCTCGGCTATGTTGCCAGCGCGCACAGCGCCGTGGGAACGCAATTGGCCATCGATATTCGCGGGCGCGTTGCCGCTGCGCGGATCGTTAAAACGCCGTTTTACCAGCGGCCTTATTAACTTTTGCGTAATGAAGAAATTAGTATTTGTGGTGTCGGGGGCGATGTTTCTCATCGGGAATTCGTTGTTAGCCCAAGCCCGGCTGGATTCGCTGCAATTGTTGCAGGATGTGAAAACATTATCCGCAGACTCGATGCAGGGGCGAAAGAGTTGCACCGCCGGCAGCCGAAAGGCGCAACGTTATATTCTCGCCGCATTTAAAGAAAACAATCTGCAGGCTTTTGCTGAAAGTTTTAAACAGACTTTTTCTTTTGCGGCGCGCGGCGCGAAATGTGATAGCGCGACGAATTTGATCGGTTATTTTCCCGGAACCTCGTCGTCGCTGTGCCTGGTGCTCTCGGCGCATTACGATCATCTCGGCGTGATGAACGGCCAGATTTATCCCGGCGCGGATGATAATGCTTCCGGGGTAGCGGTCTTGTTGGCAATGATGGATTACTTTAGCCGCCATCAACCGCGGCATACGTTGATTTTCGCTTTTTTTGATGGGGAAGAAGCCGGCCTGCACGGCGCGCAGGCTTTTGTGAATAACCTGCCGGTGGCAGCGGCCAAGGTCGCCTTGAACATTAACCTCGATATGGTGAGTCGCAATGAAAAGAATGAACTTTATGTTGCCGGCGCCTTTCATTATCCTTTTCTAAAACCCTACTTAAACGCCGTCGCCAAAACCAGCGCCGTGAAACTACGGCTTGGACATGATCAAGGTGCAAATGCAAACGATAACTGGACGAATGCTTCCGATCATGCGCCATTTCATGAAAGCGGAATTCCTTTTGCATATTTTGGCGTGGAAGATCATCGCGATTATCACCGCCCCACGGATGTTTTTGCCAGCATCGATCCGAAGTTTTTTATCAACGCCGCGACCACGATTCTGACGGCAGTTTTGAAATTCGACGAGAATCTGGAAACCATCAGCGCTTTCCGCTTAAACTCCAAGCCTTTGCTTGGGCAATAAAGCTTGGTGAAAGCGGTGTTCTTTATACCGGTGTCAGCGTAGCGGGCTTTACGCTTCGGTAGGCGGTAAATGTAAAACGCTTGCAAATGTGCATAAAAATAACGATATTAAATTAATCAAAATCAGAACGCGCTAATGGTATTTTAATATTGAATGGTTTGTAAAATTTAAAAGACGAATTCAGTTAATATTAAAATCGGTGCGAGTTAAACGATTATATTCGGGATGGCCGGATAGGAGTTGCTGGGTAGCAATATTTTTTAGGAGAGGAGAATATGTCGGAAAAGCAAGCCAGTGCAAGCCCGCGGCGGCAGGAAGAGATTTTAGGGATTCTCTTAATGACGTTTGGCATGCTCATTCTGGTCGGCTTGATTTCATATTTTGTGCATCCGGAAGAAACCCCGGAGGGCATGCCGCAAGTCCAGAATGCCATGGGCGTGGCCGGCGTTTATATCGCCAATGTGTTGGTAAAATATTTGCTGGGATATCCCGCGATTGTGGTGCCGTTTTTATTGATGGCCTGGGGCTGGAATCGTTTTTGGAATTTTCCGATACAAAATTTGCAACGCGCTACTTTATATAGCCTGGTCGCCGCCCTCTATTTTGCGACGCTCTTTGCGCTGCCGTATGTGATGGATCCGGAAAGTTCGACCATCGGTTATTCACGTTCGGGGCTGGTCGGCGGGTTCATTGCCGAAAATCTGCACAAAGCTTTTGGGGATTACGGCAGCCCGATCATTTTGCTTGCATTAGCAGTGGTGATTTTTATTGCGTTCTCGCAACTGAGCCTCGCGGAAGCCTACGAAAAATTTCGCTCCGGTTCGTTAAATTTGCGCGATACGTTTGCCAAAAGAATGGCCGCGGTTGCCTCCTGGCGTCCGCCATTTCCCGAACCAACCGCAAAGCCGGCGGCGAATAAAACCAAACCCGTGACGGTCGTGACTGCCGGCAAAGATGATGAAAGCGACGACCACAACGTTGAAGAACCGGTTGATGAAGAGCCGCGTTGGAAGAAATTAGCCCGCTTGCGTGAAATGAATGAAAAGCCGGCAAACCCCGCCACCATTATTCCCGGCAGAGCGCCGGCGCTCACGCCCGAACCGTTGCCGGCAAGCGATACAGTGACGCCACCGATTCGCCCGGCGGCGAGTGAAGCGCCCAACGCCATTACCGTGCCGAAGAAAGCGAAAGATGAGCCGCCACCACCGGAAGTCGGCGAATATATTTTCCCGCCGCTTGATCTGTTGAAGTTCCCCACCAAAATTGATTCGGTGCAAACCCGGGAAGAGCTGCTCAATCACGCGCACACGCTGGAAGAACGCCTTGCCGAGTTTGATGTCAGCGGCAATGTCGTGGAAATCAATCCCGGCCCGGTGATCACGCGTTATGAATATGAGCCGGCGCCCGGCATCAAGGTGAGCCGCATCACCGCCCTCGCCGACGATCTCGCGCTGGCGATGCGCGCCAAACGCATTCGCATTGTCGCGCCGATTCCGGGTAAAGCCGCAGTCGGCATTGAGCTGCCCAATCCGGAACCGCAAACGGTGTATTTGCGTAAGTTGATTGACTCTGACGCGTTTCGACAATCGGCGTCACCGTTGACGATCGCGCTCGGCGAAACGATCTCCGGACAGGCGTTTGTGACCTCGCTGGATCGGATGCCGCATCTGCTCGTGGCCGGCGCGACGGGTTCGGGAAAAAGCGTGTGTTTGAATACGATCATTGCCAGCATGTTGTACAAAGCGCATCCGAGCCAGGTGGATTTTGTGTTGGTTGATCCGAAGCGCCTTGAGCTTTCAACGTATCGCAAGCTGCGTTTTCATCATCTGACGTTTCGTGAAGATCTTAACGAAGAAGTGGTGACCACGCCGGCGAATGCGCTGGCGGTGTTAAAAAGTTTGGAATGGGAAATGGAAAATCGCTACACGCTGCTGGCGCGTGTCGGCGTCCGCAACATTGGCGAGTACAACACGCGCTTGCGCGAAGGCAAATTAGCCGAATCGGAGGGCATGCCGCCGTTGAAACCGCTGCCGTATACCGTGCTGATCATCGACGAATTGGCGGATCTCATGTTAACGGCCGCTAAAGAAGTGGAAGAGCCGATTGCGCGATTGACGCAGATGTCGCGCGCCGTGGGCATTCACTTAATCGTGGCGACACAGCGGCCGTCGGTGGACGTGATCACCGGGGTGATTAAAGCGAACTTTCCGGCGCGCCTGGCGTTTCAAGTCGCATCGAAGATTGATTCGCGCACGATTCTCGACATGAACGGCGCCGAGAAATTGCTCGGTAACGGTGACCTGCTGTTTTTGCCGCCGGGCAGCCCGGAGCCGATTCGCATTCACGGCGCGTTTATCAGCTCCGATGAAACCGAGAATGTGCTTGAGCATATTCGCAAACAACCGCGTTATGAAAAAGCGCTGCTGCCGATTCGCACGGAAGGCGATGACGCGGACGGCGCCAGCGGCCTGAACGACGGCCAGCGCGACGAGCTTTTCGACGAAGCGTTGAAATTAGTCGTGCGTCATCAGCAAGGTTCTATTTCGCTTTTGCAACGCCGGTTGAAAATCGGCTATTCTCGCGCCGCGCGCTTGATCGATCAACTCGAAGCGGCTGGCATCGTCGGCGGCTTTGACGGCAGCAAGGCGCGCGAGGTGTTGATGGATGAGACGCAGTTGGAGGATATGGGGCTGAGTAAATAACGTTACTCTTTTCTTATACGTTTATTTCTTCTCCTGCGCATTTAAAAATTTTTGCAATCGAGTACGAGAAGGAGTAAGCGTACGAGTAAGAATCAACAAAAAAGCCAGTACGAATTTTTTGAAATATAGGTGTTGTTACTATGCAAA
>CAYZFF010000371.1:0-1057 GCA_964477305.1 uncultured Cytophagia bacterium
CGCTGGTGGTGCCGTAAAGCCGTGAGGCAATGCGCAGAGTGATTTTGGCAAAGCGTTGAAAGCCGCAATTGGGCCGAACCTGATTGTCGCGCAACGACTCGTACCAAATGCGCCCGGCTTTTTCCCACGCATAACCGCCGAGGTTGGTCGCGGCCAAATAAAAGGCGTGATTCGGAATACCGGAATTGATGTGCACGCCACCGTTATCTTCAAACGTACGAACGAAATTTTTCATATGGGCCGGCTGCGGATCTTTCCCGAGCAGCGGATCATCAAAAGCCGTACCCGGCGCTTTCATCGACCGCAGCGCCACGCCTTTGATTCTGGACGTCAGCAGCCCAGCCCCAATCAGCCAATCGGCTTTGTCGGCGGTTTGTTTGAGCAAATATTGTTTGACGAGCGAGCCAAAAATATCGGAGATCGATTCGTTCAACGCACCGGATTGCTGGAAATATTGCAACTGGGCCTCATCACCAACGACGCCGTGGGTCAACTCGTGGCCGATCACATCAAGTGAAACTGTAAACCGATTGAAAATATCGCCGTCACCGTCGCCAAACACCATCGCTTGGCCGTCCCAGAACGCATTGTTATAATCTTTGTCAAAATGCACAGTAGCTTTCATGTGCATGCCGTCATCGTCAATGGAGTTGCGCTCGTAAACTTGCCAATAAAAATCATGCGTCGCGCCGAGCGCGTCGTAAGCCTCGTCCGCCGCCACATCGCCGCAGGGCGGCGCGCCTTCTTTGCGAATAATATCGCCGGGCAATTCTGCCGTATGGTGCGCATTATAAATCGTGCGTTGCTTCTGCCCTTCGACCGGCACGCCGCGTGCGGGAACGGCCGGTGCGCGCGACGGCACCTGCGTGAGTCGCAGCGAGCGTAGTGTGCTGTCGGTTGACATGGTCGTCAATGCCTTATTGCGCTGCATTGGCGTGCCGTTTTGTGAAATTTTGCTCAGCACATACGGAGGCAGAATACAGAAAATTGAACGGCGATGATCAGTCCTTTGGCACATGCGATGGTCTCCTTGTGGGTAATTAGAAATTTTAAATTG
>CAYZFF010000371.1:1157-4821 GCA_964477305.1 uncultured Cytophagia bacterium
AAATTGCAATTGTTGCGTTAGTTTATGTTTTGCAGCCGTTGCCATAATCGGGCTGCCGCATCCCGCGACTTTTGATAAACCTGTTCGATTTCGATTCCGGGTAGTTTTCTTTGCCGCAACACAAATTTTCCGGCACTCATCACGTCGGTGACATGCTCGGATTTCATGCCGAAGAGAAAATGGCCCGCGAGGTTTTCTGGCGTTAACGGCGTCGGCATGGGATAATCGAGAAAAATCAAATCCGCCGCCGCGCCCGGCACGATTTTGCCAAACGGCGCGCCGAAAAGCTCCGAGCACAGTTGCTGCCCGCCATTGAGAAATTTGAGATAATCCATTGGGCCGAGGCCGTTCCCGGCATCGCGTCCTTTGAAAAAAGCCAGCCGCGTTTCTTCAAACATATCGGCCGGAAATCCATCCGTGCCCAGCGCAACGCGTTTACCGAAATTTTGCACCGGCGCATAACCGACGCGGTTATTCATATTCGAACGCGCGTTGTGCATCAGCCAACAGCGTTGCGGTTTGATTCAGTTCAAATCGTCTTCGGAAAGATAAATGCCGTGCGCCAAAATCGTTTTTTCAGTGAGAATTCCGTGATCCGCCAAGCGCTTGACGATATTGCCGCGGCCATAGTCGCGGTGAGAAATTTCGGCGTCACAGCCGTCTTCGGCGAGGTGAATATGCACGCCGCAATTGTATTGTTGCGCTAATTCAGCGCACGCACGGAGCGAATAATCGGAAAGTGTGAATGACGCGTGCGCGCCGATGAGGCCGCGAAATTGAGAATTTTTCTGTTTTTCCAAGAAATCTTGATTCTCGCGCAAACCGAGGTTGCGGCCGTGCTCGCCATTGCGATCGGTGACTTCATAACACAAGACGCCGCGGATGCCAATCTGTTCCAGCGCGTCGCGAATGATTTTAAGTGAACCCGAAATGCAATTCGGCGAAGCATGATGATCGATCAATGTCGTCGTGCCGGCTTTCACGGCTTCAATCGCGCCAATCAGGGCGCTGTAGTAAATGCTTTCTTCGTCCAGTGCGCGATCTAACTTCCACCAAATCTTTTGTAAAATTTCAAGAAAATTTTGGGGCGCGTCTTGCGGCCACGGCATGCCGCGTGCCAGGGCGGAATAAAGATGCGTGTGCGCATTCACCAGGCCCGGAAGCACAAGATGGCCATCGAGATCTTCCACTAACTCACCAGGCGCAGGGGTTAATTTTGGGCTTCGGGCAACGATATGCCCTGCCTGAATACGAAGATCAACTTGTTCAAGCGTTGGTGGGAAAAGGTGGACGGCAGTTGCATTTTTTAATAGTGCGGATGGGCTCATTAAATTCAATTTTGAGACACACAACTCATACAATGTTCAGAATCAAATTATAAAAAGATACACCTCGTGCAAGTAAAAATCAAGCACGAGAAATTTTACAACAAGAATCTTTCAAGACTCGCCATCTCGCCCTCAATCGGCTCGGGCATGCTCACGGTTCGGCGCACCGCCGAAATATCCTTCAAACCACTGCCCGTGATGACGACTAAAACTGATGATGAACTTGAAATCACACCGGAGGCAACGGCGTTTTTAAGCCCCGCCATGCCGGCAACGCCCGCTGGTTCGCCAAAGACGCCGCCGAGTCGCGCGGCCAGTTGTTGCGCTTGCAAAATTTCTTCGTCGGTCACCACGATCATTGTGCCGTTCGACGCGCGAATCGCGTGAATCGCTTTGCGCCAGTTGCGCGGCTTGCTCACGGCAATGCTTTCGGCAATGCTGTCGCCGCGCGCCGGTGCGAGTTCACCGCCTGCAAAAAACGTTTTGGCAATGGGCGCGGCGCCTTCGGCCTGCACGCCGAGAAGTTTCGGCACGCGATCAATCCAACCCAGCCGCTGCATTTCCGCCAAACCTTTGCCGACGCCGGCAATCGTGCAACCATCGCCAACCGACACAACCACCCAGTCCGGCATTTGCGTTTGCATTTGTTCGGCGATTTCAAGCCCGCAGGTTTTTTTGCCTTCCACTAAATAGGCGTTAATCGCACAATTGCGATTGTACCAGCCGTAGCGTTCACACGCTTGCGTGCAAAGATCGTAGGCAGCCTCGTACGCCGTAATGCCGGTCGCTGGTTTTTTCACGCGCACGACGCGCGCGCCAAAAATCAAAAGCTGCATCACCTTCGGCTCCGGCGCATTTTCCGGCACGAAGATCGTGCTGCGTAATCCCACGGCCGCTGCGGCACCGGCCAATGATGACGCGGCATTGCCAGTTGAAGCACAGGCTATGTCGGTGAATCCCAACTCCTGCGCTTTTGCGACACCTACCGCACTGGCACGATCTTTAAACGAAGCGGTGGGATTTCGGCCCTCATCTTTAACATACAAACGCGCGACGCCCAGCGTCGCGGCCAACTTAGTGGCTTCAAAAATTGGCGTCCATCCGATTTTGGTTTGCGGAAGCCGCTCCGTTTCGTTTATTGGCAGCAATTCTTTGTAGCGACTAATGTCTTGCGGGCGAGCGGCGAGAATTTCAGGACGAAAATTCTTTTGGATCTGCTCATAGTCGTAAAGCACATCAAGAATACCTTCCGCGCCACAAGCCGGACAAGTATACCTCTCTTCCGGGCCGTAAATTTTCCCACACACCACACAGCGTAATTTGAAGTTCATCGTCAGCACTTTAAATTGTTATTAAACCCAAATAGAAATCCCACAACAACATTTTGCCGTGGGATTTTAAAAGCAAGCGAAGAAATTCTAATGCCGGCCGTTACCGTTGGTCTCGGGGCGCAACTTTTGAATCGCCTCGACCATAAAACGCGGCATCACCGTGTTGCGCGTGTGCCGGAGCAGACTCGGATCATCCAGCCGCTCCATCAGTTCATTGTATTTTTCCAAACCAAACCGCTCGATGATATCTTGCTTGCGTTCCGGTTTAATCGCATGAACGCGCATCGCCTCGGGATCGGCTTCGGGATGAAATTGCACGCCGACGATTTCCGGAGAAATCCGAATGCCGGTAATCGAGCGCTCGAAAGCCACATGCGGCCGGATTTTTTCCAACGATAAAACTTCCGCGCCCAACTCGTTCAAAACGCGATCGTTGGGCTGCACCACCTGCCAATCGCGAAAATCAGCAACATAAAACGGATCGGGCAGGCCCTCATAAAGCCGCTCTTGCTCGCCCGCCGGGGTTTTATGCACCGGCAGGACGCCGAACGATTTTGAATTACGTTGAGTAATATCGGCTAAATTAAAAAACCGGCACATCATTTGAAATGAATGGCAGATCGCAAAAACGTATTTTTTATCGACATGATTTTGATTGTAGCGCCAAACCGCCTCCCACCAATCAAAATATTTTTTCTCCCATTCCTTGCCGTTACCGTCAAAGGGGCTGCCCGGCCCGCCGGAAGAAATGTAAAGGTCATACGACAAATCAGGAATTTCGGCTTTGGCGCGGGTATCGAAAACCTCGTAGGTGACGGTGTGGCCGTTTACTTTTTGGTTATGCTGCGCCACAATCTCTTTGATGCAACGCATGCCCTCGTTGGGCAGACTGTCGTACAGATCGATGATTGCAACGCGGATGGGAGGTTTTTCCTTCGGCATCAGTTTTCCATTTTAAAGTCGTTCGGTGTTTCATGCTGTCCTCCTTGAGTCGTTTTAAATCCT
>CAYZFF010000372.1:0-4797 GCA_964477305.1 uncultured Cytophagia bacterium
ATCTTCCCCATCGAATTACTGCCGTTCGACTCGTTGCCGGCACGGCTTTTCTTAATTCCCCCATTCCGATTTATTTTTGCCCAAAACTTGGCGCGGCTTCATTTCGCGCCGGATTTTTTCGGTAGCGACTTACGGTACGCATCGCGATACAAACCAATTTTCTCAATCGGAATCTTCTCGAAGCCGAGTTGAAACGCCGGTGAATCCTCGCGCAGGCGAAAATCGCCATTGGGCAAACTCACAAAACCCGGATCACCCGCAATAATTTTGTTACCGTGCTGTGTAAACTTAGCGACGGTTTCAGGATTTTCGCGGCCCAATTCCGTAAAGTTTTCCGTCTCCACGCCGGTTTCGACGCTACTGCGAAAAATCACGGAGTCCGCGATGAGATTGTTTTTAATCTCGAGTAATGACAGATCGAGGCCGCTGTATAAATCCAGCCAGCGTCCGCCTATGGAAATATTCCGTTGAATGCGATTATGTTTTGGCCGCGCCGGGTCGTCTTGATACAATGTCAATAACTCCGGATATTTTTCGCTGTACGGCGGCGCGGTGTAATTCATCGCCTGCATGCGATCAGTCAGCGTCGTAATCCGGCCGTCAAAAAATTCCGTATTGCGCACCAGCCCGCGCGCATCGAGAAAGATCGACGGCGCGCAATCCACAAAGATATTGTTTTCAATCGTGTGCTCGCGGCCACCGCCCATAAACACGGCGCGTCCGGCCTTATAAAAAATATTACCAAAAATCGTGGCGCCGCTGGAAAAATCATCGAGATACACCGACATCACTCCCACATACATGGGCTTTTGCAAATGATGAAAATAATTGTAGCGAATCACATTTCCGCGCATCGTATAATCGCGGCCACAATAAAACGCGCCGACGTCGTCACTTTCTTTGGCGATATCGTGAATCTCATTGTATTCCAAAAGCATTTCATTGCCCAAATAGGCGATGCCGGCGTCGGGCGAGTCGTGCAGCAGATTATGCGTGAGGCGCGTGCCCACGCCGCGCGCGTCAATCGCCGGGCACGTGGTTTTGCGCACCTGGCCGAAATCATGAAAGCGCGTGTTGTCCACGAAGCTGTGGCCGGACGTCAACGTTGGCCGGTCGCCGCTGTTCAAAACAATCCCGCCGCCGCCGATATTATAAATATCGCAACTCTGCACGCCTTGATAACTGCCGCCCTCGATCACGATTGCCGTCATCCCGACGTTGCGCACCGTGCAACCCGCGATGACATTATGCCGGCCGCCGCGAATTTCAATGGCGTTTTTGCGGCTCAATTCAAAAGTGAGATTTTCAAAACGAAGATGCGAAGTGTTGTGCAACGCCAGCAGCGGCCCGTTTAACCTCGAAACTTTCACCGCAGCGTTTTCCAGCGGGGCGGGCGGCCATAAATAAAGCCGGCCGCTGGCGCGGTCGAGATACCATTCGCCGGGCTGATCCAACGCTTCCAAAACATTGAGAAAATAAAAACGCTGTTCCTGATGAAAACCGTAATTATGATACGGCGGCGCGAGCGTAATTTCCTGCTGCTGCGCCTCGAGGCGCTCGATTGACTGAAAGCCATCACGCCAATCCCAGCAGAAATAACCGTGCAGCCAAATATCTTTTGCCGGTTGCCAGTGCCGCGGCTGTTCGTCGTTGTAGCGAATCCGCCCGTAATGCCGCCCCACCGGAGTGCCGAAACGCTTCCATTGCCAGCTTCCTTCGTTAATAATCTTTCCGCCGGATTGCGGCACGCTGGTAATTTTCAAATAGCCGGTGTTCGGATAGCGCGCGCGTTGCAAGCGGGCGTCGTTGAAAAAAACTTCCAGCCCCGGGCCGTCCTTTTCGCTCATCGCCGCCAAACTATCAACCGCCAGCGTCGTTTGCAGAATGTGCGCGCGAGCGTTGACAGCGAATCGCTGCAAGATGGCTGGATCTGTTGCCGGCTCGAAACCGTGAATTTCCTGCCCGCCGCTGATGATGGCCGACTCTCCGGGAGCCGCTTGCCAAATAATCGTCATAGAATCCGCGCCCGAATCTTCTTCATTCAATGTGAGCGTTTCAGAAAGCCAATAAACACCGTCATGAAGTTGCACCGTGATGCTATTCGGCAAAATTTTATTTTCTCGCTTCAATCGCCGGGCGGTATTTTGCGCGGCCGCCAGAGATTGCAGCGGCCCGTCCGTCTGCGCGGAATTGGGTTGGGCGAGTTGGCCAGACCAATTATCCCGGCCCTGCGGCGAAACATGAATCACCGTGCCGCGCCGTTGTTGTTCGCAACCCGTGAGTGAAAGCAAGACGGCCAGCGTTAATAAAAGGAGAATGCTGCGGCAGTTTTTCATAAGACCGGTACTTGTTTTGACGTTTAAATTAGCTTGCCAATGTTACGTTAAAATAGAACCACAGCGATCACTGCGCACGAATGAAAAAATACTGTAAATCTCTGAGTGCTCTGTGGCTAACTTAACGTTGTCAAGTTAGAAAATACTCAATCTACAGCGTTTTTAAAATGAGTGAATAGGTCATTCTGATGAGCGCAGCGCAGAGGAATCTTTTTAACAGCAGATTCCTCGCTGGCGCTCGGAATGACAACATATTCATCCAAATAGAAAACGCTGTAGGTTTGACTGTAATCTTGCCAAGTGACCTCGGAGATCGGACTTCCAACCCCGGACCTTTTCTCAAACCAGAATTTTAATCCGCACATCCGCTGCCGCGCATTGTTCGGCTTCGGGAAACAGCAAAAAGGGATTCACATCCATTTCCACGATTTCTGGAAAATCCTGCGCGAGTTGGGAAAGGCGTAAAATCGTTTCATACAATTTTTCGAACGCCACCGGCTGCTCGCCCCGAACGCCTTCCAAAATGGCCCGGCCGCGAATGGATTGCACCATATCCGCAGCATCTACACGGGTCAGCGGCGTCACGCGCAGAGCAACGTCTTTGAGCGCTTCGACATAAATGCCGCCGAGACCAAAAGCGATGATGGAGCCGAAGGTGGGTACGGCATTGATCCCGAGCAAAACCTCGCGCCCGCCTGTCATCATGCGTTGCACGAGATATTGAATTTTTTCTGCGGGAATTTGGCGCGTCTGCAATTGCGCGGATAATTTATGAAACGCCGCGCGCAAGTCCGGCTCATTACGCAAATTGAGCTGCACGCCGCCGATGTCGGATTTGTGCAGCACTGCCGCCGAAGAAACTTTGAGCACCAACGGATAACCAAGCTGCGTCGCAGCCGGAAGAATTTCATCGAGATTTTTGCAAACGCGATGACTCACACTGGGAATGCCGTAAGCCGCCAAAATTTGGAAAGCTTCGCCATCTGCGAGCTGCGCGCGGCCGGATTTCTTTGCAGCGCCAATGATTTCCCCAACAAGCTCACGCTGCACCGGGAACCTCGGGAAATCATCCGACTCGCGTTCTTTCCATTTGGCATAGCGCACCATCGCGCCCAATGCCCGCGCGGCGGACTCCGGAAAGGCAAACGCCGGAATCGTTTGTTTCTGCAATTCGGCGGCCGCGGTGGCGAGGCCTTTGACGCCCATGAAACAACCAAGCACGGTTTTGTCGGATTGCGCCGCCACCGTGGAAATGCGACGCGCCACTTTGATCGCGTCAGCACTGATCGGCGGCACCGAGATGACGATTACCGCGTCGACCTCTTTATCCTGCAAAACGTGTTCGAGCGTGAATTGATAATCATCTTCATTCGCGGCAGGCAGCAGATCAATTGGATTTGCCACGCTTGCTTCCGGCAGAAGTTTTTCGCGCAATTTTTTTTGCGTTGCCGGCGACAACGGGGCAAGAGACAATCCCAAATTCTCGCAAGCATCGGTGGCCATAATCGCCGGGCCGCCGGCATTGGTAATGATGGCGACGCGATCGCCGCGCGGCAACGGTTGATTGGCGAGGCCCATGGCAAAATCAAACATCTCTTCAATCGTGTTCGCGCGCAACACGCCACATTGCGTGAACAAGGCGTCGTAAGCCAAATCGGTTCCGGCGATGGCGCCGGTGTGCGAACTGACAGCCCGCGCCCCCGCTTCGGTGCGCCCGGATTTCACCATCACAATCGGTTTGCGCCGCGACACCGCGCGCGCCAGTTGCACAAATTTTCGAGGATCGCCAAAACTTTCGAGATACATCAAAATCACGCCGACGTTGTCGTCATCCTGCCAATACTCCAGCAAATCATTGCCGGAAATATCGGTTTTATTTCCCAGTGACACAAACATCGACACGCCGAGGTTGAGACTGCCGGCGTAATCGAGAATCGTCACGCCGAGCGCGCCGCTTTGCGAGGCAAACGCGACCTTGCCGGTGGGCGGATAAGCCCCGGCAAACGTGGCATCGAGACGAATCTGCGGATCGGTGCACATGACGCCCATGCAATTGGGGCCGACCATCCGCAGGCCGTGCTTTTCAACCAGGTCGAACAATTGCCGCTCGCGCGCCGCGCCTTCGGCGCCGGTCTCTTTGAAACCAGCGGTAATGACGATCAAGCCCTTCACGCCTTTTTGCGCGCATTGTTCGGCTGCCGCCAACACTTGATCCCGCGGCACCACGATCACCGCGAGATCCACCGGCCCGGGAACTTCTAAAATACTCGGATATGCTTTTACGGAATGCACGAAGGGCGCGGTGGGATGCACCGGATAAATCGGCCCGTTGAAATCCGCGGCCAGCATTTTATCAAATAAATTGCGCCCCAGCGAGCCGGCCCGCGTCGAAGCGCCGATCACCGCAACGGCACGCGGCTTGAAGATAATGTCTAAGGTTTTGGACATAAGTTTGTCAATG
>CAYZFF010000373.1:0-4780 GCA_964477305.1 uncultured Cytophagia bacterium
CGTGGGAACTCAGGAATATGGGCGTGGGTCGAACGCTTATTCTCATTAACGGCAAACGCAAGAACGTCAGCGCCTTGGTCTATACCCAAACTTCGCCCAGCCGCGGTGAAACCGCCGTTGATATATCCGCGATTCCCATCGATGCCATTGAACGCGTTGAAGTCTTGCGCGACGGCGCCTCGGCCCAATACGGCTCGGACGCGATTGCCGGCGTCATTAACATCGTTTTAAAAGACGACGTTGAAGGCGGATACTACACCGTGAATACCGGCATCACGCAAGAAGGCGATGGCGAGAGAGTCGGCGTCTCCTTGAATAATGGCACCTCCATTTTCAGCGACAAGGGGTTTTTGAATTATACTATCGATTTGTCCAGAGTCAATGAAGCACGGCGTTCCGGTATTGTTGATGCGGCAGGCGACGCCGGAGATTTCGGCGCGGACATCAACACCGTCCGAAATTTTCTGGCCTATGATAAGTATGCCGGCAATCGCAATTCCTCGCCGGCCACTTCGGCCGCTAAATTCCTGCTGAACAGTGGCATCAACCTTTCCGATAATACGGAGTTTTATTCGAATGCAGCTTACTTCTACAAGAAAGTGAACTCCTTTGCCAACTATCGAACGCCGTACTGGAGACCGCTGGCCGACTTTCCATACTTAGCTGGCTTTTTTCCAAATGGACCAAACGGTTCTTATGTCGGATACGTTCCAACCTTTGACGGCGACCTGATTGATTACAATGCGACCTTCGGGCTCCGTTCCAAGAAAAACGATTGGAATTATGACGTCAGCTATACCCTGGGATTCAACAGCCAGGATTATACCGTGTTTAATTCTCATAACCGTTCGGACATTAAAGACGCCAATGGCGCCAATGTTTATCGGGAAAACAGCCCGCTCAATTTCAAACCGGGCGGCACCAAATTCTCCCACAACATTGGGAACATCGACATTTCCAAAGCCGTGTCCGAGCAAGTGAGCATTGGTTTTGGAACGGAATTTAGAAGCGAAACGTTTGAAATTACCGAGGGCGATCAAGCCTCCTGGGACGGCGTGGGCGCGGATTCGTTTGCCGGGAATCGGCCGGAAAACTCCGGCACCTTCAACCGCTATAATTTTGGCGGCTACTTTGACCTCGGCTATGACGTCACCAAGCAATTTTTGATCTCCGGCACCATCCGCAATGAATATTTCAGCGACTTTGGCAATGCCTTCGTGTATAAGATCAGCTCGCGGCTCAAGACCGCGCAAGACAAAGTGACGCTCCGAGGTTCTTTTTCGACCGGCTTCAAGGCGCCGACCTTGCATCAGACTTATACCCAACGCGCGCAATACAGTTTTGTGGCCGGACAAGGCATTCAGGTGGTTGGCTTGATCAATAATGTATCACCGCAAGCCCGAATCTTGGGCGTTCGGCCGCTGGAGCCTGAAGATTCACGCAACCTGACTCTGGGCATCGGCGCGAATATCACGCCGGATCTCAATCTCACGTTAGACTACTACGATATTGCCATTGATAACCGCATTGTCATCAGCAATCGCGTCAGAACGGCCGCCGGCGAATTGGAATTTTTTACGAATTCGATTGACACCAAAACCTCCGGACTTGACTTGGTTCTCGACTACAAAAATCTCAAAGTCGGTTCCGGCTTGTTAGGGCTTTCGGTGGCGGGGAATGTCAATCTCAAAAATGAAAGAGACGGCGGCATCCTGCAAGTGCGAGGCACGAATGTGATTGATGCGACACAGGAAGCCCTGTTCTTTACGTCCAGACCCAAAGAGAAATTTGTGGTGGGCGCCGCTTATGAAATGAGCCGATTGAACCTGTCGCTCAACAACACCTATTTTGGCAAAACCGAGTTTCGCCAGGCCGGTTTAAGCTCCAATCTCAAAACCGTCTTTGATCCGAAGATCGTTTCTGATTTGGCGGTAACATTCGATCTCTTTGACAACGTCAGCCTGTCCGCAAATGTGAATAACCTTTTCGACGTCATCCCGAAATGGAATTTTGAGGCGCTCAATGCCGCAGGCACGGCGATTCTCAACGATCCGGCGCAAACCAAAGTGCAACGGAATCTGATTACGTTCAACGGCCGTTACGATATCATGACGTATGACGGTTTTCATTTCAGCCAGCTCGGCAGAATTTTTAATTTAACCATGACGCACAAGTTTTAGTATGCAGCGTTTTCTAAATGAGTGAAGATGTCATTCCAAGGAGCGAAGCGACGATGAAGCTTTATTGCAAAAGATTTCTCGCTGGGCTCGAAATGACGATCTCTCTTTTCAAACAGAAAACGCTGTAACTAAGTGAGCTCATAAAAAAGCCGTCTGAAAAAATCAGACGGCTTTTTTATTTTAATGATGATTGGCCACATCTTTCCACTAACTGCTCAACGGCTTGATACGGGGAGGAGGCCGAACGTTTGCTTAATGGCCAAAATTTCGAGAAAATTTTTGATTTTTATTCTATCGGTTTATCAGGTTCTGGCCTTCAGTTGGACTCGAAGTTTGTTGTAAACTTTACCGGATCAAAACTATTTTTTTCGTCGCCGAAAAATTTCCGGCCCGCAAATGGTAAAAATAAACGCCGCCGGGATGCTTTTCCGCATTCCATTGCACGCGATGCGTTCCCGCACTGAAATTCCCCGCGGTTAAAGTTTCAAGCTCACGCCCGGCGAGATCAAGAATTTGCAATGTCACATTGACTGCGACGGGAAGAGCAAAGAGAATGGTGGTGCTCGGATGACCAAAGGTTCCGTTCGCGGAAAATGGATTCGGATAGTTTTGCGCAAGGTGAAATGCCGCCGGTACGGCGCCGGCATTGCTCTCAACTCGCGTTCCCATGCGATAGAACACCGTCAACACCGGACGATTTGTCGGCGTCACATTTTCGCGCGTCGCGAATCTTTTTGCCGTTGGAAAAATCGTTTCATTACCGCGCAGTAACCAGCCGAAGTTATTCGCTGGATTATTCAACCAGAATTGCACATCCGCCACCATTTGCGGCGTCGAGCCCCAAAAGTAAATACCGTCACCTGCGACGGTTTGACTCGCGCTTACTGTGGTCGCGAAACTGCCGCCGGGATTTGTCCACAAACTGGTGTTAAAAAATCTATGAATCCAGGTGGCGTCATTTGTGGTTGAAGTCGCGCCGCCGCCCTCATTGCCGGAAGCGTTGGACGTACCTTCACCCCAATCAGCAACCAGGCGCAGCAACTGCACCGGCTGCGGTCCAGCGATAGTTTGTTGCGCCATCACCAGCCTGAGTTTGACGCTATCGATTATTGCATTGGCCGGAATCTTGCCGGCCAGATCGAACGCAATGAGACCCCGCCGAATTTGGTTTTGCGTTTGATTGGTTTTGCCGACAAAAAAATATTCACCCGCGCCGTTGCTCAATGCGCCCGCCGCGTCTTCATACAGGGTATTATCTTTCTTGGGCGCAAGATCAACTTTAAGTTGCGCCCCAGCATTTTGCGATGATAACAAAATAACAAAAAATAATATAATGAAATAACAGTTTTTCATTTTTTCTCCAGAAGTGTAATTTTTTACAATAACCCGGACAACCAGTGCATGGCATTTAATAAGAATTGCGCGTTCTGCACGGCAACCGGGGCATTCATTCCCACCGGCGTGCGATTGGGGCCGGCAAGCTGCGCCGAAAACATTGCAGCCTCGCCACAAAATACCACCCGCCCTTTGCCAAAGGTGAGTGCAGCGCTTTGCGGCCAGCCGTTCACCGCAACTCGCGGCGTTTCCGCCGTAAATTGCCAGGCAATCTGCGGCATTTGAGAAATATAGGTCGGGCCTAAAACCAACAGCGGTTGCAAGGCGGCAGTACTTTCAAAAGCCGAGCCAGTGAACGTCGTTACCGAATCGACGCGCTCGTTTTTATTTCTGCCGTTGGTGATGGGATGATTTGCCAGCGCGCCAGTGCTGCGTTTGAACGTAATGGCGCCGGCTTGGTTTTTTTCATCCATGACAAAACCATTGTTCCAACGAACGCCAAAGGCCGCCGCTAATTTTTCCGTGCAACCGGGAAACGGCATATGATCGGCAATGAGAAAAAGCGCATGGCCTGCTTTCACCCAGTGCGCCAACGCGGTGATTTCCTCGTCGGAAAAGGCGGACGGCGTCGGCAGCGACCAATTCCCGCCGCTGTTTTGTACGGACAGCGCGTTGGCAATGACCAGAATTTTTGCCTCCTGCAATGCCTCTTTTGAGAGGGGCAAAGCCAAACCCTTAACGCGATAACCGTCCCGTCGCAACAAATCTGCAAAAGGCCGATAGCGCCCATTCACTGTGTGAAAATTTTGGTGCGCTTCATCGATGAGCACCAGCGGTCCAGCATTGGGCGCATAGGCCGGCTTGGCGATGGGCGGCGCAAAAGTGGTGTCGGCGACTTGTTGGGCGTAATTGGCGCGGCAGAACGCGAGAACTAAAACACCGGCGGTGATCCATACAGCTTTTTTAGCCATAACGGTTGCCTCGATTGGTTTGATTTGCTGGTTTGAAGATTATAAGTAATGAATAAAACCTCCTTTGTCAAATATTATTTAATGGTGACCGAATTAGCAGCCAGTGGCAATCAACTTTACACACCCATTTGTATGCCAAAAAATTTACGCAGGTAAATCTCAGGCAAATTGCAGTTTGTGCAAGAACAATTTTACTCCATATTGCAGCGGCTGCAGCTTTGGTCACGAAACTTTCACCGGATGATCGTATAGGGTTTTGCCGGTCGAGTTCGTATTATTTTTAAAGGCTGGCAT
>CAYZFF010000374.1:0-4775 GCA_964477305.1 uncultured Cytophagia bacterium
TCAGTATTCAGCGCGATAAACCGGAAACTGAGCACTGTTTACTGACAACTGGCCTCAATCCAGCACTAACACTTTTCCCCAAAACGTGCCTTCACTGGCTAAATCAACGCGATAAAAATAGACGCCGTTGGCAACAATATCGCCGCGGGTGTTGCGGCCGTTCCAAATTTCGGCGTATTGGCCGGCGAGGGGCCGCTCTTTTTGACTCACGACTTCGGCGACCAACTCCATCGCAAAATCAAAAACTTTAACGGTGACTTGTGTCGGACGCGTGGTGTTGTATTGAAAGCGCACGTGGCCGTCGTCGCGAATATTATTTTGGCGAAACGGCGAGAAGGGGTTGGGATAAGCATACGTGCGCGGCTCACCGTTTTCGCCGGATTTTTTGGAGCCGCGAGAAATGCTCCACGTGCGGCCGTTATCAGCGGTCGAAGCCACGCCGTCCGGGCCGCCAGTCCATACAACTCGGTTCAATGCGCCGACGGCAAAATATTCCGTGGTTAAAAATTGTTCGCCTTTCGCTACATCAACCACCGATGCAAATTTCGCCCACGTGCGTCCGAAATCATTGGATTTGAACAAGCCGTTGTCGGTGACGACATACGCGACGGAATCTTCAAAGCCGAAGTTATGCGCAAATTCTTCTTCCAGCGTGACGCGCCAGGTGTAGCCGCCGTCTTCGGTCACGGAAACGGCTTTTTTCTCATCGGGATCTTCCGCATTCACGGTCGCAGCCCAAAGATATTCGCGGCCGCGCCATTTTTGTTGGCCGAGCGCCACAACAAAATTTCCGGAGATCGAACGGGTTTGGTTTTGTTTCGAAAAATTTGTCCACGTTTGGCCACCGTCAAGCGATTTGTCAACGCCACCGGCGGAGCCGTGCCACAGCACACCATCGGCATTAATAATCGAGAACGCGCGATGATTCAAATTTCCTAACGGGTCAAATAGAAATGTATCAGGTGGCACCACCGTCCAGTTTTTACCGCGATCGGTGGAGCGTTGCAAACCGCCGCCAAAATTGGCTGCCCAGACTTGATTGGCGCGGACGGCAATATCAAAAGTTACGTTTTGCACCGGCGTCGGGCCGAATTGCGGCACATGCGTCCAAGTATTGCCGTCGTCGGTGGAATAGCTTAAACCGGCGCCGGTCGGCAAAAGGCCGGCGTCGGTGGTGAGTGAATCAAACGCGGCAGCAACCCAAATGATTGAATCGGTCACGGCAATGGCGGAAATGCCGCCGCGCGGCAAACCATTGGCGGTGGTGTAGGTGACCCAGGTTTTGCCGCCGTCGCGCGAGCGCGCAAGCCCCTTGCCGGTTCCCAGCCAAATATTGCCGCGATGAATGGCAATGTCGGAAATGGAGTTGGAACGCAAGCCGGACGCGGGTTCGGCCTGCCGATCAAGTTGCCAGCCGTTTTTAAATAAAACTTGCGCCGGCGCGGCGGAAAAAAATCCGCCCGCCAGCAGTGCGGCAAAAAAAGAAGTTTTGAAAAGTCGCATTTACTCGGTTACGGTAATGTTCTGGGTGATTTTATTGCTCAGCGCCCCGGTTTTATCTTCGGCTTGAAATTCGAAGCGGTAAACGCCAGTGGCATTTTGTGTGGTGATTTGAATGGTGAGAGCGTAGCGCCCATCGGCTGCAACCGCATCGCCCTCTTTGCCGTCGTCGCGCATCGCAAACGGATTGCCGCTGGAGGGATTGCCGTTGGGCAAAAAGGTATTGAAGAAAACGCGCTTGAGATCTGCGATACAATTAGGATCGTTCACCAACACAGATAAGGTATAGGTGTTGGGCGTGCGATTGCGCGAAATCGTGGTTGGCGCTGAGAGATTGCTGACCGTGGGAGGGAGATTGACGCCGCGCCGGCGAACATTCAGCAGGTCAACGAGCGCCGGGCTTTCGGCATTGGTGGCGTCAATCGCGCGCAGCACAATCGAAAACGTGCCTTCACCGCAGAATTTGGCCGTTGGGATAGCGCGGCCAAACACGCCGTCGCGCGCGGCACCGTCGTTGTTTTTGCCGTCATCAAACAGCGAATCAATCAAAGTCGGTTTCGGAAAAGCCGGTGGAAAAAATTCAACGCGCACAAAACGCAATGAAGCGAGGCCGTCGACGTCGCTGGCCGTGGCGCGGAATATCGGGGCGTAAGCCGAGTCGCCCGTAATCGTCTTGGGAATGGAAAACGACAAGAGACGCGGCGCGAGATTTTCGCGGCCCGCTAAAATGGTCAACGTGTCGAGCTTGCTCTCGCTGGCCTGGCCGTCTTGATCTTTGGCAATCGCTTCCAAAGTAAAATCGCCGGTTTGGCTGTGCACCAGCGCCGTATCGACCGGTAAAAAATATTGGCCGTCACCGGCAAGAATGTCGCCACTCAAGCCGTCGTCGCGCATGGCAAATTTCGTCACCGTCGCCGTCGTATTAATTTTGCGAATGGTAAGATCGACGCCCGCCAGCGTGCTCACGCCCTGCGGGTCATCAGCGCGCAC
Source organism: uncultured Cytophagia bacterium (assembly GCA_964477305.1). GTDB lineage: Bacteria > Zhuqueibacterota > Zhuqueibacteria > Zhuqueibacterales > Zhuqueibacteraceae > Zhuqueibacter. The sequence goes on from CAYZFF010000374.1 coordinate 2,491, forward strand.
GTGAATGCCGAGCCGCGTCGCCGGAAATTGATACGCTTGGGACGGCGCTTGAATCAAAATGATTTGCGGATCTTGCGACACAACTTGCGTGGGAATTTTGTCGTTACAACCTGAGAGCAGGAGGTGGGCACACCAACACAGCACGAAACAATACGAGGTAAGCGTTCCAGCTTTTAACTTCACAAGCATCTTCCTTAATAAAGTTCTTCTTCTATATCAATGAAACGTTGTAAATCGGGCAGGGCCGGCTTGAGCCGAGGTTGCAACGCCGGGCTGTCGTATTTGCTCATAATACTTGGCAAGCGCCGGCGAAGTTCCATGAAATCATGGACGATGGTATCGGCTTCGCGTAAATGATAGGGTGAGAGCGTCGAGGTAATTGCCACCACACCGCAGCCCGCCGACTTGCCGGCGCGTATGCCCAGCGGCGCATTTTCCACCACCAACCCTTCGCTCGGCGCAATGTGCAGCTTTTGTATCGCCCGCAGATATGGCTCGGGATCGGGTTTGCCGCGCTCCACATCGTCGGCGGTGACGATACAATCAAACCAACTGCAAATTTCGGGACCGAGAACCGGCTCCACTTGCGAGCGAATCGATCCGGTGACCAAGGCAAGGCGATAACGATTTTCTTTTAAATATTCCAACACGTCGATAACGCCGTCATTGATCTGTGTCGCATTATTCGTCAGATAGGCGTCGCGTTTTTCTCGCACCAGATTTTGAACATCGTCGGGCGAGGCCGGTTTATTGTGACGGTGAAACAATTCGGCGGCCACTTCCATTGTGGTCGCGCCTTCAGCGAGATAAATCTCCAGCGGGTCAATCTCAATGCCATAGCGCGCCATGACGCGCTTCCACGCTTCAACGTGATACGGCATACTGTCCACCAAAACGCCATCGTGATCGAATAAAATCGCGCGGATCATGATCTCTTCTCCGGATTAGCGGTGAACGGACACGAAGATGAATCGACGCCGAGAGAGGCCGCCTTCATATTCGATTTCGCCTTCGAGGTTGGATGATCGACTGCATTGCTTTTCTGGATAAAAAATTAGCGCTCGAATTGTTTGCTTCACCCGCACAGCACGGTCATATTAAAGTAAAAGTTTTTTACTAAAAGGGCAAGAGATAAAATATAATATTAAGTAAAAACAATTTTTCCGCTCTCTTCCATAAAGGCGTTTCATCAAATTAGTATTGAGTTTAACGCCTGAACGGCGGGTGCAGTTTCATTTATAGCGCCGCTTCCACAAAGCCGGTTTCGATTTGGCGATGGTTGCGAATCAGCGTGCGATGGTAGCCGCTTAACTGCTCATATTCCGCGTCGAGAATAAAACCCATTTTGTGCAAAATCGTCAGCGCGACTGCCGAGACGGCGCGATGCGAGCCGTCGCTCATTTTGAGCGCCAAACCGACTCGTTGGCCGCCGGTGACCCCAACGCACTGCACACCCTCGGCGCCGATTTTTGCAATCAAGCGGCCGTTGGTGACGCGCATGACATCGGTGTCGAAACGTTCTTCGCCGGCAATCATCTCGGGCGCCCCCGCCATGATTTGGACGATGCGTTGCGCATTGGCCTCCTCACTGCTCACCAGCGTCGCATACATGCGCGCCATGTTGAACAGCGGCATGGCAAACACCGGCGCGCTGCAGCCATCGATGCCCACGCCAATGTCATTCGCCGGCATCCAGGCCCAACGCGCGACGGTTTGTAAAATGCGTTGTTGATGCGGATGATTGAGATCAAGATAACTTTCCAGCGGCCAGCCGCGATTCACGCAGGCCGCCAACATGCCGGCGTGTTTGCCGGAGCAATTGTTGTGCAGCACCGTGGGCTTCTCGCCGCGCCGCCGCAAATCTTGAATCACCGCATTGCCCAGCGGCGGATGAACCCCGCACTGCAAATCTTGCGGCGTCCGCCCAATTTTGCGCAAAATACTCGTTACCGCATCGACGTGTCTCGGTTCGCCGTTGTGACTGGACATGATCACCGCGGTTTCATCGTCGCGAAAACCGAAAACCTCCGGCACCGCGTCATCAAAGAGCGGCATCGCCTGAAATGGTTTGGCCGCGGAACGAATGTAGGTCACGAAGCGCGCATCGCCCAGCGCAAAAAGAATTTTTCCTTCGGCATCCACCACTACCACGTGGCCAAAATGCTGGCTTTCCACGCTGCCGCCGCGCGTCACGTGCGCCAACAACGCCGGCGCGGTGCTTATGCCGTTATGCCGTCCGGTTGCAACTGTTGACAATCCTTCGTCAGTCATTTTCATGTTTATTC
>CAYZFF010000375.1:0-2651 GCA_964477305.1 uncultured Cytophagia bacterium
GAGCGCTCGATGTGTGCTGGCGTCGGTTCTTTCGTGCGTATGTTGACGGAATCCAACGGCCGCATCAATGTCGAAATCGGTTTCATCGCGACGCGCACCACCAATGGTTGCCCGTTGGTCACGCCGCCTTCCAAGCCGCCGGCATTATTGCCATCACGATAATAACCGCGTTCGTCATGATAAAAAATGCGATCATGCACTTCGCTGCCCCACCGCGTGGCGCCGCCAAAACCGTCACCGATTTCCACGCCTTTCATCGCGGGAATGCTCAGCATCGCCGCAGCGAGACGGGCATCAAGACGGCGATCCCAATGCACATAGCTGCCGAGGCCAATGGGAACGTTGAACGCCGCGACTTCAAAAATACCGCCAACCGTGTCGCGTTGCGCTTTCGCTTCGTCAATGCGCGCAATCATTTGTTGTTCCGCTTCGCCGTCCAAACAGCGCACGGGCGAAGCGTCGGCACGGGCATTCAATTCAGCAGCGGGAAAATTAAACAGACTGTCGGGTTTGCCATAATCCAGCACTGAAAACCGGCTGCGGACATTGTGCAATTGCAAAACGTGACTGGCGATGCCGATGCCAAATTCTTCGAGAAACTTCCGCGCGATACTGCCGAGGGCAACGCGCATCGTCGTCTCTCTCGCGCTGGCGCGTTCGAGAACGTTGCGGATATCATCGAATCCGTATTTGAGGGCACCAGCAAGATCAGCATGGCCCGGGCGCGGGACTTCAACCTTTGGGGTATTTTCCAGCCCGGCAGACGGGGCGACAGACATCTTCTCCTGCCAGTTTTTCCAATCGAGATTTTCAATGAGCAACGCGATGGGGCTGCCGAGGGTTTTGCCAAAACGCACGCCGCTGAGAATGGTCGCGCGGTCTTTTTCAATGCGCATACGCCCGCCGCGGCCGTAACCCTGCTGGCGTCGATGCAGTTGCACGGCGATATATTCTTCGTCAATCGCGAGGCCGGCCGGCATGCCTTCTAAAATACCGACAAGAGCCTGGCCGTGCGATTCACCCGCGGTGAAATAACGCAGATGATTCATGCTGGTCGTTCGTTGCTCGTTTCCAGTTGCTGGGAAATTGCGCGCTCTATTTTTTTACCAAAGCGCGCATTAATTCGTTTTCTAAACTTGAATAAATTTCACTCACGGCCAGTGATTGCTGGCACCACAATTCCAATGCCGCGACGCCTTGATAAATCAACGTTCCGAGGCCATTTACGGTTTTTGCCCCCGCCAATTTTGCCGCGCGCAAAAATTGCGTTTGGAGTGGATTATAAACAAGATCAATCACTGTCATGGCAGCGGTAAAAGCTGTCGCCGGCAAAGGTGATTCGTCATCATGCGGATGCATTCCGACACGCGTGGTGTTGATGATGAACTTCATCTCGTTTTTTCTCAACCAGTCGACGCGTTCCGTCCACGGCAGGTTTTGCAGTTGATTCGGCGCCGCGTGACGGACAAAAGCGGCAAGCAGCGTTGCCGCGCGCTCGGCGCTTCGATTGCACACAATAATTTTTTTAACCCGCGCCTGGATTAACGCAAAAATAACCGCCCGCGCCGCGCCGCCGGCCCCCAGCACCAAAGCAGTTGGCGCAGCATCGAGGCGGCCAATATTGGCGAGGCTGCGCTCAAATCCGCGCGCATCGGTGTTGTATCCGATCAATCGCTCCGCTTCCGCCACAATCGTGTTGACCGCGCCAATGCTTGCGGCGGTGGCATCGAGCCTATGGAGAAATGGGAGAACCGATTGTTTATGCGGCAACGTGACATTGATCCCGCGAAATTCGCCGGCGCGCAAACGTTGCATGATTTGCGGCAACTCGTTGGGCCGAACATGCAACGCTTCATAAGTAAACGGCAAGGTAAAATGGCGAATCAAAAAACTTTGCAATGTTGGCGAAAGCGAGTGCGAAATCGGGTCGCCGATGATGGCGAGCTTTTGAAGAGCAAGCATAGTGTTTAAAATTCAAAACTCTTGCCGATGTCCACCACTTCGACGCGCGCGCCGATGGCCGCGGCTTTGCGCGCAAACTCGTGGGGATCGGCGTCGATGACGTCAAAAGTTTTGTAATGCATCGGAATCGCGACCTGGGGTTTGAGAAATTCGACGGCTTTCACGGCATCGTCAATACCCATGGTGAAGTTGTCGCCAATCGGCAGCAGCGCGACGTCGAGGCGATTCATCTGGCCGATAAGCTGCATGTCCATAAACAGGCCGGTATCGCCGGCGTGATAAATCGTTTTGCCGCCGGTAGTAATGAGAAAACCCACCGGATTGCCGAGATAGAGAAAACCCTCATCCGTTTGCAAACCGGAGCCGTGATGCGCGATGGTCAGCTTGACGCGGCCAAACGGAAAACTGTGGCCGCCGCCGATGTGCTGCGCGTGCGTCTTCGCGCCCTGCTTGCTGCAAAAAGTGGCGATTTCGTAATTGGAAATAATTGTGGCGTTGTTGCGTTTCGCAATCGCCACCGCATCGCCGACATGATCGCCGTGGCCGTGCGAAATCAAAATAAAATCACATTTCACCGCGTCCGGCGGCACCGGCGCCTTCGGATTGCCGGCGAGAAACGGATCGATGAGTAGGCGATGCGTGCCGGTTTCCAAAAGGAAACAGGAATGGCTGAGATAGGTGAGTTTCAT
>CAYZFF010000375.1:2751-4770 GCA_964477305.1 uncultured Cytophagia bacterium
TCACCCCATCTGCCGGTGCCCGATCAACTGCATAAATTCGTTGCGGCAGGCGCGGTCTTCGTGAAAGACGCCGAGCAGGGCGCTATTGGTGACGACGGTGTTTTGCTTTTGCACGCCGCGCATCATCATGCACAAATGCCGCGCTTCGGTGACGACGGCGACGCCGTCGGGGTGCAGCGCTTTCATAATGGCTTTGGCGATTTGCGTGGTCATGCGTTCTTGCAATTGCAAGCGGCGCGCAAACATATCCACCAGACGCGGAAGCTTGGAGAGGCCAACGACTTTGCCGTTCGGAATATAGGCAACGTGACAACGGCCAAAAAACGGCAACAGGTGATGCTCGCAGAGGCTGTAAAAGTCAATATCTTTTACAATCACCATTTCCTTATATTTCTCTTCAAACAATGCGCCGTTGAGAATCTCCTTGATGCTTTGCCGATGGCCGGAGGTCAAAAAATTAAAGGCCCGTTCGACGCGGCGGGGGGTGCGGCGCAGGCCTTCACGCTTCGGGTCTTCGCCCAACTCCACCAAAAGCTGGCGCACGAGTTCTTTCACACGATCATTTTTTCCAGCAGCCGCCTCGCTATGGTCTACCGGCAAGAATTCAATTTGCTCATCATCTACTTCCGGCTGTGACAGAACCCGCAATTCGTCTGCGGCGGGTGCTTCATTGGTTTGACGGCGGTGGCGGTGTTGGCGTGACAATTTAGGCATTCTTCAACCTTTCGAGCTTGTTCATGAATGGGATCACCGGGCATCACCGGCGCCGAACGATTTGACGGCGCCGTCAAGGAGATGAGGCTCAAGATCGTCAGCACGCCCAGGGTCAATAAAAAGAGATGTTGCTTGGCAGTTTTTTGTTTTTCTGGTTCCATAATTTCGTTAGCTGGTAACTTGGCGCATCGGCAATGATTCGAGCCATGACCGCTCAAAATAAAAAGCCCAACGCGCTTCAACTCATTGGGCCGGACGGTGAGCCTTAAACCATGATGGAATTGGCCTCTACCGTTTCGCAAAACCGCCGTCCTTGAAACGTGCCGCGCCGCCGCATTTCGGCCTCGAGGCTCAACAGAATTTCGCCTTTGGTAAGATGCCAGCGCGGCGCAATAAGCAAATCCCGCGGCGCTTCGCCATACAAGCGCTCAATAATAATTTCCGGCGACAGACGCTCGAGATAGCGAATCACAAAATCTTTCCACTCGGCAAAGGTGTAGACGTGAAAAGGCTGCGCCGCATATTGCCGCGCCAACTCGGTGTGTTTGACCACATGCAGATGATGAATCTTCAACACGTCGGGTTTGAGTTCATTAATCACCGCCGCCGAAGCGAGGCGCTGTGCCTCAGTCTCGTTGGGAAAACCGATGATCGTGTGGCCGCTGACATGCAGGCCAAATTCACGCGTGCGGCGAAAGGCGCGCGCGGTGCAGGCAAAATCATGGCCGCGATTAATGAGACGCAACGTCTCGTCATAAACGGATTCGATGCCGTATTCGAGACTCACAAAGGTTTCGCGCCCCAGTTCCGCGAGCATCTGCAATTTTTCGTCATCAATGCAATCCGGGCGCGTGCCGATGGAGAGACCGACAACCTCCGGATACGTGAGCGCATCGCGATAAAGTTTTTCGAGGTGTTCGACCGGCGCGTAGGTGTTGCTGTACGGCTGAAAATAAATAATAAATTTCTTGGCGTCAAACCGGCGTTTCATAAACGCGACCACGGAATCTATTTGATCGCGCACCGAATATTTCGGGCGCGCATTTTCCGGCGTAAAACTGACGATGTTGCAATAGGTGCAGCCGCCGCGCGCCACGGTGCCGTCGCGGTTCGGGCAGGTGAATCCGGCATGCACGCTCACTTTATGCACACGCGCGCCGAACTTCTCCTGCAAAAATTTGCCGTAGGGATTGTAAAGGAAATCTGCTTGCATAAAAAGCTAAAACGAAAAGTGTAAAACGTCAGATAAAATTGACGTTTTTTTGTATCTATTCAGCTCATGTTTCAAGATTGGGTAAGCGGATC
>CAYZFF010000376.1:0-4768 GCA_964477305.1 uncultured Cytophagia bacterium
AACATCTGGCGCACTTGCCGCACTTCGCCGGCCTGCAAAACCGCAAAATACACGCCGCTCGGCAATTTTCGCGCGTTGAAGGTGACGTGATAAATCCCGCGTTCTTGGCGGCGATTGACTAATGTTGCCACCTCTTGCCCGGCGACATTCAGTATTTTTAGAGTCACGGCCACACCTGCCGGCAATGCATACGAAATCGTCGTAGCCGGATTAAAGGGGTTGGGATAATTCGGCCGCAGTGTGACAGTGTCTGGAATCATAGCATCGCTGGCATCCGCTGGATGGGAAGCTTTGGCGAGGCCATTGTAGACTTCAAATTCGGTCACGCGGTAATTGGCTTTGTTGTTGCGTTTCATATACAAACGCACGAAGCGCGCCGGCGTCGGCACGAACCCAATTTCCTGCGTGCCCGCTTTGCCGGCTTCGGTGGTGTAAACCGTCGTCCAGTGCAAACCGTTATCCGACACTTGAATATCAAACGCCGCGGCAAAGAAATTTTGATACCAGCGGATCACCACCCGATCGATGACGAACTGCGCGTCCGGGTTTAGCTCCACGCGCAACCACACTTGCGGTTTTGCCGCCGTAACTGTGTCGCTGCGCCAGAAGGTTGTCAGGTTGCCGTCAACCGCGCGGTTGGCCGTGCCGACAATATCGACGCTTGAAGCCAGCGCCGGTTTGCCGACGGCAAAGTTAATCTCGCTGGAGGGTATCGCCGTCGCTTCATTCGTGTACGTCGAAGTGCCGCCGTCGTTGAACGCGCGCACGCGGTAGATGTACGCCGCGTCTTTCGTCACTTGATTATCAGCATAACTGACGACATTGGCGCCGACGCCGGCGATCTCGGTATAAACGGTGTCGCTCATCAACTTGCGTTCAATCTTGAAGCCGCTCTCGTTATTGGATAAATCCTGCCAGAGCAAGTTGATCTTCGTGCTGCCGCCACTAATGGCGCTCAATCCATCCGGCGGCGGCGGCGGCGCGATCAATGTCAAATTATTGGCTTCATTGGAATACTGCGAATAACCGCCGGTGTTGAAACCGCGCACGCGATAATAATAGCGCGTTTCCGCCACCAGTCCGGTGTCAATAAATGTGGCGATATTTTCGTTAACAATGCCGGTTTCCTGATAGGCCGAGTCGGCGATAAGCTTGCGTTCAATCACAAAGCCGATCTCGTTGTTCGAGCTATCGGTCCAGGCCAGTTCCAACCGCAGATTGGGCAAGCGTTTGACGCTTAAGGCTCGGGGCCGGATCGGCGCATTGGGCAACGTGGCGACGGGCGCTTCGTTGGAATAAGCCGAAAGGCCGCCGAAATTGAACGCGCGCACCCGATAGTAATAAACCGTATTCGGCGTCAAGTTGGAATCGGCGTAGGTTCTCACATTCGTGCCCACGAAACCAATCTCTACATACTCGGTTTCAAAAAGACGGCGTTCGATGCGGAAACCGCTTTCATTATTGGAACTGTCCGTCCATGCAATATACAGACGGCGATTGCTCAAGGAGCCGCCGGCTAAACTGCCCGGCGAAACCGGCAGCGTCATGCTCTTGGCTTCATTGCTATAATTCGACAGGCCGCCGGCATTGAGCGCCCGCACCCGATAATAGTATTCTTTGTTTGCAATCAAGTTGGAGTCAAAAAATTCCGCAACCCCCGCACCGACCGAAGCGACCTGGACGAACTTACCGCCTGCGCCGATTTTGCGTTCGATCTGAAAGCCGTTTTCATTGTCGGACAGATCTTTCCACTTCAAATTGATCTGCAAATGGCTTATGGCGGTCGCCACCAGACTATCCGGCTTTACCGGCGGATTGGGTAAAGTGGTCGCGCTCACTTCGTTGGAGTAACTTGAATTGCCGCCGGTATTGAAAGCGTAAACCCGATAGTAGTATGGCGTCAAAGCCACCAAACCGGTATCATTAAAAGTAGAGATATTTGCGTTGACGGCCGCCACGACAACATAGGTGCCCGCAGCCGTCGTGCGGCGCTCGATCCTAAAATTACTTTCGTTAATGGAATTATCCGTCCAGATCAGCTTAATTTGGCGATTGCTCACCGAATTAATCGTCAGGTTGGTCGGAGGCAGCGGTACATTGGGCAATGTCGTGACGTTCACTTCATTGGCGTAAGCCGAGCTGCCGCCGGCATTATAAGCCCGGATGCGATAGAAGTACAGGGTTTTGCCGGTCACCGTCGAATCGACAAAACGCTTCACATTGGCGGTAGCCAAGCCGATTTCTTCATACACGCCCGTCCCGCCTTGCGAGATTTTGCGCTCAATCTGAAAACCGGATTCATTATTCGAGTTATCCGTCCACGTCAGACTCACCCGGCGCGCGCTTGCAACGGTGGCGGCCAAATCACTCGGCGCCGCCGGAACATTGGGCAGCGTCTTGGTGCTGGCTTCGTTGCTGTAGGTCGAATTACCGCCGGAGTTAAAAGCGCGAATGCGGTAAAAATAACTGCTATTTACGGCTAAACTTGAATCGATAAAACTTTTTACATTGGGGCCAACCGTTATATGCAGGGCATATATTCCGGTTGCTTCGGTTTTGCGGTCGATCTGGAAGCCGGCTTCGTTGGCCGAATTGTCCAGCCAGGTGAGTTTAATTTTCGTATTGCTCTCTGCTGCCGCGAGTAAATTGGTCGGCTTGCCCGGCGGATCGAGCAGAGTTTTGGCCCTGGCCTCATTGGAATAGCCGGAATGGCCGCCAGTGTTGTAAGCCCGCACCCGGTAAAAATATTCTATACCGCCGCTCAAACTCGAATCGACCAGACTCTTCGCATTCGCGCCCAAAGTCGCAATGGTCACATACACGTCGCTGCTATCGGCTTTGCGATCGATTTGGAAACCGATTTCATTGTTAGCGCTATCGGCCCAGGCCAACCGAATTCTGCTATTGCTCACCGTCGTGGCCGTCAAATTTCTCGCCGCCGCCGGCGGGCGAGTCAGCGTGGTAGCCCCGGCTTCATTCGAATAACTGGAAGGGCCGCCCGGATTAACCGCGTGCACGCGATAGAAATATTGAGTAAACGGCTGCAAATTGGCATCGGAATAATTTACCGCATCTTTGCCGATAGTGGCAATCAGCACATACGCACCCGTCTTGCCAATCTTCCGCTCGATTTTAAAACTGTCTTCACTGCTTGAGGTGTCCAGCCACTCGAGGTCGATTTGCAAATTGATCCTCGTGGTGGCAACCAAATCGCGCGGCGCCGTCGGCGGTTTGGCCGGCATGAGAACTTCGGCAACGTTGGAATAAGCGGAAAGGTTTCCACGGTTGTAAGCGCGGACGCGATAAAAATAGCGCGTATTCGAGATCAAATCAATATTCGAATAACTTCTTACATTCGCGCCGGTGGCGGCTATTTCCACAAAAGTGCCCAACTGGGTCCGGCGCTCGATTTTAAAACCACTTTCGTTATTCGAGCTATCCGCCCACGTGAGATCAACTTGACTGCTGCTCATCGCTTTGGCCGTCAAATTCACCGGCGCCGCAGGGGGGATGGGCAAAGTCGCCGCGCTCACTTCATTCGACGGAATGGACTGGCCGCCGGCGTTGTAAGCGCGAATCCGATAAAAATACTCGGTATCTTGCTTCAGGCCGGTGTCCTGATAACTCGTGGCATTGGCGCCAACCGAATCGATTTGAGCATAAACACCGCCGGCGATTTTACGCTCAATTTTACAGCCGACTTGGTTGCCGGCGCTGTCTGCCCACGCCAGGTTGATTTGGGTTTGGCTGATCACCGTTGCCTTCAATCGCGCGGGCGGGGCCGGCACATTGGGCAACGTCACCGTGTTTACTTCATTGGAATAAGCCGAGTGGCCGCCGCCATTATAAGCGCGGACGCGGTAAAAATAAAGCGTGTTCGGCGTAAGGCCGGTATCAGAAAACTTGGTTGCATTGGCGCCCAGCGCCACAATTAACTTATATTTGCCGGCGGTGCCCACCCGCCGTTCGATTTTAAAACTGTCTTCGTCGGCCGAGTTATCCTGCCAAATCAGGTCGACCTGCTTATTACTCACTGTCGTCGCGGTCAATTCCGCCGGGTTTACGGGTGGATTGGGCCATGTCGTCGCGAAGACTTCATTACTATTGCTCGAATAGCCGCCAGCATTAAAAGCCTGAACGCGATAAAAATAAGTGGTGAGCGCTGTAAGATTATTGTCAGAATAACTCGTGACGTTCGGGCCGACTTTCGCCACTTCCAGATACGCGTCCGTCGCCAGTATTTTGCGTTCAATCCGGAAACCGGCTTCGTTGCCAGCTTTGTCTTGCCAGGCAAGATTGATTTGTGTGTTACTCATCGCCGTCGCGGCCAACTGATTCGGCGCCACCGGCGGATTCGGCAACGTCAGCGCATTGGCTTCATTAGAATAATTCGAATGGCCGCCACGATTATATGTACGGATTCGATAAAAATAAGACGAATTCGCCGCCAGCGTTGTATCCGCATAGCTCTTTGTATTGGCCCGGAGCATCGCAATTTGCTTGTACACGCCCGCCGGGCCTCCCGGCTTGCGCTCGATCTTAAAGCTGTCTTCGTCGGTTGAATTATCCTGCCAGGCCAAATCAATCTGTCGATTACTCACCGGTGTCGCAGTCAACTGCGTCGGCGTGCCGGGTAAATTGGGCAATGTTGCTGTATTCGCATCATTAGAATAATCCGAAGGGCCGCCGGCATTAACTGCGCGGACACGATAGAAATACATCGTGTTGGCTGCCAACCCTTTATCCGAATAACCCGTTTCGTTGGCGC
>CAYZFF010000377.1:0-4753 GCA_964477305.1 uncultured Cytophagia bacterium
GCTTCGGTCCAATTGCGCTGCTCAATAGCTTCGCGCACGGCTGGCAAGGTTTTGACGCCGTAGCCGGTGTAAAAGCCGGGCGCATAAATTTGGTGCTTGAACCACGGACGGCGCGGCAATCCGGCACTATTGGTGAGCGTGTGTTCGAGGCTGAGCAAAATGGCGTTCAACGTTTTCTGCTTTTCACGGGCAATGGTTTTGCCATTCGTTGATAGACTGTGCGTGGCGAGATCATAATTTTTGGCGCTGCGCTGCACCACAGCGACGGCATTTTGCAACGGCGCGAAATTCAGGAAAGGCACAGCCTCCTTTGGTTTTGGCGCGATAAAAACTTCTTTGGGGTCTGCCACCGCGTCGAAAGTTTTGTCTTTAAGCCGGCGGTTCAATTCTTCGGTTTCATCGCGCATATCATCGGCGAGTTTTACGACTTCTCTCGCATATTTACTCACCGTGTCCGAAAAATTCATAAACTCAAATGGCAGCACCTCGCTATCCGCCAGGCGAATCACGGCGCGGCCCGCGGTTTGCGCGAGCGCAATGCCGTAAGAAAAATCGGCGTCCGCAAAACGCGTGTAATGATCGAAAGAATCATAAATGGAATGATAGGAACCGCCGCCGTCTTCACCGCCATAGCCAAGATTCAACGACGCAATGCCGAGATGCTGCAAAAACGGGGTAAAATCGGAACCGGAACCGAGCGCCGAAATCCGCAAATCTCTGCGGTCACGTGCTTCTTTGCGATCTTCCGCGCTGCCGCTGAGAATGCGCAACGCCCGCGCGCGCTCAGCCACGCTGATTTTCTTTTGCGGGTCGAGGACATCCCGCGCCACACCGTTGATAAATTTTTCTAAAGTATGTGAACCGCCAACGCCGAGAAAACCGCGGCCATTTGAATCAGAGTTGATGTAAATCACCGCTTTGCTTTTTAATTCATCGGCGTGCGCTTCGGCCCATTCCGTCGAACCGAGCAAGCCAGGCTCTTCCGCATCCCATGCACAATAGACGAGCGTGCGTTTCGGCTTCCAACCGGATTTCACCAATTCACCGATCGCGCGCGCTTCTTCCATCGTTGCCACCATGCCGCTCACCGGATCGTCCGCGCCGTTCACCCACGCATCGTGGTGATTGCCGCGAATAATCCATTCATCTGGATATTCGCTGCCGGGCATTTTGGCGATGACATTGTAAAGCGGTTTGATATCCCAATTAAACTCCAACTTAAGATGCACTTTCGTCGGACCGGGGCCGAGATGGTACGTCAGCGGCAATGCGCCGCGCCACGAGTCTGGCGCCAGCGGGCCGGCGAGAGTTTCCAGCAACGGTTTTGCATCGCCATAAGAAATCGGCAGCACCGGAATTTTAGTGAGCGTCGGTGCGTCTTTAATCGCTAAACGTTTGGCGTCCTTTGTCGCGCCGCTGCCCGGCGTCAGGGGATCGCCGGGAAATAACGGCATGTCGGCCACCGAGCCGCGTTGCGCGCCGTACTCGTTGCGATATGCGCCTTTTGGGTACACATCACCCTGAAAATAACCGTCATCGCGCGGATCGGAATAAATCAAACAACCAATCGCGCCGTGCTCTGCGGCGACTTTTGGCTTGATGCCACGCCACGAGCCGCCGTAACGCGCGATGATGATTTTACCTTTCACCTCGATGCCGCGCTGCGCCAATTCTTCATAATCTTTCGGCACGCCGTAATTAACATAAACCAATTCGCCCGTCACGTCGCCGTCGATGGAATACGCATTGTAAACGGGAAGTTGTTCGCTGATTTGATTGGAAGTCGCATCTTCTTTGAGCGCGGCTTCCGCGAGCGCCGGTTTAAATTTCACCGGCGCGAGCATTTCCAACACCCGCGTTTTAGGCGTTGGAAAGAGCACATAAAATTCTTCGATTTTTGCATCATAGCCCCACGACTTAAATTGCGCCGCAATGAACTCCGCATTTTCTTTTCCGTACGGTGAGCCGATATGATGCGGCCGCGCCGCCATACGCTTCATCCAATTGCGCAAATTGTCCGCTTTCATGGAAGCATCGAATTGTTTTTCCAATTCATGCCGTTGGTTTGCGGATTGTGCAACAATCAGGTTTGCCCACAGAAATAAAATGACGCCGGCTATCCCATTCCGCAGACCTCGTTTTTTCACGTCAACCTCCTCGCGTTGAATGATTTTTGGGTAAGCATTTTTGTGAGAGAAAAGATGCAAAAATCTTCGAGAAATGTCAAGCGCGGAAATAAAACGGTTCGGACCTAATCGTCGGCGCGCACAATCCATTCAGCGGTTGCTTGCGCGGTGACGAATTTTCTCTTGACTTTAAATGGAACGTGGATTATTTTATGTCAAGGTAGGTTGGATGGCTCACCCACAAGATGGCCGTGTGGGAGAACTTGTTGGGCGCGGTCAAAAATTATTTATAACAATGGTGTACGGTGTTGGGTATGATGTGTGTGTGTTGGATCGAGGGCGATCACAATTTCGTTATGAAGCGGTGGTTAGTGAGGCCGCGGCATCGCGAAACGGCGAGTTGCCCTTTTTATTTTGTGAACGGGGAAAACCAACCGGCTGCAGCTAAAGTTCTGGATAGAAAGTCATATGCTAAAAAGAAATGATGCCCTTCCAATTCCGCGGCTGTCGGGGAAAAAAATTATTACCATTGATGATGAGCGTCCGATTCGCAGCCTTATTCGACACACGTTGCGGCAGGACGATCACGAAGTATTTGAAGCCGGCGACGGCAGGGAAGGCTTGAAGGTCATTCGGCGAGAACGGCCGGATTTAATCGTCATGGACTTCGTCATGCCGGAGATGAACGGCGCTGAAACGCTCCGTGCGATTCGGTCAGATCCCCAGATTGCGCACATTCCGATCTTGTTTCTCACCGGCGTCAAAGACGCTGAAAAGCTTGCACCCTTGTTGAAAGACGAGCGCAGCGATTTTCTCGACAAACCCTTCCTGGTCGAAACGTTGAAAGCGCGCGTCCGCAAAATGTTGCTGCTCCACAGTGCGCCGCTCGAAAGTTCTCAGGTCAATTAAGGTTTTTACTTTTTCTGCACCGCGTGGCGCGGTGTCTGCGACAAAGCTTTCACCCTAATCGGCTTATGACAAATTAGCTAAAATTCGCTGAAAATATTCTTGATTTTACCAATATAATTTTATATATTTAAAGCTGCATTTCACGGGGCATAGCGCAGTCCGGCTAGCGCACCTGGTTTGGGACCAGGGGGTCGCAGGTTCAAATCCTGCTGCCCCGACGGAAGTACGACAAAAAAGAAAAGCAAGCGGTAAAAAGAAAATGCGTGTTTGACTTTTCGCGCCAGTAGCTCAATCGGATAGAGCAGCAGCCTTCTAAGCTGCGGGCTGGGGGTTCGATTCCCTCCTGGCGCACGGGATGAAAGATGAGGATCGGAAAGCATGTTAAGCTTCAGGTTCTCATCTATCACCCCAGACGGTGGGTGTAGCTCAGTTGGTTAGAGCACCAGATTGTGGCTCTGGTGGCCGGGGGTTCAAGTCCCCTCACCCACCCATTATGAGGTTTGGTAGCATAAATTTTAAATTGTAAATCTGCGATTTAAAATTTATGCTAGTGAAAATTTAATTAAAATGTCCCCATCGTCTAGTGGCCTAGGACACCGCCCTTTCACGGCGGTAACACGGGTTCGACTCCCGTTGGGGACGCACAAAGGAAGCCAGAGAGCTTTTTACTCTCTGGCTTTTTTTATTGTTGACAATGGCTTAATTTTTGTGTAGTATTCGGCACGTGATATTGACACGGACTGAAGTAAGAAACGTCATCACAAGGTAAATTCTATGTCACTCCATTTTCCACGTTTGCTTCTCATTTCATTGTGCAGCGCGAACTTCTTGTTGTTCGGCGCGCCCGAGGCGATGACACAAGCACGGCAGCAAGCCGCCAGTAAACCGATCAAGCTGGTCGTTAAACCAGATTCGCCAAGTTATACGATCGGCGCCAAAGCGCTGCTCGAAGTCATGTTACAAGACGCGGATAATAAACCGGTGCCGGCGCCCAAAGAATATATTATTGAAATCGAGTTGCGTGGGGTGCGGCCATCGCAGAAAAAAATACAAGATACCATAAGAGTTGGGGAAAGCTCCATCAAACTGCAATTGCCCTTGGAGGCGATTGGGTTCATTGAAATTCACGCCACTCACATCGCCAAAATTCCGGAGTTGCTTTCGGGTGATACCCCAATTCGCGTCAAGCCGGCAGCAAAAATTTTGCAAAGACGCCGGCCCGGTGCCATGCTTCCCGGATTCGATGGCCGCTTTTACGGCGCGGGGATGCTGGCGGCGCCGCCGCAATTTGCCTCGGAACAAGGGCCACTGCTGGTTTTAAAAAGCAGCCCCCAGCGCCCGTTGCTCGCCGACGGCAAAGATGCGGCGACGATTCATGTTTATTATGGCAGTGAAGAAGGCGTGGCGCCGAGCGCTATTCGCATACGCTTGTTTAACAGCAGCGGCAGGCTTGAACCAATACCGCCATTGATCATTCCGCAAGGCGAGGATTATGCGCAAGCCACCTTGACCTCCAACAAAGTCGAAACGATCACTGTCGAATATCTTGGCTCGACACCGGAGGTGCCGGTTCCGGGCGCCAGACAAGTGCAAATTAAATTTGGCCCGGCCATCACCCAACTCGAACTCAGTGCCAGTCCGCCGGTGATCACGCTGGTGGATAAATCCGACCTCATCGTTCGCTTAATGAATGAAGCCGGCACCACGCCGATTGCCAC
>CAYZFF010000378.1:0-4734 GCA_964477305.1 uncultured Cytophagia bacterium
TTTCTTAATACGGCGAATAGGGTACGTGCTCGTGTTAGCATGGTCCAGTGCTGGCCTGGCGCAAACGCCTCAATTGGTCAAAACCTTTGGAGGATATTATACGGCCGGCCCTCCGGTTAGTGTCAACGATATATTTTACTTTTATGCTGTTGTTGCCGAGACTGGCACTGAATTGTGGAAAAGCGATGGCACGACTGGCGGTACAATAATAGTTAATGACGTCGTGCCGGGACCAGGCCACTTTGCCCCTCAAGATTTGATCAACTTCAACGGCAAGCTCTTCTTTAGAGCCAATACCGTCGCCACTGGGCGTGAATTATGGACGAGTGATGGTACTGCCGCCGGCACTGTATTGGTTAAAGACATCAACCCTTTTGGGGATTCAATATTGGGCTTTTTCACTGTAGTCCAAAACACACTTTTCTTTAGCGCTACTAACGGCGTTAACGGATATGAACTGTGGAAAAGTGATGGCACTGCCACTGGCACGGTACTCGTCAAAGACATTGTCACTGGCTCGGCTTTTTCCAGCCCTGCATACCTGACGAACGTTAATGGCACACTCTTCTTCATCGCCATAGAGAGCACCAAGGGCAGCGAGTTGTGGAAAAGCGATGGCACGGCGGCCGGCACCGTGATGATCAAAGACATCAGGCCGGGGGTATTCGGTTCGAATCCGCGCTTCCTATTCAATTGTAACGGTATTCTATTTTTCTTGGCCTCGGATGGCATCACCGGGCTGGAGTTGTGGAAAAGCGATGGCACGGCAAGCGGC
Organism: uncultured Cytophagia bacterium; assembly: GCA_964477305.1. Classification (GTDB taxonomy): domain Bacteria; phylum Zhuqueibacterota; class Zhuqueibacteria; order Zhuqueibacterales; family Zhuqueibacteraceae; genus Zhuqueibacter. The sequence goes on from CAYZFF010000378.1 coordinate 776, forward strand.
ACCGTTTTGGTTAAAGATATTAATCCGGGGCCGGGGGATTCATTTCCCGGTATCGTCGGCGGTGTTCATTTCGCCAACATCGGCAACACGGTTTTTTTCCAAGCCAATGACGGCACGAATGGCTTAGAGTTGTGGAAAAGCGATGGCACTGCCGACGGCACGATGCTGGTTAAAGATATTAATCCGAATATCGGCAGCTCCGATCCGGATTGGATGATCAACGTGAATGGGACGCTCATTTTTCGCGCTGATGATGGCAGCAACGGACGAGAGTTGTGGAAAAGCGATGGCACGGCCAGCGGCACGGTCATGATTAAAGATATCAGACCGGGCGCGGTTGGCTCATTCGGCGCATTCTCACTATTACCCGACCTGGCAGAAATTAATGGCACGGTTTATTTTAACGCTAATAACGGCGTTAACGGAGATGAGCTATGGAAAAGTGATGGCACGATTGCCGGCACGAGGCTCGTTCAAGATCTTTATCCGGGTGCACTAGGTTCAACTCCTCGCTCTCTGACCAAACTCAACGATGTTCTCTTCTTCTATGCCAACGACCAAACTACGGGAACGGAGTTGTGGAAGCTTGTGCAGGCTCCGTTGGTTGCCGATGCCGGTGTGGATAAGGAAACTTGTGCGGGTCAATCCACAACACTTGGCGGCACCCCGGCGGCAAGCGGTGGCACTGCGCCATACACGTTTGCGTGGGCGCCTTCGGCGGATTTGGACAACGCGGCGATAGCCAATCCCATCGCCTCGCCCGCATTGACCACCACCTACACCCTTACCGTAACCGATGCCACCGGAAACATGGCTACGGATGAAGTAACTATCGGGGTCAATCCGGCGCCTACTGCCGATGCCGGCGTGGATCGCAGCATACTTTACGGCTACACCATGAAGCTCGGTAGTAACCCGGCCGCGAGCGGCGGCACTCCGCCTTACACATACAGTTGGGCGCCAACCACCAATTTGGATGATCCCACAACAGCCAGACCAAAAGTGCGGGTGACGAATACAACCACTTATACTTTGACCGTGACTGATGCCAAAGGCTGCCAAGCCACGGATCAAATCACCGTCACGGCGCATGAATTTGTTTTTATCGCCAACAATTTGGTGAAGATCAACCAAAACAAACTATCGAACGGCAACATCCACTCTAATGGTAAGATCGAATTTGACCAGGGCACTTCGCCAGGCAAGCATACGGGCAACTTGGTCGCCATCGATGATATCAATATCGATGACGACAATACCATCATGGGCAATGCGACTTCGGGAGCTGACGTCAACCTCTCCGGCAGCGCCGTGGTCATGGGTATAACCACAGAAAATGCGAATGTGAGTGAGATTCAGTTTTTGCCGGAATTATCGTTTACGGTTCCACCGACCGCGGGAGATGTGACCGTGCCCAACAATGGCGCCCTCAACCTGCCGCCGGGAGTTTATGGTGACGTGACGGTGAGAGGCTCGGGCAAGCTCTTTTTGAGCGCGGGTGATTATTTCATGAACGTGCTTGACACTGATCCTTCGGCGATGCTCTCGATTGACGTTTCCAGCGGACCGGCGAATATCCACGTGGTGGAAGAGCTAAGCTTCGACAGCAACGTGAAAGTTCTCATTACAGGCACGGGCGCGGCGACGCACCAAGTTTCGTTTCTCACGCGGCAAACCGTAACGTTGGAAATCGGCAAGAATGCAACGGTTCAAGGTTCGATCATTGCGCCGGCCGCCGAAGTGCATTTCTTGACGGGCAGCATATTCAAAGGCTCGGTCGCCGCCAATAACATTACGCTTGATTCAAAGGTGACGTTCGGCTTCCATTCGCCGGGGGTGTTGGCGAAAGAATCCGCAATTGAGGCGTCCGATGCATCTGAAGTCGCCGATGAGCCGTTAACCGTAACCAGTTATCAATTGGCGCAGAATTATCCTAATCCATTTAATCCGGTGACGACGATCCAATTTTCCGTGCCGCGCGCGACTTATGTTCGACTGAAAGTGTATAACTCCTTCGGAGCAGAAGTCGCCACGCTCGTCAATCGACAAGTCGCAGCCGGCATCTACAAAATCAATTGGGATGCAAGCTCGCTGGCCTCCGGCATTTACCTCTATCGTTTGGAAGCCGAGGGTCCTGCGGCAGGCTCAGGACAAGTTTTTGCGCAGACGAAGAGATTGTTGTTGATGAAATAACAGCAAGCCTCAGTTCGAGAGCGACGACGCAAAAAATCAGGTTTTAACGAATTTAAAATAACTCCGTCGTTGCGTCGGTTTTTCAGTCAAATTTGTGAAGGCCGGTGATTCCAATCGCCGGCTTTTTTATTTTTAATCGAGCGAAAATGACCATTGTTTTTTGTTGTGGAATTTTATAAGTTATGTCAAATTTAAAAGGGAGGCCGATGTTCAAAAACTGATTTGATTGTAAGCATTCACCAGTCTCAATAAACGAGGCCATAAATCCGCAATAACCTGCACAATTTTATGATGAAAAAAATTTGTTTTTCTCAATTGACCGCGTTTACGTTTGTTTTTGTGCTTGCTGCCAATGCACAACAGACGCAACGCCGTTTCGGCTTTGAATATAATGATATCGAACCCTGGGGCCATCCCAAACACGAGTTGCTGTTGGGTAAGTTGGCGAAAGCCGCGCCCGGCGGTGATATTAATTTGAATGGTTTCGGTAATTGGAATACGATGCAACCAAGCCCCACTGCGCCCATCAATTTCACGAGCGCAGATTCCGTCGTCCGGCTTCTGGGGCGGCATGGCTTTGCGCTCGCGTTGAATCTTTCGCCGAATGCGGAGTGGGCTTTTCCCAACAAGCCCGATTGCCAGTACGGACTGCTCGAAACCAAAGATTGCGCGCCGGAACCGGCGTTTGAACAACACTGGATCAATTTCATCAAAGCGTTTGTCGAGCGCTACGACGGCGACGGTGTGCAGGACATGCCGGGCCTGCAGCAGCCGGTGCGAAATTATATTATGACCGGCGAAATTAAATTTGGCCAGGAAGGCACGGGCGATGCGCGCAAGGGGCCGTTTTGGTATGACACCATTGGCAATCTCTTGCGTTTCCATCGCATCACGTATCGCGCGATTCACGACGCCGATCCTTCCGGAAATTCCAAATTGGTTTCGAGCGGCGCGGTGCTGTGGGATCTTTACGCCGATTTTCCGGATTATCCGCAATTCGATCCGATCAGCCCGCAGAGCGCCATTCAACGGCGGTTGCGCGGGGAAAACTTCAAAGGCAGCACGTACACCGCGGGTTGGGACAGTTTGAAAAAAATGCTCGCCAGTTTCGGCAACGACGCGGACGGTATCGAGTGCGATTATATCGGCTGGCATCCGCATTTCAGTTGGCGGACCATCGATCAGGAGTTTCAATTCATCCGCGCCCACGCCGGCAACAAACCGATTTATGTCGACGATATGTGGTCGAACATTTTTCCGGTCGGTTATTTCGGGCCGCTGCCGTTGATTCCAGGCGATGCGCAATTCAACGCGCCGCCAAGCTTTCTTGCCTCGCAGGAGTGGATCAAGCGCATTCACGGCGATTTTTCCAATTCTTTATTCACCGGCGATCCGCACCGGGATCTTTTTGATAAATTGAATGCGGGCAATCAAACGGTGCTGAATTGGTACTACGCCAATGGCGCACGCCGCCTGGTCAAATCTTTTGTCTCCGCATTTGGCGAAGGTGCGGTCGCGGCAAATTTTTCCGGCACCAATGATCTGTCGAAAGATTCGCCGTTGGGCGCGCTCATCGGTCGCGGCTCATTGGTCGGTTGGATCAATCTTACCGGCACGCAACCGGAAAATTATGCCGAGAAGCCGCAGTATTACACCTATAAATTACTCGTGGAAAAACTGCGCGATTTCACCGCCGTTACGGAAATTACAGTGAGCAGCAACCCGCGCACGCGTGTTTATAAATTTGATCGCCCGCGCGGCCCGAT
>CAYZFF010000379.1:0-4724 GCA_964477305.1 uncultured Cytophagia bacterium
GTGACGCCCGGTATGGTGCAGGCAATGCACGAAAAATATCCCGATCTCTGGGTTGTCCAACTCGATGCACACAGTGATTTGCGTGATGAATACGCCGGTTCACCCTACAGTCATGCCTGCGCGATGGCACGCGTAATCGAGTTGTGTCCATTTATTGGCCTCGGCATTCGCAGCGGCATCATTGGTGAACGTGAACGGCTCAAAGCGCCGTCCCGAGTTTATTACGCCCATGAGATGCGCCAACTCGGCGCGGCACAGTGGATGGAAGAAGTTTTCAATTTAGTGGGAACACGCGTTTACCTAACGATTGACCTGGATTTTTTTAATCCGGCGGAAATGCCGGCCGTTGGCACACCCGAACCAGGTGGTTTTAGTTGGTATGAAGCGCTCGATTTCCTGCGCGCGCTGTTTTCTCGCCGCGAAGTGGTAGGTTGCGATATCGTCGAGTTGATGCCTTTGCGCGGGTTGGCCGGTTCGGATTTTTTTGCAGCGCGACTGGCTTATAAACTCATTGGTTATAAGTTTTTTAACGGAAAAAGAGCTTGACTCTGAGGCTGTTTTTTCATAAGTTTATATTTTGGGTTTTTGAAGCATTTGTAGCCGCGCCCTTATAGGCGGCGTTTTGTGGATTACTGCGAACGCTGAATTTATGCAGTGTCTAACAAGGAAGCAGGGCTACGAGAATTAACCTTATTAAGGAGAGAAGTTTGCGTACCTACATTCCCAAAGCGAACGAAATCGAGCGGAAGTGGTATGTGGTTGACGCCAGCGGATTGGTACTGGGTCGCTTGGCGACCAAAATTGCCACTGTGCTGCGCGGCAAGAACAAACCCCAATTCACCCCGCACCTCGATGTGGGTGATTTCGTCGTCGTCATCAATGCGGAGAAGGTTCGATTAACCGGCAAAAAAGCCGACATCAAAACCTATTCGCATTACACCGGTTATCCTGGTGGTTTGAAACAGGAAGTGTTTTCCGACGTGCAGCGTCGTCATCCGGAACGCCTGGTTGAATGGGCGGTCTGGGGCATGTTGCCGCATTCGCGTCTCGGCAAGCAGCAGATTAAAAAGCTCAAAGTGTATCGCGGCACGGCGCATCCGCATCAAGCGCAGAAACCGGAAAATTTAATTTAAGACAAAAACATTTTAAGGCAAAAGGATTAAAATAAAATAATTTTGTCGCGAAGTGGTTTTGCCGAAGTTTTCATGATTGAATCAGAGGAGTATGATGAGAGTCGCTTCATTTAACGCGGTCGGGCGCCGCAAAACTTCCACCGCCCGGGTGCGCATGATGCCCGGCGAAGGCAAAGTCGTGGTCAACACGCAGCCGCTGCTGGATTATTTCAAGCGCGAAACGTTGCAAATGATTATCGAGCAACCGTTGCAACTGACGGAAACCTTGGGCAAGTACGACATCTACGCCAATGTGATCGGCGGCGGCCTCACCGGCCAGGCCGGGGCGGTGCGGCACGGCATCGCGCGGGCGTTGCTCAAAATCAACGATGAATTTCGCAAGAAACTCAAAGTCGCCGGCTTTTTGACGCGTGATCCGCGCATGAAAGAGCGCAAAAAATACGGCCAAAAAGGCGCGCGCAAAAGATTCCAATTTTCGAAACGTTAAACTGGTTGCTTGTCTCTCGTTGCTTGTTGCTGGTAAAAATCTCAAGCAACCAGAAACCAGCGACCAGACTTCACACATCGGGCTGCGGCGTCGGGGTTTCCACAAAAGTGGAACACACGCCGGTCAGGCAGAAGCACCGCCTGCAGCCAGGTGGCGGCGTTCCGCCTACATCTTAAAGATGAGCGGAGCGATAACCCCCAAATCCTCAGGAGCAGTTGTTTTTATGATTAGTGTAACTTTGCAAAATTTATTAGAGGCCGGAACCCATTTTGGCCACTTGACCCGCCGCTGGAATCCGAAGATGGGCAAGTACATCTTCATGAAGCGCAACGGTATTCATATTATCGATCTGAAAAAATCGCTCGAATGCCTGCAGGTGGCGTACAACGCGATGGTTGACACGGTGCGTTCCGGTGATAAAGTTCTTTTTGTCGGCACCAAAAAACAGGCAAGAGATATTATAAAGGCCGAGGCCGAGCGTTGCCACATGTACTATGTCAATGATCGCTGGCTCGGCGGCATGTTGACGAATTTTAGCACCATCAAAAAAAGCATCAAACGCCTGAAGAACATCGAGAAGATGAGTTCGGACGGCACTTACGACAAAATCACTAAAAAAGAAATTCTCTCTTTGGAGCGCGAGCGTGAAAAGCTCGAGAAAACGCTCGGCGGCATTCGCGATATGACGCGCTTGCCCGCGGCGATGTTCATCGTCGACACGATTAAAGAATCCATCGCCGTGACGGAAGCCGCGCGCCTCGGCGTTAAAATTTTCGCGATTGTCGACACCAATTCCGATCCCGATGTCGTGCATTATGCGGTGCCGGGCAATGATGACGCTTTTCGCAGCGTCTCGGTTATTACCCGCGCCATATCGGATGCGGTTCTGGAAGGTTTGAGCGGCTTACGCACCGGCGCCGAACAGAAAGAAACGGAAGAAAACGAAGAAGCGTCGGAAGCGCGCTATGCCGGCAAAGCGCCAGCCGAAGAAGATAAAGCATAAGTGGAGGTATAAAATGTCTACCAGTATATCTGCAGATATTGTCAAAACGTTGCGTGAGCGCACCGGCGCCGCCATGATGGATTGCAAAAAAGCCCTGGTTGAAGTCGGCGGCGACATGGACAAGGCGGTGGAGTGGCTGCGCAAAAAAGGCATTTCAAGCGCCGAGAAGAAAGTCGGCCGTGCGACCAATGAAGGCTTGATTGAGTCCTACATTCATCCCGGCAGCCGGTTAGGCGTGCTTATTGAAGTGAACTGTGAAACTGACTTTGTGGCGAAGACGCCGGAGTTTCGCGGGCTGGTGAAAGATTTGGCGATGCAAATTGCCGCCACCAATCCGCGCGCCGTTAGCCGCGAAGAGGTTTCGACGGAACAAATCAATAAGGAACTCGAAATCTATCGCACGCAGGCCAGCAACGAGAAAAAACCGGAAAATGTGGTGGAACGCATTGCGCAGGGCAAACTCGAAAAGTTTTATCAAGAGAATGTTCTGCTCGAACAAAGTTTCATCAAAGATCAGAACCGCACAGTGAAACAAGTCATCACCGATGTGATTGCCAAATTGGGCGAGAACATCAGCGTGAGACGTTTTGTTCGTTTCCAACTCGGCGCTTAATTCAGCACGGGATGGCTTTGACAACTTTGCACTGCTTCATTGACGCCGCGCCCGGCAAACTCGACGTGTTTTTTTATCAGCGTCCGGGTTTGTTAAAATTTATAGGACGCAAATGGCTTATCAACTGGCGAGCTCAATGTCTGTGAGTCCCAAAGTTAAAACCGGCGCTACACCGGTCTTCAAACGGGTTTTGCTCAAATTGAGTGGTGAAGCGCTCATGGGCCAACAAGGCCATGGCATCGATGCAAAAATTGTCGATCAAATTGCACAGGAGGTCAAAGCCATCGCCGAGCTTGGCGTGCAGATCGGCATCGTGATCGGCGGCGGCAATATTTTTCGCGGCTTGTCGGCGAGCGCCCGCGGGATGGACCGGGTGCAGGCCGATTATATGGGCATGTTGGCCACGGTGATCAACGGCATGGCGCTGCAGGATTATCTGGAACGCCGCGGCGTTTTTACGCGGCTACAAACGGCGATCCGGATGGAAGAAATCGCCGAGCCGTTCATTCGCCGGCGCGCCATCCGCCATTTGGAAAAAGGCCGCGTGGTGATTTTTGCCGCCGGCACCGGCAATCCTTATTTTACCACCGATACCGCTGCCACTCTCCGCGCCATCGAGATTGAAGCCGACGCCATTCTCAAGGGCACGATGGTCGACGGTGTTTATGACGCCGATCCCAAAACCAACCCCAACGCCCGAAAATACGACACGGTAACCTACCTGGAAGTGGTCAAACGCGGCCTAAAGGTCATGGACACGACCGCAGTCACATTAAGCATGGATAATAAACTCCCCATTATAGTTTTTAATTTGACCGACCCCGGAAACATCAAACGGGTGATTCTGGGTGAAAAAATTGGAACGAAAGTGATTGGTGATTAATATGACTCATCCGATTACCAAAGATGCAGAAAGCCGCATGAAAAAAGCGGTGGACAGCAGCCGTGAGGAATTATCCAAGATTCGCACCGGCAAAGCTTCACCGGCGCTGCTGGATAGCGTGCGCGTGAATTATTACGGCGCGCCGGTGCCGCTGAAGCAGATTGCCAACGTTAACACGCCGGAACCGCGGCTCATTACCATCCAGCCGTGGGAGAAAAATCTCATCGGCGAAATCGAGAAGGCGATTTTGAAAGCCGATCTCGGTTTTAATCCGCAGAACGACGGCGTGACCATCCGCATTCCGATTCCGCAGCTTACCGAAGAACGCCGGCAGGAGTTTGTGAAAATCTGCAAGAAGCTGGCGGAAGACAGCCGGGTGGCGGTGCGTAACGTTCGCCGTGACGCGCTCGAGCACCTCAAGAAAGCCAAGAAAGACGGCCAGCTTCCGGAAGACGACGAGAAGGCGCAGGAAAAGGAATTGCAAAAACTCACCGATAAACACATCGGCCTGATTGATGAAACGTTGAAGCACAAAGAAGCCGAAATCATGCAGACGTAGCTCGACTCCGCTCGCTATGACATGATGAATGTTGAAACCCTGAGCG
>CAYZFF010000380.1:0-4720 GCA_964477305.1 uncultured Cytophagia bacterium
TGCAAAGCTGAGCTGAAAAGTTACCGCAATTTCACGATTATGAACTTTTCAATCCCAAAAAATTCTCTATGACGTAACCGGCGATCTGCGGGTTTTCCTGCAGGCGGCGCACGGAATAGGCGTACCAGGATTTTCCGAAGGGAACATACACCCGCAAGCGATGGCCGGCATTGATGATCGAGTCGCGCAACTCTTCATCGACGCCGAGCAGCATTTGAAACTCGTATTTATCGCGCGGCAGTTTCATTTCATCCACTAATCGCATCGCGTCCCACACCAGGCGCTCGTCGTGCGTGGCGATGCCGACATACGCGTGGTTTCGCAACATTTCATGAAGCAGGAAAGTGTAATTTTTGTTGATCAGCTCGCGATTTTTATAGGCAATCGCGCGCGGTTCAATGTAAATGCCTTTGCAAATGCGAAAATTAGCCGGGGTCCCGTTCATGAGTCCGCGAATATCGGCGAGCGCGCGCCGCATATAGGCTTGAATCACGGTGCCAACGTTACGAAAATCTTTGCGTAATATATCATAAATTCGCAGCGTGTCCGTCGTGCAACTGGAGTCTTCCATGTCGATGCGCACGAAATTATTCAACTCCTGAGCGCGCTGCACGAGACGCCGTACATTGGCGAGACAAAAGTCAAAATCGAGCTTGAGGCCAAACGCCGTGAGCTTGATCGAAATATTACTATCGAGTTTCTCGCGATGAATCGCTTCGAGCGCTTCGAGATACTCGTTTACTGTCGCCGTGGCTTCTTCTTTTTCAGAAATATGCTCGCCGAGCACATCGAGCGTCGCCAGCATATTTTTCTGATTCAACTCGCGCACCAACCGCACGGCATCGGCAATCGAATCACCGGCGATGTAACGATTCGCCACATTGCGCACCAACGGCTTGGGCACCAGCGGCATCATCGTCACCACTAACTTGTTGAGTAAATCCACTTTCCTTCCTCTCCGTGCAGAGCGTATAGAGCATGGCGCCTAGCGCGAAGCGCTTTGCTTTCTGCGCTCTGCGATTAGTTTCTTTGTTTTCCCCACACATCAACATTTACCAAATTGGCCGGCTTCTGCCCCGCGAGCGCGGCAATAAGATTTTCCGCGGCCATCGTCGCCATTTTCGAGCGGGTTTCAATTGTGGCGCTGGCCGTGTGTGGCGTGAGCACGATGTTGTCGAGTTTTAATAATTCTGGATGCACCAACGGTTCCCGCTCAAATACATCCAGCGCGGCGCCGGCAATCACGCCATTTTTCAACGCTTCTGCCAGCGCGGCTTCATCCACCACCGGACCGCGGCTGGTGTTGATCAGGTATGCCGTCTTTTTCATTAGTCGCAGGGATTGCGCATTGATCAAGTGTTTCGTGCTCGGCAATAGTGGCACATGAATCGAAACAAAATCCGACTCGCGCAGCACTTCTTCGACGCTGACTTTGCGCGCGCCGATTTCTTGTTCGAGTTTGGGATTGGGCATCTCATCCGCGTACAACACGCGCATGTTGAAGCCGCGCGATTTCATCGCCACCGCGTGGCCGATACGGCCTGCGCCAATGATGCCGAGCGTGCGGCCGGTCACATCGCCGCCGAGAAACAGCAGCGGCCCCCAACTCTTAAACTTTCCGGCGCGCAAATAAATTTCCGACTCTGGAATGCGCCGCGCCACGGCAAAAAGCAAAGCCCACGCATGATCGGCAGTGGCATCGGTTAACACGCCGGGCGTGTTGGTTGCCATGATGCCGCGCGCTGTGGCTGCGCCCAAATCAATATTATCGTAACCGACGGCCATATTTGCAACAACTTTCAATTGCGGGCCGGCCACCTCAAACACTTCGCCATCCATTTTGTCGGTGAGCAAGCTCAAAATGGCGTCGCAGCCTTTGACGTTCTCCAACAATTCCGCGCGAGCGAGAACGCGTTCTTCGGGGTTCATTTCAAATTCGGGGTAAGCACGGCGCAAAACCTCCAGGCCGGCGGTCGGGATGGGTTGGGTGACGTAAATTTTCAATTTTTCTCCTCAAAAACCAGATCAGGGGTTCGGGCTACAATTTAATCCCCGCCCAACTCGCAATTGGCTCGGTCGAGCGAACGATGTGCATGCCCGCCTCGGCAAAACGTTTAAAAGCCGCGTCGGCTTGATCGGTATAATCAATCACGCCGGGCACGACCACCGGTGAAGTACAATCTTCGAGTAAATATATTTTTTTAGCCAAATGTTGTTTATCATGCAAAGCCAGCTCATCGAGCAAATCGGCAATAGTCCACGCGACACAATGGCTCTTCGCTTGTCCGGCAACAATGACCATATCAAAATTTAACAACTTCCCGATGAGACGCAAATTTTTTTGAGCGAGATTTTGTCCATACGCCCCTTCTAAAACTTCCGGACGCAGCACAGAATAATTCTCTGTCCATGCGTTGTTGCCCTTGATTTGAAAATCCGGCTGGCTGACGCGGGCGATACTGTGGAAAAAAATCGCTTCTTCAATCGCTGGCACCAACGCATGCCCGATACCGCCGAGCATGGCGTGATAAGGCCAGATGGTCAGCTCATACTTCCCGCCTTTTTTTAATTGTTGCACGTAATGCAGCAGATGTTCCTGGCCGGAGGCCGCGTCTGTATGTAAAACTGCGGCCAGCGCCGGATTGAATTTCCATTTGCCGCGTTCGACGTCATCCACCGTCACCAAAGTGTACGGCGCGGGATGCTCGCCCTTTTCATTAATTAAAAAAAGCGCGTGAAAAATTTGAGCGGTGAGATGCGTATCCAGCGTCGGAAAAATTTCGGTAATAACATTCAGATGCTGATAAATGAATTTGCAGAGCTGCCGGTTATCTTTAACCGCGCCCTTTCCCGAACGCCCGCCGACAAACAATTCAAAACCCGGAAGGCAAAATGTGTTCTGTACATCCACCAGCAGCAAACCAATTTTAAAACGATCCGCCGCCGCGGGTTGAAGGTGAAACTGCTTGGCCCATTCTTCGGCTTCCGCGGCACGCTCTTGATATGCCACGGGCCAAACCTTGCTGACTTTGGCGGGATTAAAATGCGGCGGCACAGGCAGCAGTTGAGGAGCCATAAAAAAACGTCCTGGTTAAACTGTATAAAAAAAAGTCGGACTTTCACGCCTGCGACGATCAAATTCTTCGCGCCCTGGTAAAAGCCCGACTTCACCGAAAATGATAACTCATGATCACGCCGCGGCGCGAATCAAGCGGAGATGATCCATATACATGCAATGATCTTGCACGACTTTGATGCCGTGCTTCGCGAGTTTATGTGCAGCGTCCTGGTTGCGAATACCGGTTTGCATCCACAGCACTTTGGGTTTTAATTTCAACGTATCGTCGACGTGCATCGGCACGTTGGCCGGAGCGCGAAACATCATCACCACATCGACCGGCTCCTTGATCTCTTCCAGCGAGGTTAGCGTCGGTTTGCCAAAAACGGATTTATAATTCGGATTTACCGGAATGATGTTATAACCGCGAGCGTGGAGATAGGCCGGAACGCTGTGCGCCGCTTCATAGGCATGACTCTCGTCCTTAATTCCAACCACAGCGATGGTACGGCTGGTTTTCAAAATCTGTCGGATGGACTCGTCGGTATCGACGAGGTAATCGTGCCAGTCCATAAATCCTCCTTAAAAAGATAAGGTGAGTGAGTTGCTTCCCGCCGAGAGGCGGGATTTCCTATTGTCCTTGCAGCGTGAAATTTATGCTGAACTATCCGCCGGGCGCCGGATAAATGCAGTCGAGGCACAGAGCGAAAATAAAAAGGCCTCATCATGCAGTTGTCCCGCTTTAAGGGGGACAGGGCAAGATCAGGCCCGAAAGTTTCGAGTTTTTTCCGCACTGCTGGCCGCGACACTCAAGATGGCCAACAGTGTGGAGACACCTTTTTTAACGCGTTTCCAGGACATTTTTCACTTCGCTGGGTTGCACATCTGGGATAGCACCACTGCCATTTTTCCAACCCAACCCGCATTCTGCACAGACGGGCTGGTCGGCGTCAATCATGTCAGCACAGGCACAACCATTGGCTTTCAGCAGGCACGTATCACACGCGGGTTTAATGCAGCATTTGTATTTGCCCTCGCGGGTGAGGCTGGCTTTCGCCGTTTCTACATCGGCTTTTGCGGTTGCCACTTGCTCGGCGGTCGGTAGCGTCTCCAACGGCGGCGAACCGGTTTCCCGAACACAACTGTAAAATACAACAAGCAAAATAAAAAAGCAAGCAGAAGCTAAAGCAGTGGAATAGCGGCGCAGTCGGACAGCTATTTTTATTTTTCTCATTTTTTCTTTTTGGCTTCGCCCCCGCCGCGCTCTAAAAACTCCTGCACAATCACGGCATTGTTGCGGCCCGGATCAGCGGTGCCGTACAGCAAGGTTACATTGCCGTGGGCCGCATTTTGGCGTAATTTCTCCAACGCCGGTTGCCGGTCGCGGCTGCGGAGTTCCGCCACATAACTCGCTTGATATTGCGGCCATTGTTCTAATGCAGAACCGTGTCGCCACAGTTCATAAGAGGGAGCTAACTCCTGCGCCCACCAAGCCACGGCGGCGTGCCGGGTGGAAATACCTTCCGGCCACAACCGATCAACAAAAACCCGCGCGCCATCATCGGGCAGCGGTTTATCATAAATGCTTTTACATTTTACCATAAGCGGAGGAATATTGAAAATTTCAAATTGAACACCGGCAACCTAAAATTTTCAAGCTAC
>CAYZFF010000381.1:0-1786 GCA_964477305.1 uncultured Cytophagia bacterium
CTCTCAATCATTTCCACCTTAATCAAATTCGTCGTGCTCTGCGCGCTCGGCGGCAGGCCGGCGGTAATCAACACCGTATCGCCGAAGGCGACGAAGCCGTGTTGCAACGCGTCAGATTTGCAGCGCGCGATCAACGCGTCCGAATCACCCACATCTTCATCCAACGCAATCGGATGCACGCCCCAAACCAGCGCGAGCGCTCGATACGTTTCCGGGCGATGGCACATCGCGACAATCGGCACGCGCGGGCGATACCGCGCCACCATTCTCGCTGTCGTGCCGGAACGCGTCGGCGTCAAAATCGCCGCGACGTTCAAATCTTGCGCGATGCCCACCGCGGCATGACTCACCGCCGCCGCGACCGCGGTTTTGCCGTGATGCATTTCCGTCGGCAACCAATCGCGCGGTTTCAACTCGCTCTCGGTGGTTTGCAAAATTTTGCTCATGACTTGCACCGCTTCAATCGGATATTTGCCCATCGCGGTTTCTTCGGAGAGCATCACGGCGTCGGTGCCATCCAGCACTGCATTCGCGACATCATTGGCCTCGGCGCGCGTCGGGCGCGGCTCGTCGACCATCGATTTGAGCATTTGCGTCGCGGTGATCACCGGCTTGCCGGCGCGGTTGCATTTTTTAATCAAACTCTTCTGCACCAGCGGCACACGCTCCAGCGGCGTTTCTACGGCCAGATCGCCGCGCGCGATCATGATGCCGTCTGCCGCCGCGATAATCGCGTCGATATTTTGCAGCGCCTCGTGTTTTTCAATTTTTGCAATAATCGGCGCCGAACAGTTTTTTGCCGTCATCACGTCTTTGACGAGCTGAATATCGCCCGGCTGGCGCACAAACGACAGCGCAACATAATCGACGCCGGCGTCCAGTCCAAACTCCAAATCGGCTTTGTCTTTTTCAGTGAGCGCCGGAATCGGCAGCGAGGTCTGCGGCAGATTGATGCCCTTTTTCGAGTTGAGCATGCCGCCGTCCAACACGCGGCAGATGAGATCCGTGGCGTTTTTGTCGATGACTTGCAATTGCAACGACGCATCGGCGAGCAGAATCATTTCACCGATGTTCACATAAAGCGGCAATTCGCGATACGTCACCGACACTGCGCGCGCATCGCCCGGCACGTCGCGGTTGGTCAAAATAAACGTGTCGCCGGATTTCAACTCGACCGGGGCGGCCATTAAACCGGTGCGCAATTTCGGGCCGCTGAGATCCTGCAAAATAGCGAGGGCAACTTTCTTTCGCGCTGCCAGTTCGCGCAGGCGATTAATGCGAGCGTAATGCTCGTCATGCGTGCCGTGGGAAAAATTCAGCCGCGCGACGTTCATGCCCGCGTCCAGCAACGCCGTTAGCATTTCCGGCGCGTCGGAGGCGGGGCCGATGGTACAAACGATTTTGGTGCGGCGCAAATTCGGCATGAGACAGTTCCAATTTTTAACTACCCAAAAGATAAAAGGAAAAAGCCGGAAAAGCAAGCATCGGCATAAAATCGTTTTTCTTTCGCATCTATTCAGCTCATGTTTCAAGGTTAGATAAGCGGATCGAGCGGAGTAAGCAGATAATGCCAACCAAAGAGTTTTTGTAACTATTCAGGCATAAAAAGAGGTTGTCATTCCGTAGGAATTTTTTTTCATCTCGAGTACGGTGCTAGGCTGAAAAAGGATTCTTCCAGAATGACATGTGCGAAGATAGCTGAATAGCAACTTCCTTTATTACGCCTTCTCTTTTTACACCCTACGGCCAATAACGCGGATCCTGGCTCCACGCCTGCTCCAGCGGT
>CAYZFF010000381.1:1886-4700 GCA_964477305.1 uncultured Cytophagia bacterium
TTTTACACCCTACGGCCAATAACGCGGATCCTGGCTCCACGCCTGCTCCAGCGGTTTCAGGCGATCTTTGTAGCTTTTGATGTTAAAATTAAAACGAAACGCGACGCTCAAAAAATTCGCCACGCCATCGTATTCCGGCTCGATCTGGGTTGCCGCGAGAATGCGGTCGATCATCCCGTCGACGCGCTGGTGGAGAATCGCGAAGAGGTAATTTTGGAGCGAAGCTTCATCCAGTTGCAGTTTCAAGCGATCGGCAATATCGACCAGCGTGGAAATTTCTTTGCAGATTGTGCCGTTGCCGTCGTTGAACAAATGTTGCAAGCGGGTCTCGATCATCTCTTGAAAAAGCTGCGTGGCCCGCTGGCTCTCAAGCTGCAAGCCGAGCCGTTGCGCGGTGCGGGCGACTTCCAAACACTGTTTATAGGCTTCCGGATCGGTGACTCCAACTTTCGTTGAAGTCGTACCCAATGAAAGGTCGGGGCGCAGCTTCTCCACTTCTTCGCGCAGTTGCTGGCTGAGCGTGTAGCGCGCCGGCACGGAAAGCTCAACCGGCAGCGCCGCGCCGAGGCCGCGCAACGCCTGCATCAAGCTGCGATGCTGTTCATACAGTTGGGAATAAAATGCGCCAACTTCGGAAAGCCGGTCGCCGAGCAAAATATTGATCACCTGCTGCCGCTCTTCGGCCAGCATGTCGCGCATATCGAAGGTCTCGCCGCCCCAGCGTTTGATAATTTCATCGAGAATCTCCGTTTCGAGATGGAGAAAATCGGCGAGCAGCGCTTCCCGGGTTTCGGCGTAATTCCACGAGCCGTCGTCGCGGCGCACAAAAGATTTCACGCCTTCACCGCCGCCGCTGTTCACCAGCGCAAACACATACGCGCGTTTTTCCGTGGTGATGCCGGAAGTAATTTCGGCGCGGCCAATCATCAGTGTGGTGTCTTCGAGCTTTTTCTCCACCAGATCGGTGCGGTGAAGGGTGTAATGATAAAGTTTCTCCTGCGCCGGCGCGCCCGCAAACAGCGTGCGGATGGCATGGGTATTCACCAAACGCAGAAACGACACCACCGCCGGCTTCACCAATTTTTTGTAAACCCCTTCGCCGGTTTTGTAATCCGCATGGTTGCTGCGCGCTTTTTTTAAATCGGCGAGGAATTTCGGCTCCGGCGAATAGCCGCCGCTGACGTATTCCGCCAAATGCACCGCCCGCGCCGCGTATTGAATCACCTGCACGGTCTCCAGGCCGGAAATTTCCGTGAAGAACCACGCGCAGCTCGTGTACATCAATTGCGTTTGCCGCTGCATCTCCATCAAGTGGATCACCTGCAGCCGCTCTTGATCTGACAACGGCCGCTTTTGATGCTGGCCGAGAAATGCCGCAAAACTCTCGGGCGTGCGGCGCAAAATCACTTCGATATAATCATTGCGCGCCGCCCAAACGTCTTTGAGCAACGGTTCGCCCTTTTCTTGCGTCATCGCCGCCAGCTCGTCGCGCAAATTATCCAGCGCCTGCCGCAACGGGCCGCGCCATTCCTGATCCCACTCCGGCGGGCCATCGCCGCGGCAACCGCAGTTGCGCTGCCAGCGCCCGAGGCCATGCGCGCAACTCCACGCCGTGCCTTCGCCTTCTTTAATTTCAACTTCCCACGCCGGCGGATTTTCCGCGAGAAATTCGGCGTAATTGGTAACGCGGATATTCCGCTCGCGTGCTTCAACGTGCAACATGTACGCGAGGCCCATTTCACTGTGGCGCTCGTGATGGCCGTAGGTCTCGCCGTCGGTCGCAATCGAAACCAGCTCCGGCCGGCCGTCGCCATTGTGGCCAATATAATGATCGAGGCGTTGCGCGAAATTTTTGGCATCCCGCAGCAAATGCTCGAAACCCACACCGCGCGCAATGCCGCCGTCGTAGAAAAAAATATCAATGTAGCGATCAAGTCGCGGCTGGCCTTCGGCGTCTTTATCAAACCAGCGATACGCTTGCCGCGTGTTAATCTCGCCGTTTTCCATGCCGTTCCATTCGCCGGTCTGCAACGTGTTTACGGTATTCTCACTATTATCATTTTTTACTTCGGCAATTTTAAACCGGCGGATGCGCTTGGCCTGGTGCGGCGACAGGATGATAAACTTCAGGCCGTGATCGATGAGCACGCGCAAGGTGGCGTCATTCACCGCGGTTTCCGGCAGCCACATCGCTTCCGGCTCGCGATTGAACCGATAACGAAAATCCGCGATGCCCCAGCGTACCTGGGTGATTTTATCGCGCGCATTGCACAGCGGCAGAATGGGGTGATTGTACGCCTGCGCGATGGCGTTGCCGTGGCCGCCGCAACGCGCCCGGCTGGCTTGATCCGCCTCGATAATGCGGCGATAGGTGAGCGGGTGGTGAACTTCGAGCCAACTCAACAGCGTCGGCCCAAAATTAAAACTCATATACTCATAATTATTGACAATGTTGACAATGCGATTGGTCTGATCCAAAATCCGCGCAAACGCATTGGTGCGATAGCATTCGGCATTGATGCGCTCGTTCCAATCATGATACGGCCCGGCGCTCTCCTGGCGCTGAATCGATTCCGTCCAGGCATTCTCGCGCGGCGGCTGATAAAAGTGGCCGTGAATCACCAGACATTTTTCCATGCAACCGTCCTTCAAGATAAATTCCGCTTATGACACAAAACGCATAGGCCCGAGGCGCTATGCGCTTAATATACTCTCATACCAAGTAAAAGATGCTGATTAAATAACTTACCCAACGAATGTCATGCCCGAATGCTTTAATCGGGCATCCACAGGTTTTAGAAACTGGATTCCCGC
>CAYZFF010000382.1:0-4694 GCA_964477305.1 uncultured Cytophagia bacterium
TGCTGAATGCCGCCGCAAGCCTGTTTTTAAAGCCCCAAACCGCGAAATCAGAAAATTGATTATTGAAAAAAGAAAGAAACAAAAACGCCACTTGCCAATATTCTCGGCAAGTGGCGTTTTGCTTTCTACTTCTCTCACCTACTGCAAACCTCACAGGTGGTGACAATGCTTACAACTATTTCAGGAATGTCATGCGCTTGGTTGCAGTAAACACCGTGGCGCCGCTGCGGTCTTGTGCCACAATCCGATACAAGTAAATGCCGGCGGCGACCGTCTTGCCGGAGGCATTGCGCCCATTCCAGCGCAACTGCTGACGTCCGGCTGCCAACTCGCCATCCACCAATGTGGCGACAAGTTGGCCGTTAAGCGCGAAAATGTGTAACTTTACTTTTGCAACTTCCGGCAGTGCGAAAGAGATTTCTGTGGTCGGATTGAATGGATTCGGATAGTTCTGTTCCAGAACATAATCCGTAATGACATGCTCCGCCACGGTCTCAAACGCATCGGTCTCGGATGGCTTCGGGAATGGCGCGGTCGAGTTGTGATGTTGGAACTTCACTTTGGCATCCAAGATGATCGTCTCGGCCGTTGCCGCGCCGCGGAATTTACTGTCCGCGAGGAAATGCAAGTCCGCTTCCGGCGCGATGATGGTGCCGCGCATGGTCGCACCTTTACCGATTTCCAGATCATCATCCTGTTGCGAGGAGAACGTCACCAAAGCGGTTGATCCGCCAATGACATTGACCAGCGCTTTTTCACCGATAAACAAATCATCCACGACATTGATATTCACCGGCCCGCCACTGACATTAATCGACAGTTTTGCCTGTTTGCCGACAGTCAACTCATTAAAAAAATAATCGCCGGCCCTTAAATTCAACGTCGCTTTTTCTTTCAGTTCCACTTCATCATAAGAACCCGGCGCCAATGCGCGTGTGCCGTTTTTAGACACGGTTATATCTGCGCCACCCGCTGAAAAAGATAGCGTGGGTAGCGGAATCATCGGTGTGCTCGGATCTTCGGTAACGGTGCCGGTGATGGTAACATTACTGCTACGTTCGACCTCATCTCCAGCCGTTACATTGCCCACGATGGTGTTTTTGCTTTTGAGAGTCACATCATCCACCGCGGTTAAATTGCCCGTGTGCTTGCCCGGCGTGGTGCCGGTGCCAAACTCGATGTCGTTGTTGGAATAGATGTCGCCGTCCGATTCCTTATTTTGCGTAATCTTCACCAATTTGTCCGCCAGAAACACAATCGGTTTGGCAGGGCCAGGGCACGGGCCGCTCGAGGGGCCTTCGTCGTCAAACGGCGTAAAGCTGACACGATCACTGACCGCATCTCCGGTGCCGCCGGGATTGCTGACATGCGTTGGCCCACTGACTTCGCCCCACCAATTGTTGGTGGCGTTAACCGTGGTGGCGCCCAGATTCTCAAAACCGAACGTTTGGTTTGTGCAAATCTGATTGTTGTTCGCCACGACTCCGGTGCTGGCCTCGTCCAAAATCGTCACCCCATTCACAGTGTTATCATGAATGATGTTTTGCGTGAGGCTGCCGGTAACCGCGCCGATGCTGCGAATACCATAAGCGTTCGTATTGACGGTGTTCGCAGTCAACAGCGCGTTACTGGTGGGCGTCGCATCGCCGCGGTCGAAGTAGGCCGTATTCTGGGCGTTGATGCTGGGATTGCCCGCCTGCATCTGAATGCCGACGTCATTATTCGTGACGGTATTACCATCAACCGTGTGATTGCTGCCCTCGATGACGATACCGAAACCATCGCCGGTAGCGCCGACCGCTGCACGGCGGTAACCCGTAACTGCGTTTTGTTTGACAACCACGCCGGAAGGTTGATCGGCATTATCGGCTAACACCGGGAAACGGCGAAACACACCGATGCCGCAATGATCGCGCAAATCCGTAGCGGCAATCGTGCGGGAGACGTTGTTGGACAACACGACGACGCTACCGGCGCCGCTGCTGGCGCCGTTGCCGGTTGGGTTTTTGATTTCGATGCCAAACCGGCCATTATTCATGACGGTATTGTTCGTAATCAAATTCGCCCCGGGCCCTTGCGCACCCAACACGCCGATACCGGAATCACCGTTGCCTTTCGCTTCGTTGCCGGAGATCGTTAGGCCGGTCACATTGCCGTCGCTGACATCAATGCCGACAAGGCGGTTATTGTTGAAAAAACCATTCTCGATCACGACATTTTGCTTCACGCCGTTGATGATCCAAATGCCGCGACCAGATTGCGCGGCATTGGGAAGCGCGTTATTGCTCGACGCCGTAACGCGCCGCACGGTCAAGCCATTGATACCGAAGGCCTGGCTCCAAATGCCGTGACGACAGTTGCTGCTGGCCTCCACATCTTCGATGAGAACGTTGCTGAGCGGCCCGGTAAACATCTGAATGCCATCCAGCCAGCCGGTAACACTCATATCGGCGATAGTGATGCCGCTCCGGCTGCCACTGAACGCAATACCAGCCGTGGTGCAAGTCGTGCCATCACCTTGCAACTTCGTCAGGCCGATACCGGCGCCTTGCAGCGTCAGATCGTTTTTGTTAATGCTGACGGGAGTGCTATAGATTCCGGCGGCGATAAGCACTTGATCATTCGTACTCGCGTTATCGACTTCACCTTGAATTGTCACGCCAATGCGGCGCACATTGTTATACGTTCCATAAAAGCCGGGATAAGAATACGTCCGGACCGTGATCGGCGGATACGCTCCCACCGCAGTCACGACCGCCTTATTAAACGTATTACTGCTCCAATACGAATTCCAATCGAATTGGGTGTTATCATATGTGCCGCGAGCGCGGATATGCCCCGAAGTCACATCGACGGTGTTGTACGTATTGGTGAAGTTGTTGCCCGTGATCACCGCACCGCCAACTGAATAAACGAACCACGGCACTCCGGTATCGGAACCGTTGAAACTGATGGAGGGCCAAAACTCGCTGTTAGTGAACTTGTTATTTTTAATCAGTCGCCCACTTGCCAGGCCGGAGAAACCCGCGCCACTGGCGAGGTCGATGCTCGTGCCCATATCCAGCCAATTGCCGTCGAGGTTGTAACTTTGGAGGTGTGAAGTATTCGTGCCGGTGTTAAATTGCCAATCATTGAAATACACCGAGCCGCCGACCGGTATTGCGAGGTGGCAATATTTGAGGGTGAAATTGTCGCCGATCACCTCGATGGTTTTATTGTCTTCCGGAACATTCGGCAAAATTTTCAATCCTTGAATCGTGACGCCATCACCTTCAACAAAAATACCGCTGTATCCAAAATTGTTGGTGGCGTTGGTCACCACTTCCGCCAGCACACCGCTATAGCTGGTAATCGGCGTGCCGCTGCCATCGACGCCTTGAATCGTCATCGCCTTGTCGATGAACAGGCCAAATTGGTGCGGACCGTTCACGCCTAAAACGTAACGGTTCGTCGCCGTTTCGCTGTAGGCGCCGGGATACACATGCACGGTGCCGCCAGCGCAAGCCGCATCAATGCCGGCTTGAATGGTCTTCTTGGCGGTCGCCGGCGTATCACCAGCGTTCGCATCGTTGCCGCCGTCATCAACGTAAACATTCAGCAAACAGGCGGCAGCCGTGGTGGCGTCGGTTTTTTTATGCAGTTTAGAGACGATAGAGGTGAGTTCGGATTTGCTGAGTGATCGCAGCAAGCGGTCGCGGTCGCCGCGAACAGCACCGGTGCTTTGTGCGCCGGCAATGCTCACCATAAAAATAGCCGCGATGAAAAGAAAAATGGCTCTCTTCATAACTACATTCTCCTACACAAGTAATTGCGGTTCCCAACATGATTTTGTGCAGGAGTTGGTCAAGCGTAAAAACCCCAGCAGTGTTTTGTGACACTGTTTGGACGCAGGCCCAGCTCCCTTTGAATTTCCCATGCTCTGCCGTTCCAAGAACAAAGCTACTTCAAGAATGGAACTTTACGAAAGGTTCATCACCTCCTTCATTAAAATAACCGGCCGGGCTTGCAGCCATGATAACATGGTTGAACAAGCCCAGACGTCGGTCGTCTGCCTACGATCATGAGTTGGTCCGGCCTTCAATCCCAGTCAACGTTCTCCCAAACGCTACCAGCAGCCGTCCCTTCTCTTTATTTTTTAAATTTGTTTTTAAATGAAGTATTTGAATTTTGCTCCTTGATTGCTTCCCAGCAAAATATCGTAAACGCGGTCACTTTTCGACAAGCACTCTATTGTCGAAATGGCCGATAAAAAAACTCGTTTTCATTTGTTTGAATTGGAAAGCGCCCCGTCCCTGGAGGGATTGTGGCCATGCCCGACCACAACATAGCAATACGGAAAATTAGAGCCTTAGAAGTTGAACAGAAACGGAAGAAAGTTTGTCTGCCGGCAGCCACCGGCAAGATTCATGGCAGGCAGGAATACCTTGCATCTGTTGCCCCTTCCGATTTTCTTTGACAGGTTTAATCCCTCGCCAAGAAATCAGATCGGCACTCAGCTTCGCAATCGCATCCTTCACCGCCCTCTTTGGTCCGTCAACACAGCATGCCATCACTCGGTTTGCCCAAATAACCGCCGAGCTTTAATCAAATACTTAACATCCTCAATCTACCTGCATGCGAAATGGCTTGCGGAAAAAAAGGTTATTTTAATCAAAATCTTTTTTTGCGTAGAAAAGCTACTGAAAACTGGATTC
>CAYZFF010000383.1:0-4685 GCA_964477305.1 uncultured Cytophagia bacterium
AGGGCCTCACGGAAATGTTTCGCCTCGTTTCGCCGGAAGCAGCGCTAAACACCACTGGCTTTCCGGTCGTCCTGGGTAAATTAGATCAAGGCGCGCACCAGCGGCATATTCTCTACGAAAAACTGCAGGCGCCGGAAGGCAATGCGCTGAAAATGGAATTGCAAAGTTTCATTCACGCCATTCGTACCAGCACGCCGCCGCCCGTGACCGGCGAAGATGGGCGCCGCGCGCTCGAGGTAGCGACGACGATTACGGAGGTGATTAAAAAAGGAAATGTTTTAAGTGAATAGCGTATCACGGCGTTAGCCGCAGGCAAAGATAACCACCAAGGCACAAAGACACGAAGCAAAGTTTTTTTCTTGGTGTCTTCGTGTTTTGGTGGTTTAAAAAACTTCGCGATTATGCTAATTGTTGCGGAGTGATATTATAAACGTCAAAAGCTCAAAAAATTCTGAACATTTTTCTTTTCGAACACGGATTACACCGATGACGCGGATTTACGCGGAAAATCTTTAATTAAAAATCCGTGAAAATCTGCTAAATCCGCGTCATCCGTGTTCAAAGCTTTTTAAAAGGAACTTTCGTGAAAAAAATTATTGCTGGCATCATTACCCTCGCCCTGCTCGGCGTCGTGGCCTACAAAATTATGGGCAACAATCCGGCGGCTGAAACGCGCCGGCAAAATCTCCCGTTGGTCAAAATTGAAAAACCGCAGCGCGAAACAGTGATCTACAAATTGCAGCTCACCGGCGACGTGACCGCGATTCAGCAGGCCAATATTTTTTCCAAAGTCAGCGGCAATCTCGAACGCGTGTACGCCGACATGGGCACGCGCGTGCGGCGGAATCAAATCCTGGCACTGATCGATTCCACGGAACTGCACGAGCAATTTCAACTGGCCGCCGCGACGTTTTATAATACCCGCGTGAAGCATCAGCGCATGAAGCAATTGTTGGAGCAAAATTTGGTTTCAAAAGAAGACGTTGATGACGCCGAAGCTACGATGAAAGTAGCGGAAGCCAATTTTGACGTCGCGAAAACGCGATTGAGTTACACGCGCATCACCGCGCCGTTTGCCGGCTACATCACCAAGCGTTATCTCGATGCCGGCGCGCTGATCACCCCCGGCAATTCGACGCTATTCATCTTGATGGATTTGGACAGCGTCAAAGTCGTCGTGAATATTTTGGAAAAGGATCTTTCGCGGATCGCGCAAATTAAAAAAGCGACGGTGACGGTCGATGCGTTTCCCGGCAGAGAATACAACGGCATCGTCGCGCGCACGAACCAGGCGCTCGATTTGTCAACCCGAACGCTGTCAGTTGAAATTGATATTCCGAATCCGGCGCGCGAGCTGAAGCCCGGCATGTTTGCCAACGTGACATTGATCGTCGATGAACGGCACGACGCCATCACGCTGCCCACGATGGCGATTATGAAAGACGATAGCGGCAGTTATGTTTATGCGAACGCCAACAACACCGCGCAACGTCTCCGTGTGCGCACCGGCGGCGAGCAGGGCAGCCGGATGGAAATCGTTTCGGGCTTGAATGGCACTGAAGATATTATTACGACGGGGCAGCAGTTTGTGAAAAATGGCGGGCAGGTTGTGGTGCAGTAATAATAACAGCCGTATTCGCAATTTTTCATGTTTGAAAGCCCCGCGTTAATTTAATAGGCTTTCAGATCGAACACTGGCAAACATTGCTTAAGGATAAGAAATGGCTTTCAGAGAAGGCGGCAGAAAAATTCCCGCACCAATATCGCACCTCAAGAGCTCTCGAAAGCATATTGCTTTCGGTTGGTACGGGGGTAAATTTTCACATCTTGATTGGCTTCTTCCCTTGTTGCCGGAATGCTCTCATTATTGTGAACCTTTTGGCGGTTCTGCGGCCATTTTGTTGAATAGGCCGCCATCGCCAGTTGAAACTTATAACGACCTTGACGGCGAAGTGGTCAATTTCTTCAAAGTGCTGCGCGAAGAGAAGGAAAATTTGATCGAAGTTATCGGCTTGACGCCATTTTCACGAGAAGAGTTTGCTAAAGCCTGCCAATTGGACCCAAAGCTGCCAGCCTTTGAACGAGCCAGACGCTTTTATGTGCGTGCCCGGCAAGTCAGAACCGGATTGGCGCAGAAGGCAACCATCGGGCGATGGGCCAACTGCATGAATACGAGCCGAAACGGAATGAGCGGGGTCGTCAGTCGTTGGCTTGGTGGCATTGAAGATTTGGCTTTTATTGCGGAGAGGCTTCTCCGCGTGCAAATTGAGAATCGTCCCGCTCTTGAGGTCGTTCAGCTCTATGATTCCAAAGACACGCTCTTTTATTGTGACCCGCCTTACGTTCACGATACGAGAGGTGATACGAAGTCTTACGGCTATGAAATGGTCGACGAGGAACATTGTCAACTCGCTAAAGTTTTAAATGGCGTGAAAGGGCGTGTGGCTATCTCCAATTATCAATGCGATCTAATGGACGAGAATTATCCTTCACCTCGATGGACAAAACATCTCAGCCCGCCCAAGACCATTCATTCAACCAAGGACAAGCGCCAAGAAGTTCTTTGGGTTAATTATGATATTTACAAGATAAAGAACGCTTACTCTCTTTTTGACTAATGAATCCAGCAGAGATTTTAGAAAAATTCTATCAAGACGTACGCCCCAATCTAGGAAAGAGCCTTATCGGCGATGATAATCTCCGCGCTAAGATTGAATTCGTTTGTCGTTGCCTTACAAACAAGGCTCCCATTCGATTCCTTATGGCTTGCCTGCTGGGCAAACTTGATAACCCGAAAGTAGACATAAGAAAACCATATACCGAAATTGGCGGCAAAGGCGTTTTTTCAGGACGTGCTTTTGATGAGAAATTTGTTGAATCGTTTGTCATCAAACAAAAACTTCCCACCAACTCAACAACGGCGTTTCTGACACCGGCCTTCAGAAATATTGACCGCAAGTTGACAACGGATTTGGTTCTTGTCGGCAGGCCACGCCAAGTTTATGACAATGTTCTCGAACTGCTTGATCTTGTACAACGTGAAAAAATCAGTTCGGCAAACGTTCTTAAAGAAATTATCCGTTTTCTACTTATCGTCAAAAGCGAAAACGAAGGCCGGATGAAACAACTTCTCCATGAATTAAAGCATTGCGACGATACGCTGCCGTTATCTTCCGAGCAAATCGTTAATCTGCTTCAGCAGCATCTCAGCAGCAAAAACTCAAGCCGACTTCCAGTTCTGATGGCCGCTGCTGCATATCTCGCTGTTAAGGATTATATTGGTGAGTCTGCTCTACCCCTTAAATCGCACACTGCTGCTGATCGCCAAACCGGATCAATCGGGGACCTCGAGATTACTTTGATCAACGATAACCAAATTGTTACCTGCTATGAAATGAAGGACAAGCGAGTAACTATCGTTGATATCGAAAACGCTATTAAAAAAATCGCAACAATGAAAGGTCGTGTTGATAATTATATTTTTATTACAACAGATGTCATTGAGAAAGAAGTCAATCAGTATGCCAAAAATATTTATGACCAAGCAGGGGTCGAGATTGCTATTTTAGACTGTATTGGATTTGTCAGGCATTTTCTTCATTTCTTCCATCGATCCCGTATCAAATTTATAGAAGCCTATCAAAGCCTTGTTTTGACAGAACCAGACAGTTCAGTTAGTCAACCCCTGAAAGAAGCTTTTCTGATATTGCGAAAAGCAGCGGAATCTGACAAGTAAAATGGATAAATCACCATGTGGCTAACCCGCCTCGCCCTCAAATATCCCATCTCCACTTTTCTCTTTGCCATCACCATCATGGTGTTCGGCATGGTGTCGTTTCAGCAATTGCCGGTGGATTTGCTGCCGAACATCACCATTCCGGTGGTGACGACCATCGCGTTTTATTCCGGCGCCGGCCCGCTCGACATGGAGCAGACGGTGACGACGGTGATCGAGCGCGGCGTCACTTCGGTGAGTGACGTGAATTACGTGCAATCCTCGACGCGCGAAGGCAACACGCGCGTGAGCGTCAACTTTAATTGGAATGCGAACGTCGACGTCGGCCTCATCGACGTGGTGCAGCGGGTGAATCGCATCGTCAATCAATTGCCGGAAGGCGTCTCGCAGCCGGTGGTGCTGCGTTTCGATATTACCAATCTGCCGGTGTGCAACATCGCCGTGTCCGGTGAAATGGATGAACGCGATCTCTACGATTTGGCATTCAACGTCATCGAACCGCAAATCGAGCATCTGCCCGGCGTGGCCTCAGCGCAAGTGCTCGGCGGTCGCATCCGCGAAATTCATATCACCATCGACCGCAATCGCATGCAAGCGCTGCAACTGCCGGTGCAAAGCGTACTTACCGCTATTGCCAATTCCAACCTCATCATTCCCTCGGGCGATTTAAAAACCGGCCAATTCGATTACGCACTGAAAACTGAGAGCCGTTTCAATGTCGTCAAACCGATGGAAGACATCGTGGTGCGCCTCAGCGACGGCGTGCCGATTCGCATCAAAGACGTCGCGAAGGTCGAAGACAGTTATCAGGAACAAACGCAAATCGTGCGCATCAATGGCAAGCCCGGCTTGACGCTGCGCGTGCAAAAACTGGCGAGCGCCAACTCGGTGGACGTCGTCGACAATGTTTTGCGCGCATTGCCGCATTTGACCGGCATTCCGGAATCGG
>CAYZFF010000384.1:0-4678 GCA_964477305.1 uncultured Cytophagia bacterium
AAAAACGGTGGGATTATCTTCTCGAATTCAACGCCCGGTTCAACATCTCCATTTGAATGGCGCGCAATTCTTGATCCATGACGGTGAGATCGGCGAAACGCCGGTCGGGTTCGCGTTGGAGGGCTTTCATAATAAAATCATTCCAGGCGCGGTGATGCGAGCGCTCCTGCTCGGCCAGCGGCGCGATGCGGGCCTTCGCAAGCTCGCGGGGCGATTGAATGTTGCCCGAGGTGTTGTAAGGATGTTTGCCGGCCAGCAGTTCATACGCGATGATGCCGAGCGAATAAATATCGCTGCGCGCGTCCCCGTCTTCGCCAAACAGAATTTCCGGCGCGAGATAGCGCCAGTGCGCCGGAAACAGCACGCTGGCGTTGGCGCCGTCTTCGATGAAGCCGGGCGTGCGAAAATCGCTGATCTTCAGTTCTTGCGCGTCGCTGAGCCAGATGTTTCCCGGCTTCAAATTTAAATGGGCCACGCCTTTGCTGTTGGCATAAATTAACGCGCGCAAAATTTTCTGCAGCATCGTCAAAATCTCACCGTCGCGTTGCTCGTCGCGAAAATTCAATTCGGCGAGGTTTTTCCCTTCGATATATTCCCGGCCCCAAAACAACATGCCGTTGTGCTCGCCCATGTCCAGCATAAACGCCAGATGCGAGTGGCTGAGGCGCGCCAGCGCGCGAATGCGCGTGTACAGCGCTTGCTGTTTTTTCTCATCCTGTAAAAATGGCGCAGCGTCGGCGGGCAACATGACTTTCATAATCAACGGCCGATCCAGTTGCAAATCTTGCGCGAGAAACGTGCCATAGCTGTTGTGTTTCAGCAAACGTTTGCGCACTTCGTAGCGGCCAAACGTATAAACCTGCCCGGGCTTGAGCTGCGACAACGGGTTGCGCCAAACCACTTCGGTGCAAGTGGTTTCACGGCCCGGCAACAATTTTACGCCTTCCATCGGCATCAAGGTAAATCCCGCTCCGCGCTGTTTCGTCAACTCGGCATCTTCGGAGCGCAACAACAAAGTACCGACGCCGGAATCGGGGGTGAGGCATTGTTCGGCAAAACGCAAGAGATGCGTGGCCTCAACCAATGCTGCGAGCGTGGCAGGATCGTTGTCTTTACAGACTTGCGGCGCCACTTGCAAACCGGCGGCAAGCATCACGCGCTCACTTTCGGGCACGGCAGCGTTGTAATCTTCCAGGCTTTGGATGAAATCCACCATCGCGCGAATCTGCAACGAGGGATCCGCGGACAGGCAGATCAAGCTGGTGCCGGAGAGACGCAGGGTGGTGTTCGGCAATACCGCCAAATGCGTGCTCAACAGATTGTGCAGCCGTTCCGGCACTGCACCGCCGTTGGTTTGGAGCATTTGCGCCAGCAAAAAACTGCGCCATTCACTGGAGGTGGTTTCCGGCACGTCTGCCGGCTTTGCTAACGGCCCCAATATTTCTTCGGTTAAATTGAACGGCGTGGCCGCGAAAACGGTATCGTCTTTTTTCGGTTTGCTCGGCTGATTCTCGCCCAGCAACAAGCTCAAACGCATGACGAGGTAATCCCGCAAATCCACCATTGCCGCCGCCGGGACCAAAGCCGGCGCTGCGTCGCCAATCGTTTTAATCAATTCAAAATTCTCAATGCGTTTTCCCGTCGCGAGTGCGGCATAAGCGTGGGTCATGGCCAACTCGCGGGTAATGTGCGTGACATTGCCATTGACACGCGGCGCACTTTGCAAGGCTTTCAAAGCCTCATCGAACTGGCCGTTCCACCACAGCGCTTCCAAAAACAGGCGAATGCTGCTGCGATCATTGCTGTTAAAAATGGCGCGTTGCTCTTCGGCGCGCGCTTTATCGTGCAGGCCGGCGGATTCGTAATATTTTTTGAGAAATAGGCGAAGCTGCTGCTCATTGGGCGGCGCCAACTCCGCCACATTCTGGCATAATTCAACGGTGAACGGCGTGACGATATTTTGATGAACAAATAACGAGGCCAGGCCGAATTTCAACGCAGCCGAATCCGGATTGCGCCCGGCGGCTTTCTCATAAAGGGCCAGCGTTGACGCCGAGGTGTCATTTAGCCCCAGGGCGGCGATGGCCGTGTCTAACAGCAGTTCGGCATTGTCCGCATCCATCTGCAGAAGCTGTTTGAATTTGTCCAGCGCCTCAGCATATTGCTCTTTTTGCAAATAGGCGCGGCCCAATGTATACAGCAACTGCTGCAGCCGATTGGAGGAGGTTGTTGGTTCAACGGTAGGCATTTGACATCACCCTTAAGATTTTCTTTTTTTCTGCTTCAGACGTTCGGCTTTAAGCGCGTCTTCCAGCACTTCGATAGCGCGTGCATCCGTCCGGCCCTTGGTCAGGTAGTTATTTGATACGATCGAATTGATTTCTTCGCGATGGCGCTCGGCAATATCCAATTGGAGCGCCATTTCATAGACTTTCAAAGCAGCTTCATCCCGGCGCCCGAGGCGCAGATAAAGATTGGCGAGCGTGGGATAAAGCTTTTTCCGGTTCGGCCGGCGCACCAGCAGTTTTTCGTAAATTTGCGCGGCTTCGGCATAATGGCCGCGAAAAATATGATAACGCACGCGCACGGTCGGCGAAACCAAAACCACGCCGATAAACGGCAGCACGATTAACGCGAAAAAAACGCCGAGTGCCGCGATGGCGCCGCCGACAAACACCGACGCGCCGCCTTGCTGCGATTTTGCGGCAGCCTCGGGTTTTCCGGCCGAGGCCAGATTTACCCGTGTTTGGGCCAGCAGATCAACGACTTCTCGATAGTTGGGTTGTAAGAGTTGAATTTTTTCCAAATTGAA
Organism: uncultured Cytophagia bacterium; assembly: GCA_964477305.1. GTDB lineage: Bacteria > Zhuqueibacterota > Zhuqueibacteria > Zhuqueibacterales > Zhuqueibacteraceae > Zhuqueibacter. The sequence continues at coordinate 2,813 of CAYZFF010000384.1, forward strand.
TGCGGCCTGCTGCCAATCGGCTTTGTTCATCGCCGCCAGCGCCGCCTGATAGAGAGAATCCAGCCGCGCGTATGAAGTTACCACCTCGGCGTGAGGTTCGGTTGGTTGGGCCGGGCGCGGTATTTTTTCGTAGCGCGGCTTGTTTTTTACCTCAACCAACTTTCGACGGGCGCTGCGAGCATTGGCGTTTGCTTTAAAAGTTGCCTCAGCAGGTTGCGCCATTGATTCGCGCGCAACTGGTGACAAATCTTGCTTCTCACGGCGAGGCAGCGAATCCAATGCGGTTAATTGGGTTGGCACCGCTTCAGGATTAAATTCTTTTGCGTCGGCTTTGGCAATTGGGGTTCTGCCGGAATCCGGAGCATTGGCCGGGTCTAATTCTTTTTGCGCCGGCTCCGGCGGTGGTGGATCCTGGCGCAAAGCGCTCAAAAAAGTCTCGCGGAAAAATATTTTCCCGGCATCTCCGGCAAAACGCGGATTATTTAAAAGTTTCTCGGTTGCAACCCAAACCCGATAGGGATTGCCGCCGCGCTTCACTTCAAAGGCGCCATAAATATCTGAATCTTTTTCCGGCAAGGGCGTCAGAACCAGCGAATCTCCCGACGACTGGTGATATAAAACCAGGCGCGTGGTGGTTTCCTTCACAATCTGCACGCCGCCTTGCAGCGCCGGCTTGAGGCTGGACCACTGCGCTTGAGCTTCCGGCACGGCAGAAAAAATTGTACTAATGATGAACGGCAACGCGAAGGCTTCGAATTTGCTCATGACTTTAGCCTCCGTTTTTGAAAAAAGCTTTGATATTGCAGGCTCAAGGTCAGATCGTGTCCGCCGTTTTTAAGCGCATGATTTTGCCGTATCCCCACCATGAAATTATGAAACTCGTAAGTCAGGCCGAGACTGATGCCGCTGTTTTTCAGGTTGGCAAATATTTTGTCGGCATCTTTTCCCGGATTCAAAGCCTCATTAACACCGTTAAAGGCATTGAACCCGGCAAGGTAAATTCCGAGCTGATTCCACCAGATGGCGGCGCCGGCAAGCCCCTGCACGCGGCCAAATTTATTGACGTTTACCCCAACATAGGTGGAAGGAAACATAGCGCCGTTAAGCAAGGTGCCGGCGCCATCCGGATCGAGCAGGATCAGTTTTAGACGAATGTCGGTTTCCGTTGCATAAAGCGCTTGCGCCGGTTGCGTCTCTCCCGCGATTCGCAAACGGCCATACGTGTCCAAACGAAAGTTTTTTGAAAAAATATAATTATGTCCGGCGGTGAGCATTAATCCATCTTCGGTTTTCCCAAAAGTATTGCCGATTTTTCCGGTGTTTTCTGTTTTGGTGGCGTACTGATAGGTCAAGCCGATAAAAGCCTGGCCGCGGCCCAATTCCAGCTCAAAGTTATGCCGGAAGAAGTCAATCTCTAAGTCGCCGACTTTTTCGAGCGTCGCCTTCTCGATCGTGATCCTGGAATATCCCACTTTGAAATCTGAAAGTATTTGAGCGTACAGGCAGGCTGGCAAGGCAAGAAGGAAGATGACCAGAAAGCTGCGGATTAAAAATTGCCAATAGTTATTCATGGGCGTAGGTAGTCCTTGGTCCAAATGCTGCTCCGCTAATTTGGCGTCATTTCGAGTGCCGTTGGGGCAGGTGCGACTGTCTCCGGTTTTCATAGCTGATTGAGCTTCCACGCGATTTAATTTTGCGGTTTTCGGATAACAGCACAAAGGCCTCGTCTCGTTTCATGATCTGCACCGCTCGCTCCATTCGAGTTTTAGAAAAATCTATAACCACTTAAGCCCTGAAATGCGGAAACCTTGATGAATCTATGCAAGTCGAGGTGAAATCCGAGAGCCTCCCTCGCGGATCACTTAG
>CAYZFF010000385.1:0-4676 GCA_964477305.1 uncultured Cytophagia bacterium
CGCCTTCGGCGAAAAAGGCTTGACTTTTTTGTAATATTTGTTAAATATAGCAGTGGCTGGTCTTATTTTATAGACAACAACTACAGCCGGTTGTCGTGATTTATTCAATTATTTAAGGTTAAAGGAGGCTGAATCTTTATGTTTTTACCATCCTTGCGAAGATTGGGGATTGGATTGTTTCTTTTGCTAATGGCGGCAAGCTCGAAGCCGCTCTTCGCACAAGAATCGAAAAGAAACTATGTGGTGACGGGCGAAGTTTTCGCTGCCAAAGGCAACGACGCTTTAGCCGGCGCCAATGTTATTCTTGAGGGGACGGCGCTCGGCACCGTGACCAAACCGGACGGCAAGTTTTCTTTCTTGGCCCGCTTGACGCCGGGTTCTTATAAGCTGACGATTCGTTTTTTGGGCTATAAAAAGCAGACCCGTGATTTGAATTTTGCCGAGTCCGAGGCCGTGGAGGCGGGTCGCTTTACGCTGGCGGAAGATTTACTGCAAATTGATGAAGTCGTCATTACCGGAACGGCGATTGCCACTGAGAAGGAACGTTTGGGTAACACGATTGCAACGGTTCGCGGCAGCGCCATTGCCGAGGCCAATGCGCCGACCATTGATGCGGCGCTTGCCGGCAAAGTGGCGGGCGCGTTGGTGCAACAAAATTCCGGCACCCCCGGCGGCGGCGTGACGGTGCGTTTGCGTGGCACCTCAACGATCTCCTCCAGTGCCGAGCCGCTTTACATCGTGGATGGTGTCATCATCGACAACAGTTCGAATGAGTTGGTAAATTTGGGCGGCTACGTCGGCAATCGCCTCGCCGATCTCAATCCCAATGATATCGATCACATTGAAGTGGTCAAGGGCGCCGCGGCCGCGGCATTATACGGTTCGCGCGCCAACAATGGCGTTATTCAAATTTTCACCAAGCGCGGCGCCGCCGGTGAGACGCGCATCACCTATCGCTCGCGCGTCGGCAGCAGCAAGATTCGCAAAACCTACGATGTGAACCTGTTTCCTTTTGATCAGCCGCCGACGGTTGCCACCCGCAAAGCGGTGACGCGGCGCGATTATCAAGAAGATATTTTTAGAACCGGCTATGACGTGGAAAATTATTTGTCGCTGGCCGGCGGCACCGACCGGACAAGATATTATTTGTCCGGCACGCATCAAAAAGAAGAGGGGATTATGGAAGCGACGAGTTATCGCAAAGTGAACTTCCGCGCGAATCTCGATCAAACTGTCAGCCAGTGGCTGCAGATTTCGGCGGGCGCGAATTACATTAACTCGCATTCCGCTCGCGTGCCGAACGGCGGTATCGTCGGCGGCGAAGGCGTGATCACCAACTTTGCGTTTCAACCCAATTGGTTCGATCTGCGGCCCAATGCCGAAGGCAAATTCCCCACGCCGCCCAACGCCGGTTTTGCGAACGAGCTGGAGGTGTTGGAGACTTGGGAAAACCCGCTCGATGTCAATCGTTTCATCGGCAGTTTGCGCGCGGCCGCGACGCCGTTGAAAAATATCTCCATCGATTACACGCTCGGTTACGATCAATACACCGAGATCGCCAAACGCCGCATGCCGCGTGGCTCCTCCGCTGGCTACACCACGGGCTTCTCGCAATCGGCGACGCAGGATGTGCAACTGATCAATAATGACCTGACCGCGACACATGCGATGTCGAAGATTGGCCTGAGTTTTACCACGACGGCGGGCATGAATCATCAATATTATGTGGGTAACGCGGTTACGGCTTCGGTGCGCGATCTCATCCCGGTGGCGGAACTGCTCAGCGCCGGCGCGACCCCGCTCGCGACGGAGTTTCAGGAAAAGCGCGTCATCTACGGTTACTTCGGCCAGGAAACTATTGGCTATCGAAACAAACTGTTTGTCACCGGCGCATTGCGCATTGACGCCGCTTCAACGTTCGGCGAGGATAATCGCTGGCAGACTTTTCCGAAGGCGAGCTTCTCGTATGTGATTTCCTCCGAGCCGTGGTGGCAGAGCGCGGTCGGCAGTGTTTTCAATCGCTTCAAGCTGCGCACCGCTTGGGGAAACTCCGGCGGCCAGCCGGCGAGTAGCTATGATCAATTCTCCGTTTACATACAACAAAGCAATAGCAATCGTCCGGGTTTGGTAAATTCACCGACTCTCGGTAACGCCAATCTCAAACCGGAGCGTATGCGTGAAATTGAGCTCGGCGCGGATTTCGGTATGTTCAATGACCGGATTAGCGTCGAAGCAAGCTATTATGATAAACGCATTGAAGATTTGTTGTTGCTGCGCACGTTACCGCCTTCGACGGGTTTTTCCGGCACCAATGCCGGTATTCGTGACAATGTCGGGGTGTTGTCGAATAAGGGATTCGAAGTTTTGGCAAAAGGCGTGATTCTCAACGGCAATAGCTTGCAATGGGTCACGACCTTCACGGCCTCGCACAACAAAAATAAAGTGCTGGAGTTGAATGGCCCGGCCTTCGCCGTCGCCAACAGTTTTGGCATTTCGCGCGTTGACGTAGGTCAGCCGCTCGGATTTTTTTACGGCCCGACGTACGTGCGCAACGCTGACGGCAGCATTTTGTTGACCAACGGCATTCCGGTGCGCAATCCCGTCCCCTCCAAAATTGGCGACCCGAACCCCGAATGGGTGATGTCGTGGAGCAATGATTTGCAGCTTGGCCGGCGCTTGAGCTTGCGCTCGCAACTCGACGCGGTTTTCGGCGTTGATGTTTTTAATTTTACCCGCCGCATTCTGGAAACACCGGCGTTTGGCAACGGCAAAGAATATGAACGCGAATTGAGCGGCGAGTTGCCGGTCGGCTATTTCAATGCACGGCGCACGGTCTTCGAAGAATATATCGAAGATGGCAGCTTCATCAAGCTGCGGGAAGTCGCGCTCAATTATCTGCTGGATACCGGTTTTGTCAACTCGTTCGGATTGAAAAGCCTGCAATTAACGCTTTCGGGCAGAAACCTGTTCTCGATCGACGATTACAGCGGCTACGATCCGGAAGTTAATGTCTCGTCGCAAAGCACGCTGGTGCGGGGTTTTGATTGGTCCACCATTCCGTTGCCGCGGACGTTCAGTTTCGGCATCACGGCGAATTATTAATTTGAATTGAGGAATGAACATATGAAATACAAAATTTTATTCACGAGCGCATGCCTGCTTGGGTTGATCGTCTTCGCCGGCTGCGACCTGAACCAGCTCAATCCCAACGCCCCGACCGATGAAGCGGTGTTGACGACTGCAGACGGCATCAAGGCATTGGCGGTCGGCATGCAGGCGCAATATGGCGAAACGATCAACGAGACGGTCGAAGCCTCGAATATGGTTACGCGGCAATATGCCACCATGCCCTCGTCGGTGCTCGGCTTGCGCGAATTGGAAACCGGCGGTACCGACGTGCAAGGCTTCAACGGCACGGTCAACAATTTGTGGAACGAGCATTACCGTGTCGTTAAAACTGCGGAAGATTTAATCAACAACGTGGACCAAGTGACGCTGGATGCTGGAACGCGCAGCGGCATTGTGGCGCTCGCCAAATTGTTTAAAGCCATGGCGCTCGGTGAATTGATCGAAGCGTATGTGAGCATTCCGGTCAATGTGACCACCGCGCAAACGCCGGCTTTTGCCGATCGGACCACCACGTTGAACACTGTGATCAGCTTGTTGGAAGAGGCCCGCAATGGCATCGCCGCCACCGCGCCCTCGACGGATTTCAACAATAACATTTTGGGTATTGGATTCAATTTGTCGAACACGATTAATGCCATGCTGGCCCGCTATGCATTGATTGCCGGCGACAACGCCAAAGCGTTGACCGCAGCGAATGCAGTGGATCTGAATGTGACTTCGAAGCTTTTTTACAACAGCAGCTCTTCGCGCAATCCGATCTTTCTGCTCACGGTGCAAATTGTTTATTACAAACCCGTTGACACTTTTCGCCTGAATGCGGAAGCCGGAGATGGGCGCGTGGCTTTTTGGGTTTCCGAAGTCAATGAGAATTCTTTTTTAGCCAAACCGGTTGACAACTTCGTGCAATATCGTCAAGACAGCTCGCCGTATTTTGTTTATCTGCCCGGCGAAATCACGCTGATCAAGGCTGAAGCGTCCGCGCGCCTCAATGATTTGCCGAATGCCTTAACCGAACTCAATAAAGTTCGCACGAAAACGACGGATGCTGCCGGCCTCGGCGCCAAATTAGCTGCGAAGACGGCGACCGATCTGCCGACGCAAGCGGCCATGTTGGATGAAATTTATAAACAACGCGGCTATGAACTTTTTGGGACGGGTTTGCGTTGGGGAGATACGCGGCGCTTTGGCAAGGCCGGCGCGGAAACCGACCCAGCCACCCGTAGCCGCACGCGCAACTGGTTTCCATATCCAGATGCCGAGCGACTCTCAAATCCGAATACCCCGGCGGATCCGGCGAATTGAGTTGAAGTTCTTTTGAAGTTTTCAAATGGCGTGGAGCATGCTTCACGCCATTTTTATTTCTGGTCGAGAAAATTTTCTGTGCGCCAGCTTTTAACAATAAGGTTGATGTCATGCTGCGAAGCCTCTTGTTTGCCTCCAGCACTGTGCTGGATATTGAACAAGTTCCCTTCGGGCCCGCCCTGCCAAGCCCTCTAGGCGGGCCAGGGATGACATTTGGGGGCGTGTGGCTTTGCGGCATTGCGTCA
>CAYZFF010000386.1:0-4653 GCA_964477305.1 uncultured Cytophagia bacterium
CAAGTGGCGGTGATTTTTTGGTTTTGACTGGCGCGGGGTCCCGCGTTGTGAACGTCGCGGCTCGCGGCGGGGAAGTTACCGCCACGGCGTACTTGGCTTCGGCAGTTTGCATACTATCTCCGGGTGAGGCCATGATCAACATTATTAGCAAACACAACTTGCCGGCAACGAGTTCACGGCGAAACAATTTTGGGGTCCACATAAAAACCTCCTAAAAAGGGTGAAGTTCAGAGCTGTCATGTTCATTTCGGAGGTGATCCTTGCGCTATAATAAAGCAGCGACCTGCGTAAAAAGTTTTTGGGTTGCGTTGGTTTTATCGATGATCGCGTCTGCGGCCCAGTAGCGAAAATTCTGCCGATGGCCGGGGCAAACGTCGTTGATAATGATGGGAATTTTGGGATTGCCTTTCGTGGCAATTTCGTCGACAAAGTCCAGCACATGCATATCCGGCAACATCGGCTCGACGACAATCGCGTCGAAGCGTTTTTGCGCAAAGCTTGTAAACGCTTCTTCACCGGAATGCACGCAAACAACGCGGTAACCCTGTGCTTCAAGCTCGGTTTTACTGACGCAGCTTTGCTCATCATCCGCATCAACCAGCAAGACCGTCGGCGGCTCAATTTTATTGATGAAAATCATCGTTCTCTCCTAAAAAGCTATCCGTCAAAAACTCGCATTTTTAAAAATGAGGATTTTCTTGCAGAAACTCATACAGCGCATCCGCGCGGGTGCCGAGCATAATCTTGCGCAGCTCCGGATCGATTGGCAGGCCGTCGTTTTCTTCGATGTCGTCGATATCGACTATCGCGACCTCCTCATCGAAGCTGGCGAAGAATGCCGTCTCCGAGGTCATGAATTTTGTGCTTGCAGGCTTAAACATCGTTGCGATGGTAAACATAGTACATTTCTCCTAAATGTTTGGTTTATTCTCTTTATTCTTGTCATGACCAATATAGCGCTCCCAGATGAAGCATGAATAATGTTGGCATTAACGATTCATTAACGAACGATGTGTATTTGTTAAACCATGTGACGATTCTGTTGTTATTGACGCGGGGTTGGTGAAATCATTTTTCGACAGGGTGTGAGCGGAACTGTTTAAATCTTAACACAAGCTTAACATTGGCTTGACACGAAATTTACATTATATTCATATATTTGTAACGCGGTAATAAAACGCGTGTTATTACCGGCGATTTTTTTCAATTAATTCACCTTGGTCAGGTAAAGAATTAAGGTCAGGAGTGGGAAATGAAAATTCAATCCATCTATCGATGGACAATGTCCATCGTGTGCCTGCTTTGGGGTTTTTCAAATCTTGCGGCGCAAGAGGGTAAGATCAGTGGTTACATCTTTGGCGATTATTTTTACGAGTTTTCACATCCAGAGGCGACGACTGAGGCGCTCAAGCGCAACGGTTTTCAATTGCGGCGAGCATATTTTACGTATGATCGTGATCTGTCGGAGAAATTCACGATGCGTTTTCGCCTTGAAATGAACAGCCCGGATTTGACTCGCACGCAGAGTTTCGGCACCAGCAGCCAGCTCACGCCCTATATCAAGCATGCGTATCTGCGGTGGAATAATTTTATTCCGCAAAGCAAATTGTCATTTGGTTTGATTGGAACCCCAACTTTTACTTTGGCGGAAGAAGCTTGGGGCTATCGGGCCGTGGAGAAAACGGTGATGGATTTTCGCCGCATCGCGCCGTCATCGGACTTGGGAATGGCCATGGAAGGGAAGCTTACCAAATCAGGTGTGCTGAACTACCAAATCTTCGTGGCCAACGGTACGGGCACCAGCAGTGAAACGGATAAGAGCAAACGCCTGTATGTCAATGCCCCGATTAAAATTCAGAGTTCGTATTTCATTGTGCCTTATTACGACTATGAGGGCGGACTCGACGGCAAAAGCAAAAACACCGTTGCGGTTTTTGCCGGCTTGCAGAAGCCAAATTTTCACGGAGGTGTAGAAGCTTTCCAAAAGAAAAGCAATAAGGCGCTGGCGAATAACGTAGATAAAACTGAAAGCGGTTTTTCCGTGTTCGGCGCCGTGAAAGCGGCGGAGAAAGTCAAGTTGCTGGCGCGCTATGACGTCTACGATCCCAATACCGATTTGGCTGACGACGGCAACACTCTCATCATCGCCGGGCTGGATTTTGCGCCGGAGAAAAACGTCAACATCATTCCCAATGTGAAGATTGAAAATTATCAAGCCTCCGGCCGTGACGCCAATACGATTGGCGCCCTGACTATATTTTTCAAGTTTTGAAATGTCAGGAGGGTGTAGCTATCCCCCCTGACCAAGGCGTGCGAGACTTTCGGCGTGGTTTGCCGGCGTTTCGCACGCCACTTTTTTTACAGCGCAAAAATTTAAATTTTCGTAGCAAAGCTTCTTGAACGGGGCTGGTGGAAATTCGGATTTGAATCGCGGGAGTGGAAAGGTTATTCTGGTTTTTGCGAAGTTGGAGCCGGGGCAAGCACCATGCGTCGCGCTTCCCATTTTCCGGCCAGCGCGCGACCGCCTTCGCTACCGGTAAAAATACTGAGGATGGTGTCATCCTGCAATTTTACGCGATGCTCGCAATGCATATGCAAGCCGCGCGTCGTTTCATAAAAAACTTTGAAATGCAATTCATCGTCCACCAATTTCACTTCTTCCAATCTTTTGCGGCGCATCTCGCCGATATCATCGCTCATCACGCCGCGCAATTTTCCTTTTTTTTGCGTTAGAATCAGCGTCCATTGCCGCGGTTGATCGTCGTGACTCTCTTGTAAGGCCATCCCCTGCCATGTTCCCACCCAGGGCTGCAATGCGGGATTTTCCGCAGTTTGCCGTGAACCGGCACAGCTCGTTAAAAACAAAATTCCAATTAAAGATACCAATTGACGGGTCATGCCCTGATCTCCTATCATTATTAAATTAAGGCTGTCCAATCAATATTTATACATTCATCAACAGGGATTTGCGGCAAGCAAAGACGACAGCGGGATGAAATGTGACGAGGCTTTTATGCGTGTTGAAAAAATGCAATAACTGTTATGCCAAAATAATCTGGCAATATTTTCGAATTATTACGGCTTTTATGTCGGACGGTATTTTGACGCAATGATTTTTTTACCTAAAGCACTTCGGAATATTAATCCTTCTGGCAACGCGGGCAATAGAAACTGCTGCGGCCGGCCTGCACAATACGGCGAATTTTACGATCGCATGCACGGCATGGTTCGCCGGCGCGATCATACACCATCAACTCTTGCTGAAAATATCCCATTCCACCGTCGCTATGGTGAAAATCGTTGAAGGTGGTACCGCCTCTTTTAATGGCGCGCTTGAGCGTCGTGCGAACGGCCCGCACTAATTTTTCCCATTCGGATGAACTAAGCTTGCCGCTCGCTTTTTGGGGAGGAATGCCGGCGCGAAACAAAGATTCGCTCGCGTAAATATTGCCGACGCCAACCACCACGGCGCCGTCCATCAAAAAATTTTTAACCGGGCGCGCAAGCTTTTTCGCACGCTGCGACAAATAAGCCGCAGTGAATTGCCGCGATAACGGCTCGGGGCCAAGACTGCGAAAATGAAAATAATCGGACAGCCCTCCGGGCAGAACGGCGTCAACCATTCCAAAACGGCGGGGATCGTAGAAACGTAGTTCGTGGCCGTTGGTGAAACTAAATTGAATGTGATCGTGTTTTTGCAAGGGCATACTTCTTTTGCAATAGAGCAGCCGCCCGCTCATGCCGAGATGAATCACGAGATGGGCGCGATTTTTCAATTCACACAAAAGATACTTGGCGCGCCGATGCAGCGCTGCAACTTGCTGGCCGGCAATCAGCCTTTTTAAACGTGCCGCATTTATGGGCTGGCGAAAACGCGTTTCACGAATTTTAACGTGGCGGATGGTCTGGCCGATCAGGACGCGCTCCAACCCACGACGAATGGTTTCGACTTCGGGAAGCTCAGGCATCAGAATAAAAAAGAAAAACTGTAAAATTGAATAGGTGGCGTGTTTACATTTTGTAGCCAAACTTCCGCAACATGGCTTTGCGTTCGGCGATTTCTTTTTCGCCTTCGATGCCAAGCGGGCTGCCGCCGTCGATTACGCCGATGATGCCGCGGCCCTGCGCGGTTTCAGCGAGCAGAACCTCCACGGGGTTGGCGGTGGCGCAATAAACCCGACAAACTTCCGGGACGTTTTGCACCGCGTTGAGAACATTAATCGGAAATACATTGCCGAGAAAAATAATGAAGCTGTGGCCGGCGCCGATAGCCTGAGCATTCTTCTTGGCCAATTCGACACATTCTTGATCGGTGCCGCTCCAACGCACGAGCCGCGGGCCACTGGCCTCGCAAAAGGCGACGCCAAATTTTATCCCCGGCACCGCGCCAATCAAAGTTTCATGAATGTCTTCCACAGTTTTAATGAAATGCGCCTGCCCGAGAATAAAATTCATGGTTTCGGGTTTTTCGATACGAACAATTTTGATATCCTGCGCGTTCATAATTGATCTCCTCAAATTACCACCAGTCGAATTGGCGTATCTTTTGCATTTAAAAATATAAAATGTCTAGGAAAAATGCAACCGGTTTTCGATAGAAAAAATGGGCGTGACCGGTGCCGGGCGATAACCGCCCATGCAAGATCCACGCCC
>CAYZFF010000387.1:0-4652 GCA_964477305.1 uncultured Cytophagia bacterium
CCGCGCTCGGGATTGGCGGCCAACGTGTCGAAACTGTTCCAATCTTCTTTATAAGGCACGCGGATGCCGTGATAAAACTCTTGCACAACATAATCTTTGCGCAGCGGCCAGCCTTCCCAATCCTCCGGACACAGAATGCGGCGATGATCAGGATGGCCGTCGAAATGGATGCCGTACAGATCAAACGCTTCACGTTCATGCCAATCCGCCGTACGCCACAACGATGCAACGGACGGAAGGTGTGCGCCGTCGCGAGGGACTTCGGTTTTAATCGCAAACCAATGGTGATGTTTGAACGAAAAGAGGTGATAAATGACGGCGAGATTCTTTCCAGCGCCGAGATCATAGCCGGAAAGATTGTGGCACATGTCGAAATACAGCTCGGCATCGTTTTTTAAAAATTTGCAGATATCAAACACGGCTTCGGGCGCAACTTTGGCAACGGGATTGATCGCGTCTTTGGCAAATTCCAAAATCTTGTCGCCAAACTGGGTTTTGAGTTTTTCGGCAATGAGGTCTGGGGTCATATTAATAAAGTTCTCTTATAAATTTCGTAGTTGTGCCTTTAGGCGCAGACGTTTGCTCCTGAAGGAGCTACTACGAACTACGCAACTTTCTCCTCGAATTTACGGCGCAGCAAACTCTCGCGGCGCATTTTTTCTTGCAATTTCAGCAGGCCATCCAGCAGGGCTTCGGGACGCGGCGGGCAGCCGGGGACATAAACATCGACGGGCACGATTTGATCGACGCCTTTCAAGACGTGATAACCGTGCTTCCAATACGGGCCGCCGCAGGTGGCACAACTGCCCATCGACAGCACGTATTTCGGCTCCGGCATTTGCTCATACAAACGCTTGACACGCTCGGCCATTTTGATCGTCACCGTTCCGGCGACAATCATCAAATCAGTTTGGCGGGGGCTCGGACGAAATACGCCCGACCCGAAACGGTCGATGTCATATTTGGAAGCGCCAACGGCCATCATTTCGATGGCGCAGCAAGCGAGGCCGAAGGTCATCGGCCAGATGGAATTGAGGCGGGCGAGATTGAGAAGCTTGTCAACACTCGTAACAATGACATTATCGCCATAACGCCCTTCGTCTAAGAAGCGGGTTTCTTTGGATAGAAGCGGTTGCATCGCTCTGCCCATTTCCTCCTCCTTAATAATTTATGTTAAGCCGATTTTTGCCGTGACAGTAAAGCAACAATATAAAACATTTTCAAACGAATAGCAAGTGTTCGCAAGCAAAATCTATTTCTCAAATAGTCTGGCACCATCTGGAGATTACTCAATCACTTCACCCATTTTGTATGCACCCAAAACTCGCCAGAATGTGGCAATCTCACCGAGATGCTCAAGCGCTTTTGCGCAATGGCTCAAACTTGGCGTTCCCGCAAAATCGAGGTAAAACACATACTCCCACGGACTGCCGTGCAAAGGCCGCGATTCAATTTTGAGCAAATTGATATCGCGCAGCGCGAAAATTGCCAGTGCTTTGAACAAAGATCCGGGGGTGTGAGATACTGAAAAAACAATGGAGGTTTTGCCGTCATCTGCCGGCATACTCGGCCGCTTTTCGAGAATGAGAAAACGCGTGTAATTTTTTTGATTGCTCTCTATTCCGCGATGCAAAATATTGAGGCCATATTGCTCTGCTGCCCATTCGCTGGCAATCGCGGCGGCGTCGTGCCATTGCTTTTCGACCAGCATCTTGGCGCTGCCCGCAGTATCATAAGCCGGTACGACATCGATGGCGGGCCATTTCTCCAAAAACTCACGGCATTGCTCCAAGGCTTGCGGATGCGAATAGACGCGCCGCACTTGCTCCCACTTCGTCGCGGGCAATGCCATCAGTTGATGGCTGATGCGCAAAAAGATTTCGCCGGTAATGTGCAACTCGTGCTTCAGCAACAAATCATAATTTTGATGCACGCTGCCGGCGAGTGAATTTTCAATCGGAACCACCGCCGCCCGCACCTTGTCATCATGGACGGCAGCGAAGGTTTCGCCAAACGTGCGGCAGGGAATCGCTGTGATCGATTGCGCGCGAAAAAATTCTTTCACCGCGCGTTCGCTGTAGGCGCCAGCTTCGCCCTGAAAGGCAATGCGTTGCAAAATGTTTTCCTCGAATGCCAAAACTATTGCCGCGCCAATCGCACTAACGCGGCGCGGGCTTCTTCCATCGTGCTAATCGGCGACTCGAAATCAATACGCAATTTCCGGCCATCGGCCAACAGATCGAAACCTTCGCTATCGATTCCGGTCATCGTGACTGCGGCAACAGTAGTATTTTTTAAAACTTTACAATAATGCAATAATGCTTGCTGATGGTCTTGATTCATGTGTTCAATTATTCTGGGTTCAGTCTCGCGAAAAGGATTCGGCGCCAGCAGGGCTTCGGGTTCAATCCAAAAAATCTGGCCAAAGCCGCCGATGAAGCGTGCTCGGCGCAACCGAATGGTATAGAAGGCGAAATCGTGCGTCGCAAAATATGATTCGGCGGAAGGGAAATAGCGCAGATAACGCTGCCGTATGGCCTCTTCTATGGGGTCGAGTCGCTCGGCGTCACCTATCCAGGTGAGCCGTCCGCTGGCCTGTGGGTCGGCGGCATTTTGCTCAAAGACAATCAGCGACACTTTGGGATTCTGTTTGATATTGCGTGTGTGTTGCGCGATGTCGCTAATGAGCATGATTGGCTCGCCGTCATAATTGAGAATATACGGCGTTATCGAGCCAAATGGATATCCGGCAACATCTGCCGAATGCGTGGAAAGTACGCCCAGGCTCTGCCGGTTAAGCAATTGTCTGGCGATTCGTGCTTGCTCTAAATTCATAGTCATTTTCCTATTTTGAGATGGCAGGTACAGTTTTAAAGCCCACGATCGGATTTATCCGATCATTTAATTCGATTCGGAGACCGTGCTCAAATTTTACTTTCTGCGCTTCCACGTTTTACTCGAACGAAACGCGGGAAATAAATTGATAAATCACTGAGTAACTCCGAAAACTCGGTCGAATTGGTTGCGTAGGTGAGCACCAAATCCGCGCCTGTGAGTTGCGGATGCGCTTTCGCGGCATAAATCAAAATATGCGGATGGCCTTTTTCCGGCGGCTCGTACAATTTAAGCGGCTCGCACCATGCGCCGGTTATTTGGTCGGCGAGACGATAATAAATATTGGCGGCTCCAAACTCGAGTGTTTGTATACAGAAGTAGCGGTTCAGCCATCGATCAAAATGCACGGTAAATTCGGTTTGGCCATTATTAAAAATCGGCAAGGGAAAGTTTTTTAAATCTGCCTGCCGCACCCAGGCGCTGCGTGCGGTCTCCCACCATTCAATGCCGGCAAGCTCGCCATTTGCAAACTCATGTGCCGGCCAGCGCGTGAGAAAAACCGGATGATTCGGCACATTTTCACCCGATCCGAAAGCATAAACATGGGCATCATTTTGCAGAATGCTGGCCGAGCCAACGATGATTTGGTAAGCATTGGCCGGAGAATCTAACCATTCCAACTTCCAATTCGCCGGAGAATCCTCAGGATTGGGAATGAGCACCGCGTCCCAGCCATATACTTCAAACCCCAGTCCGGTTGTCGTGTCGCGAACACGCATTAAAAAAATTATCAAACGATCTTGGAGGCGAATGCCGTGACCGGGCCAAAACCACGCGTTGTTTTGTTCAGAAAAAAACGCTGCCGGTTGCCCGGAACTATTCTTTCTCCAGAAAAAAGCAATCTGTGCTGATGCTGGATTGTCGCCGATTTGGATAGCAATACTGTTGCGGATAAGCTCCGCGGCTTTACGGTTGTGCTGGCGAGTGGTGTCAATAAAAGTATCTGCGAAAAGCCAGAGTGTGCGATTGCCGCCCAGCGCGACGGAATAAGCATCATCGGCTCCAACCCAACTCGCATCCTGCCGAAAGAGTTGATCCGCCTCCGGCCAAGCAGCCGCGAGGTAGTTTTTATTCTGATGAGAGCAGCACGTCAAACCGAAAAGAAGGAAAGCGTTGACAAATATTTTGTGCATGCGCAGCGCGTATTCGTTAATGCGCGCCAACTTCGGCTTCGGTTGCGGCGCGTAAAGGCATTGCCGTCGCGGCTAATTCCAAATCTTTCCGCATGGTGTAATACTCCGGATGCGGTACGTGGCTCAACAGGCGCTCTTTGTCCAAAATTAAATTCTGCCGCGAGTACGACGCCATTTCGATGATGCCGGTGTCCATGCGAATGGCGTCCTCCGGGCATGCTTCGACGCAATAGCCGCAGAACACGCACATGCCGAGATCAATGTCGAATTTCACCGGGACTTTCTCGATCTCTTTTTCGGGACGCTGGCCGGCGACGATATAAATGCATTTCGCGGGGCAAACGGTTTCACACATCATGCAGGCGACGCAGCGCGGCGTGCCGTCTTCGCGCTTCGTCAAACGGTGCATCGTGCGCAAGCGCGGGTGAAATAAACGCCGCACATCGGGATATTGAAACGTGACCGCGCCCTTCCATTCTCTTTTCACACCGAGGCTTGCCAGCGTGAAGTGCCACAGATTGCGGAAGAAATGGTGCGTCGTGATTTTCAACCCATCCCAAATGCGCGGGAGATAGGTGTTCTCCCAAAAAGTGAGCGGTTTGTATTTGTCGTGAACGTTCATGG
>CAYZFF010000388.1:0-4622 GCA_964477305.1 uncultured Cytophagia bacterium
TGGTTCAAAATAAACGCAAAAATAAACGCCTGCTCTTTGAACGCATCGTAGCGGCCGGAAGCGCCGCCGTGGCCCGCGCCCATGTTGGTTTTGAGCAGCAGCAGATTGTGATCGGTGCGCGTCGCGCGCATCTTGGCCACGTACTTCGCCGGCTCCCAATACATCACCTGGCTGTCGTTCAGTGACGTCGTCACTAACATGTTTGGATAAGTTTTCGCCGCGATGTTGGTGTACGGGCAATACGTTTTGAGATACTCGTACTCCTCTTTTTTCTGGGGATTGCCCCATTCCAAAAATTCGCCCACCGTCAGCGGCAGCGACTCATCGAGCATCGTGTTGATCACATCCACAAACGGCACGGCAAGATGTGCCGCTTTAAAAAGATCGGGCCGCATATTCACTGTTGCACCGATCAACAAGCCGCCGGCGCTGCCGCCTTGAATGGCCAAATGCTCTTGCGAAGTATATTTCTCGCGAATGAGATGCTCGGCGCAGGCGATGAAATCGGTAAACGTGTTTTTCTTCTTCATCATCTTGCCGTCATCATGCCACGTCTCGCCGAGATCGCCGCCGCCGCGAATATGGCCGATGGCATACACCACGCCGCGATCCAACAAGCTCAACCGCGGAATCGAAAACGTTACCGAACTGGAAGCGCCGTACGAGCCGTAACCGTACAGCAGCAGCGGATTCGCGCCGTTGCGTTTCGTTCCTTTTTTGTACACGAGCGAAATCGGCACCAGCGTTCCATCAGCAGCTTTCGCGTAAATGCGCTCGGATTGATAAAGCTTCGGATCGTAACCGCCCAGCACTTCGGTTTGCTTCAACAGCGTGCTCTTGCCGGTTTCCATGTCATAATCAAAGATCGAGCTGGGCGTCACGAACGATTGATAGCTGTAGCGAAAAACTTTCGTGTCAAATTCCGGATTGGTGCTGGAAAAAGCCGAGTACACCGGTTCGGGAAAATTTATATCCTGGGTTTTGCCGGTGCGGAAATCATGCACGCGCAATTTCAGCAAACCGTTGTCGCGCTCGATGAGCACGAGATGATTTTTGAAAAGATCGGTGCCTTCTATTTTTATATTGGCGCGATGCGGCCGAAACTCCTTCCAATTTTCGGGACGTGGATCGCTGTCCGGCGCGGTGACGAGTCGATAGTTCTTGGCGTTTTTGTTGGTGCGAATGTAAAACAGCTTGTCGCGATGATCGACGTCATACTCGTGATCGAACTCGCGCGCCGCCAGAATTTTGAACGCGCCTTCCGGCTGGTCGCTGCGCAGATATTGCATCTCGCTGGTTTCGGAACTGCCGCTCGCGAGAAAAATATATTTCTTGTCGCTCGAACGATAAGTGTAAATGCTGTACAACTCGTCTTTTTCCTCGAACAAAAGCGGATCATTTTTGCCGCCTAACCCGTGCCGAAAGAGCCGATAGGACCGCTTCGCGTGATCTTCTTTGATATAGAAAAGCGTTTTGTTGTCCGCCGCCCAAACCGCGGAGTTGACCTGCCCGATGCTGTCGGGAAGCGTTTGGCCCGTGCGCAAATCTTTGAACTGCAATTGGTATTGTCGGAATCCCGTCGTGTCGAGCGAATAGGCGAGCAGATTGCCGTCGTCGCTCACTTGATAAAGCCCCAGCCCTAAAAATTTGTGGCCCTTCGCCAGTTCGTTTAAATCCAGCACGATTTGTTCGGCAGCGTTCACACCCTCAGGCTTGCGGCAATAAATCGAATATTGCTTGCCTTCTTCGGTGCGCGTGTAATACGAATACGCGCCGAGCTTGTACGGCACGCTTAAATCGGTTTGTTTGATGCGGCCAAGAATCTCGTTGTAAATTTTATCCTGCAAACCAACGAACGGTTTGGAGAGCGTTTCGGTGTATTTGTTTTCAGCTTCAAGATACGAAATCACTTCCGGATTGGTTTTCTCGCGCAGCCAGAAATAATTATCGACCAGCGTTTCGCCGTGCAGTGTCGTGGTATGCGGATTGATTTTCGCGGCCGGCGGCTTGAGCGCGTCCAGGCTCATTTGGCCGAAGACGAGGGCCGGCACAACGAGCAGAAAAGCAAAAAGTGTGAAGAGCGAGCTGTCCTTCTTTTTCATGAAACGTTTCCTTTCAGCGATTATTGAAAAGTATAATCCTAAATGTCATTCTGAAAGAATCTTTTTTGTATTCAAGAAAATTGCTGTGAGCAAAAAAGATTCCTCCGGAATGACAGATTGTTTCTTTTTATAAAGACGCCGCCGCGCCTTTGAGATACTTATCCACAAAATCCAAAATCGCTTTATAGCCCTTAATCTGGTTTTCCTTCTTCACAAAACCGTGGCCTTCGTCCGGGAAAACGACGTACTCCACCGGCACGCCGTTTTTCTTGACGGCCTCGACGATTTCATCGGATTCGACTTTGAGCACGCGCGGATCGTTGGCGCCCTGCAGCACGATCAGCGGCTTTTTGATTTTGTCGGGATGATACAGCGGCGAAATCCGGCGCAGATATTCTTCGTCCGTCGCGGGATTGCCCATTTCTTTGTACAGCGCCTCGCGAAATGCTTCCCACCAGGGCGGAATGCTCTTCAACGTGCGCACCCAATTCGCCACGCCGAAAATATCGACGCCAACCGCAAATTCATCCGGACGAAACGCCAAACCGGCCAGCACCATATAGCCGCCGTAGCTGCCGCCGATGATGCCGATTTTGTTCGGATCAACATAGCCGGTAGCGGCCAGAAATTTTTTGGCTTCAACGCAATCCGCCAGATCTTCTTCGCCGTGCTTCAAATCGTCCATTTTGAAAAACGTCTTGCCGTATCCCGAACTGCCGCGATTGTTCACGGCGATGACGACATAGCCGTGATTGACGAGATATTGAATGAGCGCGGAATAACCGACGCCGGATTGCCCGCCCGGGCCGCCGTGCACCCAAACCAATGCCGGCGCTTTTTCTCCCGGCTTGATATGCTGCGGCTTGTAATAAATCGACGGAATTTCGACCCCATCAAACGATTTGTAGCGCACCACTTTGGCGTCCACCAAATCATTTTGATCGATTTCCGGATTCATCGTGTTGGAAAGCTGGGTGTATTTTTTCGACGTCAGATCATAGACGAACAGATTATTCGGCGCGCGCGAACCGTTGAGATAAAACGTCATCAACTTCTCGCTGCGGGAAATATTGACCGAAGTGATCTCGCCGTTCGGCAGTTTGGGCAGCGCAATCGGTTTGTTGGTTGCCGTGTCGTAAATCTTAATTTCGGTTTTCGCGTCGTTGTTAATGCCGACGACGCGGTATTTTCCGGTGCGCGAAAAATAGCCGTACTGAATATCCCAATTCGTCGCTTCGACCTTCTCGGCTTTGCCCGTGGCGATTTCATAGCGTTTCAGAAACATGAATTCGCCGTTCTCATCCGTCAGGAAGTAAAGGCTTTTGGAGTCGGGGCTGAAACTCGACGGCGCATATTGCACGTCGCCCTGATGCGGCGATAAATGCTTTAGCTCTTTGGATTCGCGATCGTACAAATACAGATCGGAATTGTTGGTGGTGATGCTTTTCGAGAAAGCAAAATAGCGCTTGTCGCGAGAGATGCCGCCAAAGTTCAGGCCTTTATCATTCTGGTAAACCAGCGTCGGCGTGAACGTCGCAATATCCATTTCGTAAACGTCCATGAACCGTTTATCGCGCTGATTGAAGCCGTAGAAGAAGCTTTTGTCGTCGAAGCTCCAGCCATAGAATTGCGCTTTCGCAGTGTCGACCGGCGTGAGGTCGCGCACCGTGCCGTCTTCGCTGCGCAGATAAATGTGATTGATCTCGTTGCCGCCTTTGTCGCTCGAATACAGGATGCGTTTATCGTGCGGGAAAAATGAAATGGCAAAAACGGCATTATCTTTGGAGTCGGTCAATGGCGTCGCCTCGCCGCCGGTGACGGGAACCGTGTACGCGTTGAAGATACCGGTTTTGTTGCTCGAGAACAAAATGGTTTTCTCGTCGTGCGACAGCGAACTGCCCGCAATCGCCGTGGTGTTCATGAACTGCTCGATGGTGTACTGCTTGACGTTGCGGTATTCATTTTTTTGAAAACCGCTGAACGCGAGCATGCCGAGCAGCGCGCCAAGTAAAACATAATACTTCCGCATAATGTCTCCTTAAATGAATTGAGGTAAAAATATGGATTTTAAACGATGCAAATGCGTTTCAAGTTGTCGGGGCGCGGTGGGAAAATCAAGCCGAATTCTTCTTGCGTAAAACGGTGTTGGATGTACGGGTTTCAATTTTTGCAGCACAAATGATGAAATCGTGGTTGTTCTCGAATTTTGTGTTGCCGGCACAGGTTGATTTATACGGACAAACGGGCGCGGCGGTTGCAAGCAATAAGATGATTTCGGGCGTTATTTTACTTAAGCGGAATCGCGCCACTCGATTGGAGCCGTTTGTTGTCGACTGGGCCGAGGTTTTGTTTTTTACAAACCAGATGACAGCGAAAAAAGAAAGTCAGATTCGATTGGGAATAGGAAAAGTTTTTTCGAAGTACAAGTACACGTTACCATATTTTATTAGTCTGTCACCCTGAGCGAAGTCGAAGGGTGGCTCGACTCCGCTCGCCATGACAAATTAAGGTAACAGTGTA
>CAYZFF010000389.1:0-4613 GCA_964477305.1 uncultured Cytophagia bacterium
AAAAAACTCGTTGCAAATGGAGTCAAAAAGTTTTATATTTATAGTTCGTTCATTTTGTGAGCTTCGACATCACAAGATTCCGTAATAAACAGATTCTATCCCGAATCGATCATTTTTAAGGAGGTCAATAGTGGCTGCGGTTATGCAAGCGTATTCCCGTGAGCAGGAAGCCTTTCGGCTCTCTCCGGAAACCGCGCGAAAATGGTATCAGCTAATGCATACAAGTCGTCTCATTGACGACAAGGCGTGGTTGCTCTTCAAGCAAGCCAAAGGCTGGAGTTATCTGGCCACTTGTGGCGGGCATGAGGGTATTCAACTGGCGCTGGGATTGTCTTTTCGAGCCAACAAAGATTTTCTCTTTCCATATTATCGCGATCAATTAACGTGTCTGGCCGGTGGAATCTCCATTGATGAGATTTTTCTCAACGGTCTCACCCGCCGTGATGACATCGCCGCGGGTGGCCGGCACATGTCCAATCACTTTGCCAAGCCGGCCATTGGCATTCAAAATGTCTCGAGTTGCGTCGCCAACCATGCTCTGCATGCGGTCGGCGTCGCGCGCGCGATTAAATACTATAAATCCGATGCGATCGCGTATGCCAGCTTCGGTGAAGCCTCGACACAAGAAGGGTATGTCTATGAGGCGTTCAATGGCGCCAGCCGCGAACGTCTCCCGGTTGTTTTCGTGATCCAAAACAATAAATATGGCATTAGTGTGCCGTTGCACGAGCAGACGGCCAACGAGTGTGTCGTCGATAATTATGTCGGCCTGAAATATATTCACATCGTGCGCTGCGACGGCACCGATCCGATTGACTGCCGCAACGCAATGGACGAAGCGTTGGCCTACGTGCAAACCGGCAGCGGCCCGGCGATTGTGCATGCGCAATGTGTTCGCATTGGCCCACATTCCAACAGCGACCGGCACGAATCCTATCGCTCCGAAGAAGAAATCACCGAAGCGCGCGGTCGAGATCCGCTCGTCCGTTTTCGCGCGATGATTTTAAAAGAAAATTTGATTGCCGAAAGCGAGCTGGTTGCCATCGAAGCTGAGAATAAAAAGCTTGTCGATGCGTCGGCCCACATGGCCGAAGCGGCGCCGGCGCCGGACCCGAAGTCGGTTTATCAGTTCGTGATCCCCGAGCCTTATCAAACGGAAGAAACCCCGACGCCGGCCGAAGGCAAGAAAGAAAAATTTCGCGAGGCGATTAATCGCGCGCTGCATGATGAGTTTCGCCGTAATCCCAACACGTTCTTGTGGGGTCAGGATGTGGCGACCGGCGACAAGGGCGGCGTCTTCAATGTGACCGAAGGCATGCAAAAGGCCTTTGGCCGCGGCCGTGTGTTCAATGCGCCGTTGGCGGAAGATTTTATTGCCGGCACCGCAAATGGCTTCTGTCGTTTCAACAAAGACATTTGGGTGGTGATTGAAGCCGCGCAATTTACCGATTACATTTGGCCGGCGATGGAGCAGATGGTGGAGACGACGCATGAATATTGGCGCACCAACGGCCAGTATGCGCCGAACCTCGTGGCGCGCATGGCCTGCGGCGGCTTCATCGGCGGCGGGCTTTATCACTCGCAATGCGCCGAAGGCGTGTTCTCCAATTTCCCCGGCTTGCGCATTGTCATGCCGGCGTTTGCGGACGACGCCGCAGGCTTGATGCACACGGCGATGCGCTCGCGCGGTCTCACGATTTTCTTTGAGCCGAAAAATCTTTACAACCTGCCTTCAGCGCAGGCGGTACAAACTGGCCCGGATCATTTTGTGCCGATTGGCAAAGCGCGCATTCGCCGGCCCGGCAAAGACCTGACGATCGTTACCTACGGCAATGCCATTCACTTCGCATTGAAAGCGGCGGACAAGCTCGCAGCCGAAGAAGGCATTGACGCGGAAGTGATCGATCTGCGTTCACTGGTGCCGATGGATATGGAAACCGTGCGCGCCTCGCTTGCAAAAACCAACCGGGCGATGGTGGCGAGTGAAGATCACAAAACCGGCGGCTTCGGCGGCGAGATTCTTTCGCGCATTGTGGAAGAATGTTTTGAGTTGCTGGATGCGCCGCCGCAACGTGTGTGTTCCATCGACACGCCGATTGGCTTCAGTCGTATTCTCGAAGCGGAAACCCTCATCGACGACCGCAAGATCATCACCGCGGCGCTGCAGTTGATGAAGTATTGAGACTTGTTGCGGTTTTCTGAACGCGACGGAATAAATTCTTGCTGATTTCATGAACACCCGGATACTCTCCGGGTGTTTTATTTTATGCCCGCCAAATCGGCCGCGTCAAACACGTCGGCCCGCCAGCGCCTTTAAGAGAAATCTCTGCACCGGCATATTCCCACACCTCAACGCCTGCATTGATCAATAGCGCCTTCGTCTGCGGATTTCCCGCGAGCATCAAACATTTTCGTGGCGCCATTGCCAGCACGTTGCAGCCCATGCTGTCATACTCTTCATCTGGAACTTCAAGTAACGCAATCGCGCGCGCCAGCAACCATTCGCGAAATGGCACCGGCAGCAATCTCGAATAAACCAATGCCAGGTGGTGATCAATGGGACTGATAAGCGACATCAAGTGTAAAACATCGCCCGGCCCGCGCCAATGGGGCAACGGCACGACCACGATTTCATCAACTAAATCTTTGAGAAGATGCCGCAACTGGCGAATGCCCTCATCGTTCGTGCGATAACCGCGCCCGACGGCCAGCGTGCGTTCATCAATCCAAACGACATCGCCGCCTTCCAAAGTTCCTGCGCCTGAAATCACTCCCAGAATCGGCACTCCCAAATTAGCAAAAAATTCACCCATCGCCGCCGGTTCACCGCGGCGTTCGGCTTTGCCCATGTTGCAGAGAATTGCGCCTTGGCTCGTGATCAACGCCGGGTCATGCACGTAAATGGAATCAAGTCCGGTGGCATCGTGTTCCGGCAAACACTCGATGGTTTCCACATGTGGTTTGAGCAGCTCGACGAAATGATCATATTCGCGCAGCGCCTTCTCAAAATCCGGCGCCTGCAAGTAATTGAGCTGCTCCCATTGTCGGCTAATGTTTTTTGCATCCACGAAAGCCTGCCGCGGATGCTTCAACAGCAGGCGTCTGATTTTTCCCACTTCGGATTGACAGCCGAATGACATGGTTAACTTTCTCCGTTATTCAACGCATTCTTCGACAAGCGCGTAACAAGCGCCGTGGGCTTCTGAGAGAACGGTATAAAGGCCGCAAGTAAAATAACAAAACTTTAGCATTTGTCAAAATTTCCGTTACGCAATCCTTTGGTTTGAAATGTACCGTGAGATGATAAAACGTTTTTGGTTCATCAACTTCCGATTTTTTGCAGGCGTTTTCTGGATAGCCGGTCCAGTCAATCTTCGGTACAATGAGACATACCTTTCAAGCAACTTAGGATCGCAGCATAATGAAACGCGCTCGGCTTCTCTGCTTTTTCGGATTTTTTTTGCTCATCGGGGCCGCTACCGCATACCGGCAGGTTTTTTCAGCAAGTGGTAAATCAACCGAGCAAGACCATGGTTCGGCCGCCAATTCCGCAGAAACGGCGCAGCGAGTGGTTTTTTTGTTGCAATATCTCGCGACGGATTATGATCGCGCCGTACAAAACGGACAAATCGTCGATTCACTCGAATACGACGAGATGCAAAGATTCGCCAAGCAGGCGATAAAAATCTATCAATCAACCACGGCGATACAACAAACGTTGAGCAAACTGGAAAAGCTCGCCGGATTGATCGACGCGCGAAAGGCTTTGCCGGAAATTCGTAAAATCTGCGACGAAACGATCGCGATTTTAGTCAAAGAAAAAAATCTGCTGGTGGCGCCGCAACGCACGCTCAGCCTGGATTATGGCAAGAGTTTGTTTCAAGAGAATTGCGTTCCCTGCCACGGCGTGCTCGGCACCGGCGATGGCCCTTCTGCCGACACCTTGAATCCTAAACCGCGCGACTTTACTAATCCCGAACGCATGAACGTCTGCACGCCTTGGCAATTTTATCAGGCCATTACCTTTGGCGTGGAAGGCACGGCGATGCCTGCATTTTCCGAAGCGCTGGATCCAAGAATGCGTTGGAATCTCGCATTTTATTTGATGACGTTGCGGCGGGACTTTCAACCGGCAGCGCCGGCAACACCGCAAAAATTCACTTTGCAAGAATTGGCGACAAAAAACAACGCCGAATTAATCGCCATGCTTTCGCCGCAAAATCACCGGCTGCACGCCGACTCTGCCTCACTTCTCAAGCAAGTCGCTGATTACTATCGGCAAAACCTGCCGGAATTAACCCGGGAGGATTACATGGCCATAACCGAAACGGGCTTAAAGCGAAGTTTGGCAGCATATCTGAGCGCCGATTTCGCTTATGCCGCGCAATTGGCGCAAAACGCCTATTGGGATGGTTTTGAATTTATGGAAGATGATTTGCCTTCACGAATTTATATTGCGTTCGAGCGCGCCCACGCCGAATACCAATCATGCATTGAGGCAAAGGGGCCGCCGGCAAAAGCGCGGGCTTCGATTAAAACGATGCTTAAAATTCTGCGGCAAATTCCCAATCAGAAAGTGCAGCGAAGCCCGCGCTGACAAATTGGGCAAAAAA
>CAYZFF010000390.1:0-4607 GCA_964477305.1 uncultured Cytophagia bacterium
CGCGCAATCCGTGTTCAAAGCTTTTAAATTTATGAATCTCCTCAACACTCTCCTCGAATTTGGCCGCGATTTGCGCGCGCAAAAATTGCGGACGTTTTTGACGATCTTCGGGATCACGTGGGGAACGGTGGCCGTCATCGTGTTGCTGGCGTTCGGCACGGGTTTTATGCGGCAAACACGCGTGAACATGCACGGCATCGGCGATCAAGTGGTGATCGTTTTTCCGGGACGCACGACGAAAGTTTTTCAAGGCCTGCCGGATGGCCGGCCCGTGCGCTACCGCGAGGAAGACGTGCGCGCACTGGCTCGTGAAATACCCGGCATCAAAGCCATCAGCGCGGAGTATTCGAACGGCAGTTTTCCGGCGAAATACGGCGATAAAATCGAGATTCCCACCACCACCGGCGTGTATCCGGTTTACAGCGATATTCGCAACATCATTCCGCAGCCGGGCGGCCGCTTTCTCAACGATCTCGATCAACAGCAGCGCCGGCGCGTGGTTTTTCTCGGCGATTCGGTGGCGAAACGTTTGCTCGGCGCGGAAAATCCGATCGGGAAATATGTCATGATCAGCCAGGTGCCCTTTCAAGTAATCGGCGTGTTGCAGCACAAAACACAAAACTCTTCTTATAATTCGCGCGATCAAGATCGGGTGTTTATTCCGGCCTCGACGTTTGCCAGCGTTTTTGGCGCGACGCGGCTGAACAATTTCATTTATCAAAACGATTCCCCGTTGTTTGCCGACGCCACGAAAAAACAGTTGTATGAAGTTTTGGGCCGGCGGCATCGTTTCGATCCGGCGGATAAAGACGCGCTGCAAATTTGGGATACAACCGAATTTGACAAAATGCTGTTCTATTTCTTTTTGGCGTTCAATATTTTTCTCGGCATCATCGGCAGCTTCACGTTGACGGTCGGCGGCATCGGCGTCGCGAACATCATGTATGTCGTCGTGCGCGAACGCACGCGCGAGATTGGCGTCAAACGCTCGGTGGGTGCGCATCGCCGCGATATCATGTGGCAGTTTTTCGCGGAGACAATTTTCATCGTCGCCATCGGGGCGCTGTTAGGTTTTCTGATTTCGTATACCCTGGTGAAATTGCTCGGCCTGCTGCCGATTCAAGAATTTGTCGGCACGCCGGTGATTTCTCCTCTCGTGGCGTTGGCGACAACGACGCTACTGGCGGTGATTGCGTTGTTCGCCGGATTTTTCCCCGCCCGCCGTGCCGCGAATTTGGATCCGGTGGAGTGTTTGAGAACTTAAATTGTGCTCACGGCTCGGGCTGTATTCAGTGCGAGTCCCATGCGCGAATGTCATTCCGGAGGAATCCTGTTCCAATCATGCACTGTGCTCGATAACAAACAGGATGCTTCCAGCATGACATGTTCCTTTTACTTTTGCAAACATCATAAATGGACTAAATCATGTGGAAAATTCTACTGGCTGAATTTTGGGGCGATATGAAAGCGCATCGCACGCGCGCGATTTTGACAATGGTCGCGGTGGCGTGGGGCACGCTCTCGATTGTACTGTTGCTCGCGTTCGGCGAAGGTTTGAAGAATCGTCTGGTGAGCGGCCTGTTGAATGCCGGCGATAAAGTTGTGCGCATTTACGGCGGCGAAACTTCGCGGGCTTATCAAGGCTTGGCGAAAGGACGTTCGATTAATTTCACCGACGAAGATCTGGAGGCGCTGCGCGTCAGCGTGCCGGAGATCGACCTCATCAGTCCGCACTATGGCAAATGGAACACGTCACTCAAGTATGAAAAAGAAAAAACCACAACGTACGCCATCGGCGTCGCGCCGACGTTCGAGGACATGAGTCGCATGTACCCGCAGCCCGGCAGCCGTTTCTTAAATGATTTTGACATGCAGGAAAAACGCCGTGTGGTTTTTCTCGGCCCGGAGATCAAAAAACGCTTGATGGGCGAAGAAACCGATGCCATCGGCAAGAAGATTGAAATCGACGGCCTGCCGTTTACCGTTGTCGGCGTGATGCAGAAAAAATTGCAAACCAGCATGAGCAACGGCCCGGACGTCAACCGCGCGGTGATTCCCGCGGCGACGTACAAAGCGCTGTACGGCCCGCGCTACATTGATTTCATCATCGTGCGTCCGAAAAATGTTTTGCAAACCGAACAGATGATGAGAAACCTCACCGCGGTTCTCGCGCGCCGCCACAAATTCGATCCCGAAGATACCCGCGCGCTGCCGAATTGGAATTTTGTCGAGAATGAAAAAGAGTCGCGCAAAGTTTTTCTGGGCATTCAAATTTTTCTCGGCGCGGTCGGCGCGCTGACGTTGGTCATTGCCGGCGTTGGGGTGGCGAATATCATGTATGTGACGGTGAAAGATCGCACGCGCGAGATTGGCGTCAAAATGGCGATTGGCGCGCGCCGCCGGCATGTTTTGTCGCAATTCATTTTTGAAGCGCTGCTGCTTTGTGTTTGCGGCGGCGCCGCCGGCTTGGCGATGGCGTGGGGCATCATCACGCTGATGAATCTGATCCCGAAAAGCGACTCCGGCGCGATGGCCTATCTCGGCACGCCGACGATCTCGCTGCCGATCATGTTGGTTTGCACCAGTTTACTTGCCTGCATCGGCTTGCTGGCCGGCTATTTTCCCGCGCGCCGCGCCGCCTCGGTTGATCCAGTGGAGTCGTTACGTTATGAATAATTGAATCGATCTTCGTAAAACAACAATTTGCCATTTCCGAAAGACCATGCAAAATTATCTGCATGGTCTTTTTTATTGGCATGAAAAATCATTGCTTTTCTGTTAAAGATTTTACTCTTTACATACATGAACATGCATGAGGAAGAAAAACTCACCAAATCCTACGACGCCGCGTTAATGCGGCGGCTGTTGCACTACGTCCGGCCCTACTGGAAACGCATGGCGGTGGCCGTATTGTTGTTGTTTATCGCGAGTGTGCTCGATATTGCCGGCCCCTATTTAACGAAAATCGGGATTGACCAGTACATTACCGGCGATAAACCCGTCGACGAAAAATTTGCCGGTTTGACTCACGTTGCGCTGCTGTACCTCGGGGTTTTGCTGCTGCAGTTCGGTTTCAACTACGCGCGCATGTACCTGATGGCCTGGATCGGGCAACGCACCATGTACGATTTGCGGCTCGGCATTTTTTCGCACTTGCAATATTTGCCGTTGCGCTTTTTCGACCGCAATCAGGTCGGGCGCTTGATGACGCGCGTAACCTCCGACGTGCAGGCGCTGAATGAAATGTTTTCATCCGGCCTCGTCGCCATCTTCGGGGATATTTTCGCGCTGCTGGGGATCATCGTCGTGTTGTTCAGCATGAATGTACCGCTTACCCTCGTAACGCTGAGTGTCGTGCCGCTGCTGTTCATTGCAACACAAATTTTCAAATTGAAAGTCCGCGATGCCGAGCGGCAAATTCGGCTGCGATTGGCGAAGATCAACGCTTTTTTGCAGGAAAACATCACCGGCATGGCGATTGTGCAATTGTTCAATCGCGAACGCAAAAATTATGCGCAATTTGAGGAGCGCAATCGCGACCATCTCGAGGCATATAAGCGCACAATTTTCTATCACGCCGTTTTTTATCCGGTGGTGGAGTGGATTTTTGCGCTGTCCGTGGCGTTGATTATCTGGTACGGCGGCGGCAAGGTGCTTGAAAGTTTGGGCAACCCAGCGGCTGCGAGCGGTTTGACTTTCGGCGAGCTGGTTGCGTTCATTTTATACATGGATCGTTTCTGGCGGCCGATCAGCGATCTGGCCGAGAAGTACGGTATTTTGCAAACGGCGATGGCCAGCGCGGAGCGCATTTTCAAATTGCTGGATGAACCAACGGAGCAAAGGGCCGAGGGCGAAGACGGTACAACTGGCAAGTATGCAAACTTGCCGGTGGCAAACGGCAAAGCGCAAGCGGCTGATGGCAATGGAAAATTACCAACGGCTCACCAGCAACCGGCAACGGACAACAGGCAACAGGTTCGCGCGCGCGGTGCCATCGAGTTTCGTAATATTACCTTCGGTTATCGCGACGATGAAATGGTTTTGAAGAATGTCTCGTTCGAAGTTGAGGCGGGCGAGAAGATTGCCATTGTGGGGGCGACCGGCTCCGGAAAAACCACGATCATTAGTTTGCTTTGCCATTTCTATACGCCGCAGCAGGGCCAGATTTTTCTCGATGGCCACGATATTCGAAATTTACCGTTGGGATATTTGCGCCAACAAATCGGACTGGTGTTGCAGGATGTATTTCTTTTTGCGGGTACGATTGAAGAGAATATCAGCCTCGGCAATCCCGACATCTCTTCCGAACGCATTCGGCAAGCGGCAGCGGATGTGAATGCGCTGCGTTTCATCGAGCGCCTGCCCGGAAAATTTCAAGAGCCGGTGATCGAGCGCGGCAATTCACTTTCCGTCGGGCAAAAACAACTGTTGGCTTTTGCCCGCGCGCTGGCGTACGATCCGGCCATTCTCATTCTCGACGAAGCGACCTCGAGTATTGACACCGAAACCGAGTTGCTCATTCAAGAAGCCGTCGAGCGCTTGATGGCGCATCGCACGTCACTCATCATCGCGCATCGCCTCTCGACGATCAAACACGTGGATCGTAT
>CAYZFF010000391.1:0-2081 GCA_964477305.1 uncultured Cytophagia bacterium
GAAGAAGCGATCAGCAGCGTGCCGGGCATTAAAGCAATTAATTCCACCAGCCGCGAAGGCCGCAGCAACATCACGATTGAATTTGGGTTGGAAGTGGATTTGGAAACCGCGGCGAACGACGTGCGCGATAAAGTTGCCGGCGCCGTGGGCAATTTGCCGCCGGATGCCGATCCGCCGGTGGTGTCCAAAGCCGATGCCGACGCCTCCCCCATCGTCATCATCAGCGTCAGCAGCAGCTCGCGCAGCTTGCTGAAACTCACCGAGATTGCGAACAACATTTTCAAAGAACGGCTGCAAACCATTCCGGGCGTGAGCGAAGTGCGCATCTTCGGTGAAAAGCGTTACTCGATGCGCTTGTGGATGGATCCCGCCAAGTTGGCCGCGTATCAAATCACCCCGTTGGATGTACGCAACGCGCTCAATTCCGAAAATATCGAGCTGCCCTCCGGCCGCATCGAAGGCAACGATGTCGAGCTGACCGTACGCACCTTGAGCCGTTTGGAAAAAACCGAAGAGTTCAACAATCTCATTATCCGTGAACAAGATGGCCGCATCATTCGCTTCCGCGACATTGGCAGCGCCGAGTTAGGCCCGGAAAACGAACGCTCGATCTCCAAAGGGCTAACTGGGCCGCGCGTCTCGGTCGCGGTGGTGCCGCAACCGGGTTCCAATCACATCAAAATCGCCGATGAATTTTATCGCCGCGTCGAACAGATCGATAAAGAATTGCCGGATGACATTGAACTGGTGATGGCGTTTGATACCACCAAATATATTCGCACCTCCATCAGCGAAGTGCAGGAAACCATTCTCACCGCCTTCGGCTTGGTGGTGCTGATCATCTTTCTCTTTTTGCGCGATTGGCGCACGACGATCATTCCCGTGTTCGCCATTCCGACTTCGCTCATCGGCACGTTCTTCATCATGTATCTTGCCAATTTTTCCATCAACGTGTTAACGCTGTTGGGATTGGTGCTCGCCATCGGCATGGTCGTGGACGATGCCATTGTGGTGTTGGAAAATATTTTTGCAAAAATTGAAGACGGCATGGATCCCATTGAGGCCGGGTTCAAAGGCTCGCAGGAAGTTTTCTTTGCGGTGATTTCGACGACGGTGGCACTGATCGCGGTGTTCATGCCCATCGTTTTTTTGCAGGGTTTGACGGGCCGGCTCTTCAAAGAATTTGGCATCGTCATCGGCGGTTCGGTGGCCATCTCCGCGTTCATCGCGCTGACGCTGACGCCGATGTTGAGCACGCGTTTGATCAAAGCGCATGCACAGCACTCCTGGTTCTACCGCAAAACCGAGCCTTTTTTTGCCGCGCTAATCAACAGCTATGAAAACTCGTTGGCGGCTTTCATGCGCCGGCGGTGGCTCGGTTTTGTCGCGGTTTTGTTTTCCGTCGGTTTAATGTGGCTCTTTTCCAAAAATTTGCCGCAAGAGCTGGCGCCGCTGGAAGATCGGGGCCGTTTGCGCATGTCTTCCACCGCGCCGGAAGGCACCTCGTTTGAACGCATGGACAAATACATGGATACGCTGATCGATCTCGTCAAACACGAAGTGCCGGAGGCCGAGGCCGTAATGGCCAATACAGCCGGGGGTGGTGGCGCGAGCGGAAGCAACTCCGGCTCAACGACAATCACACTGGTGCCGCCGGACCAACGCAGCCGCACGCAGCAGCAAATCGCTGATGCGCTGTCCGTTTCGGTACGACAACTGACCGAGGCCCGCACGTTTGTGACCCAGGAGCAGACCATTAGCGTCGGTGGTGGCGGCGCGCGCTCCGCGTTACCGGTGCAATACGTCATTCAAGCGCCGGATTTTGAAAAGCTGCGCGCCGTGCTGCCGCAATTTCTGGAAGCCGCTAACAACCATCCGACTTTTAGCACGACAGATTTGAATTTGAAATTCAATAAGCCCGAACTGGTGATTAGCATTGACCGGGAGCGCAGCCGCACGCTCGGCGTTTCGGTGAGTGACATCGCGCAAACGCTCCAATTGACGTTGAGCGGCTCACGCTACGGCTATTTCATTAAAGACGGCAAGCAATATCAAATCATCGGCCAATTGACGCGCGCCAA
>CAYZFF010000391.1:2181-4579 GCA_964477305.1 uncultured Cytophagia bacterium
CAGATCATGCTCATCGGTCTCGTGACCAAAAACGGCATTTTGATTGTGGAGTTTGCCAATCAACGCAAAGAGACTGGCCTCTCGGTAATGGAAGCCGTGCAAAGTGCCGCGTCGGCGCGTTTTCGCCCGATTCTGATGACGAGTCTCTCCACCATCCTCGGCATTCTGCCGATTGCGCTGGGCCTCGGTGGCGGCGCCGAAAGCCGGGTGTCAATGGGTATCGCGGTGGTCGGCGGGATGATTTTTGCGAGCGGCTTGACGCTGTATGTGATTCCGGCGATTTATTCGTATTTCTCGAAAGAGTTTCACCAGTCACACGCGAGCACCACACCGGTACGGCGGAGAGAAGAATTGGTGGAAGCCGAGGTTTGATGATGCGAATGTGCAAAATTACAGGTTGATTATATCCCGCGATTTTGCTAATTTTATTTAATTCAATCATATGAAAGGAACTTGCTATGGAAATACAACTTTCGCCCGAGTTGGAACAAATCGTGAAGGACAAAGTGGCATCTGGCATGTACCCCAATGCTTATGAGTTTGTCCGCGAAGCTATCTTACGTGCCGTCGAACGGGATCAACTCAAACGCCAGCGCCTTAACGAAGCCATTGCAATTGGCATTGAACAGGCGGATCGGGGCGAATTATTCGATCTCGATCTTGATCAAATCAACGCCGAGCTTGATGAAGAAGAAGGTTACACTCGTTCGTAATGGGCAAATTTAGGATTACCTCGAAGGCGCGTGAGGATCTCAAACATATCGGTCGCTATACCAAACGGAATTGGGGAAGAGCAAAGCGTATCGAATATCTTGATCTGCTGCGTTCCCGAATGCGTGATCTGGCTAACGGGAAATTATCGGGTCACATCTGCTATGACATTCCCGGTTTCCCGTGGCATTCTCATGTCGGTAGGCACGTCATTTTTTATCGTCCAGCATCTTCACAAGATGGAATCGAGATTTTGAGAGTGCTGCACGATGCCATGGATTTTGCAAGACACTTCGAGCCGAACTGAGGGCGCAAATTTTAAAAAAATATCACCCACCGTCAATAGTACAATCCGATTTCACGCGTGAAACGTATTATCCTCGGAAATTGTTCGACACAAATTTTGCACTCACCGCCACAAGGAGCCGCCGATGTTGTTTGAGCCTTTCACGATTAAAAACGTGACGTTCAAAAATCGCGTTCTCAGATCTTCAATCGGGGGAAGAACGTCGTATTACGACGGCACGGTCTCGCCGGCGTGGAAAAATTTCGAGAAACGTTTTGCCGAAGGCGGCGTGGCCGGAATTATTTCCGCGACCATCGGTATCAACAAGCGCCGGTTGTCACCGCTGGAATATCCTGCCATCAGCGACGACAAATATATCAAACCGTTGCGCGACGGCATCCGCGAAGTGCAAAAGTTCGGCTGTCGCTACATTATGCAAATCGGCGATCCCGGCGGGCATACGCACATGAGCTTGTTTTCGGAGGCCGAGGATGCGAAGTCGGCCTCCGCGGGCATTGATCTGGTTTACGGTTATCGCAATCGCATTATACCGATGTCGGTTGACGAGATTGAACAGGAAGTGCAAAATTTTGTGGAAGCCGCAAGACGCGTGCGCGAGGCTGGTTGTGACGGCTTGGAAATTACGGCGTCGAAAGGTTATATCATCCAACAATTTTTAAATCCCGCCACCAATAGACGGAAAGACGCTTACGGCGGATCGGCAGACAAACGCTTTCGTTTTTTGCGGGACATCATTACGGCGGTGCGCAAAAAAATCGGCGACGATTTTCTTTTGGGCGTGCGTTTGTCCGCGAAAGATTTCAACTATCTCCCCTTCAATGTCAGATGGCCGCTCGTCTTTCCGTTGCGGCATTATTTCATTGGCAATGATTTGGCGCAAACGCTGCAATACGGCAAAGAGCTGGAGAAATTGGGCGTCGATTATTTGCACATTGACAGCGGCTTTGGCTTTCCCAATCCCAAAGGCAATACCGGCACCTATCCCGTGGATGGATACAAACTCTTCGCCAATGCCACCCGGCATCTGAGTTTCAAGGCCAACTTGCGCGCGACTATTTTTAATTTCTTGCCGCTGTTCATGGCGCGCGCGATTTTCGGCATGGGTTGGAAATTCGAACCCGGCGTCAACGCCGGTTTTGCGCAGCAATTCAAACAAGCCGTCAATATTCCCATCATCGCCAATGGCGGCTTTCAGCAACGCGATCTCATCGACGCCACGTTGCGCGAAGGCAAATGCGACTTGATTGCCATAGCGCGGCCGTTGTTAGCCAATCCCGATTTGTTGAAAATATTTCAGCAGGGCCGCAAT
This sequence comes from uncultured Cytophagia bacterium, assembly GCA_964477305.1. Taxonomy (GTDB): domain Bacteria; phylum Zhuqueibacterota; class Zhuqueibacteria; order Zhuqueibacterales; family Zhuqueibacteraceae; genus Zhuqueibacter. The sequence goes on from CAYZFF010000391.1 coordinate 4,509, forward strand.
TTGCCGGAGAATCCCTGCACTTTTTGCAGCCGTTGTTGCACGCGCACCGCCGTGCAGCCTTTGGGCTGCTA
>CAYZFF010000392.1:0-4575 GCA_964477305.1 uncultured Cytophagia bacterium
GGACGCACGACGTTTGCGATCGCGCACCGTCTGTCAACGTTGAGCATTGCTGATCGGCTGTTCGTTATGGAAGATGGAAAGCTCGTCGAGCAGGGCACGCACGAGGAACTGCTCGCGAAACCGGATGGCGTGTATGCCAAACTGCATCACACGCAGGCGGAATTGCATGCGTTGATTGCGGTGTGAGTTCGATTGCTGGTTAGCGGTTGGGCAGCTGGCTCGGAGTAACAAATTGCTCGACTCATGATACTTAAAAACTTGTCAAAAATTTTATGAGGAAATATGACCGCTGTTGTTGAAAAAAATTCTTTTATTGAATCAGTTGCTGTTTTGCCCGTCAGCCGGGGAGATCATAAACCGAGTTGGAATTTATATCGGCGCGCTGATGGCCGATTGGTTTTGCGGCAAGAAAATAGTCCTGATAAACTGGAAGAAACGCCCATCCAAATCGCATGTTGTTTTCCGTGGACGCACCCGGTTGAATTCATCAGCCTGCGTGACGACAAAGGACGCGAACAGAAGTTGATTGAAAATCTTCAACAACTCGATGCTACCACGCGCGACTTGATTGAAGAAGAACTTGCGCAACGCAATTTCATGCCCCGCATCACCGGCATTGAAGCAATCAGCGATGAGATCGAATTGTTTCACTGGCAAGTCGTCACCGCGGCCGGGCGGCGCAGCTTTTTAACGCGCCGCACCGATCATCCACGCAAGCTCGCCAATGGCGATGTGTTGATCAAAGACGTGAGCAACGATCTTTATCTGATCCCCAATCCGCAAGGGTTAGATGCGAAGAGCTTGAAACTGTTGTGGGTTTATTTGGATTAAACCAATTCATGAACAAACGCGGAAGAGAATAAGTTTTCCGATTCCGCGTTTGTTCATTCCGTTAGCGCTCAACTTTTCCCACCATGATCGTCACATCATCACGAAGAGCTTGCTCGCCTGCAAAACCATTTACCGCCAGCCGCAGCGTTTTAATGAAATCCAGCGGATGCAGCGTCGCTTGCTGTTGCGCAAATTCCGCGAGACGATTTTCCCCAAATTCCTCCCGCGCCGGATTCATGGCTTCGGTAATGCCGTCCGTGTAAAGCACCAAAACATCGCCGGGCTGTAAAACGACCGATTCCATGCGGAACGTAAAACTCTCAGCTAATCCAATCGCCGCTCCGGTCGGCTGCAGCCATTGCAGCCGTTTTGCCTGTTGTTCATCATAGCGAAAAAGCAACGGGGGATTATGTCCGGCATTGCAGTATTTCAACACGCGTGTCGCCGGATCGTAGCTGCCGAGAAACAGCGTGATGAACTTGATCAACTGAATATTGTGACAAAAAAGATTATTGAGCCGCTGAACGACTGCCGCCGGAGAATCATTTTCCGGCACGAGAATGCGCAACGAGGCTTGCAAGCTTGCCATTAACATGCTCGCGGGCAAACCTTTGCCCATCACATCGGCAATCGCGAACCCAGACGTTTGGTCGCGAAAGCGGAAAAAATCAAAGTAGTCGCCGCCCACTATTTCCGCGGGTTGGCTGAACGCGCGGATTTGGAAACCCGGAATATTGGGCGCTGCTTGCGGCAACAAAGCTTTCTGTAACTTATGGGAAAGCTCGAGTTCGGATTCGAGTTGCCGTCTTTGCTCAGCAGAATAGTGTTCGATACAAACACATGCCGTGAAATCCATTTCCAACCGATCGGTCTCAACATACTCATTGCACACGCGGCACAACCCCAACGTCTGATTTTCCGTTTTGACCAATGCCGTATCGATCACCTGCAAATGGGCTTTAGCCGCCTGCTCATCAGCCGGCCCCAACCGTATTTGCTTTTTCTGGGCGGGAGTGTTGTTCAACCACTCGCGAAGATTTTGCCGTTGTTGCAAAAGATTTTCGCGAAAGCGTTGCAATATTTTTGTGTCCATGGAATTTCTCTCCTACGTCGGCAATAACAAGGCGGCGATTACTATGCAACCTTTTACGATGCCGCAACAAGATGGTTGCAGCCTAAAAGCAGAGAAATCATTTTCCTGAGACGAATTGCGGCAGTGGTTCGGTAGCTGAGGTTTGCTGAGGCGTATTGATCGGCAAGGCTTGAATCGCTTCTTCCGTCACCACCGTGACCGCTGCTTCGCGACGCCGCCCCAGCCGGAATTGCTGCGCCACCGCCAAACGAACATCGCGCAAAAATTTTCGCGACCACAACATGCCGATATGTCCCGTGGAATAAACATGTAAATCCGGAAGCTGCCACTGCCGTTGCAATTGTTGGGTGTATTGAAACGGAATGAAATGATCAAACTTCGCGGCAAAAGCCTTACGGCGTTCCGGCGGAATTAATAATGTCAACTGTTGGGGATCAAGCTGATGATAAAATGGCGCGGTATCGTTGGCGCTCCAACCGGCAGTTTCAAATTGCCGCCGCAACGGTTCACCGAGTTTGGTTTGCCAAAGCACGCTGTTCAAGTTTGACGGCGGTATGGCGAAAAGCGCAAAATCCACTTCCGGCTCGCAACTCGCCACCAGTGCGCTCATCCACGCACCGAGGCTGAAGCCGAGCAAGCCAATCGTCGGCGCGCCGGCTTCACGCAGGTAATGAATCAATTGTCGAACCTCCGCGACAGTTTGCTGAATGGCGGCCAGACTCATTTCAAAATCGGCTGTAAAAAATAATTCGCCAGAAATACCGCCCGGCGGCGTGCGGCGGAGATGATACGGTAATTCGACCGCATAAGCCGAAGCGCCGGTTTCAACAATAGTGCGAAAAAAAGGACGATACGGAAACAGCGTCAATGTCATTAAACCGTGCAGCGAAATCACGGCGGGGAAATGCAAAGCGCGATCCGGCGCATAAGTTTGAACGATCACATGATTGTTATTCGCATATTCGGTGGGGAGGCAAGAAGGAAAAGTGAAATCACGCCGCCAAAAACCGGCGCGCCGCTCCCACACCTCACCGCGAATATAGTCGAGCGGTATCGGCGGAGGCGCTGGAAAGAGGTTCAAAAAAGTGTCATTGCGGCTTTTTGAAAACGCAGCCAGCCGTGGCTGAATAAGATGCTGGTGACGGCGGGTGATGCGCGCGTGGCTGCGCAAGACGAGGCCATCCAAAAATCCCGCGAGCGTTTGATAATACCGGTTGGTGAGAGCTGTCTTCATCCCTGCCTTGTTCCTTCCATCCATAAAATGCAAGGCAAATATAAAATTTCACGCCCGCAATAGCAAGAGAAAAAGTTTTAATTTGCACGAACGTTTGATTGTTGCTATATTCTTTAATACGTTTATACAAGATGACATGGACAACACGGTGAGTCAATAGGCTGTGAAGAACAACATTTTTAAGCGGGCTCTGCAAGTCTGGGATCATTACTGGTTCGCGCCGGAATCATTAACCCGTTTGGCGATTTATCGTATTTGGGTTTACGCCATTATTCTCATCGACGTTTTGGTGTGGACGCGCGGGCACTTGCGCTACGCCGACGTCGATCCGCAGCTTTACCACCCGATTTATTTTTTAAATCTTTTTAATATTCCCGCGCCGGCGCATCCGTGGCTGGACATCATTTATGGCTTGCTCGCGGTTTTCGTCTTTCTTGCGCTGATTGGCTTCAAAACCAATTTTTTCGCCTTGCTGGCCAGCGGGCTTTATATGTATTGGGTGGCGCAATGGTTTTCGTTTGGCTGGGTGCATCATCTGCATCCGCCGTTGTTGTTTTCGATGATCGTGCTTGGCTTATCGCCCAGCGGCGCGCGGCTCTCGGTTGATCATTTGTTGAAACGATTGCGCGAAAATCATGCAGCGCAACAATTCATCCCCAAAACCGAAGCGGCCAGCCCGTATGCGGCGTGGCCGTTACGCTTCATTCAAGTCATTATCATTCTATTATATTTTTTATCCGGATATGCCAAATTAAAAATCTCCGGTTGGGAATGGGCAAATGGCACGACGCTGCAATGGTATTTGATGAACGACTACCTCACCTTCGGCGCGCCACAAGGTTTGTGGTTGGCCAATCACAAAACCTTGTGCATTTTACTTTCTTATTTCACCTTAATTTTTGAAACCGGATTTATTCTCGCGCTGTTCATGCCGCGTTATGCGCCGTGGTTTTTGCTCGTGAGTTTTTCGTTTCATCTCGGCACGTATATCACGATGCGCACCTTCTTCGAGTTTTTGTGGCTGGCGTATCCGGTGTTTTTCAATTTCTCCAAAATCGGCGCGTGGCTCCGACACCAAATAACCGCGCCGCGCGGTTTGACAAAATTTGCCGTGCTGTTTGACGGCCAGTGCCCGCTCTGCATTCGCAGCGTGACTACGGTTGATTTTCTCGATTGGCGCGGCAAATTTATTTTTCGCGATGTAAACGATTGGGAACAAATCTCACGCGATTATCCCGGCCTCGACCAACAACGAAGCCTCGAAGAAATGCAAGTGATGATTCCCCGTCACGGCGGCCACGAAGCGCTGGCGGGATTTTATGCCTTTCGTAAGATCGCGCAGCATCTACCGCTCGGCATGTTGCTCTGGCCGTTCATGTATATTCCCGGTGTGCCGTTTATTGGCAAACGTATTTAT
>CAYZFF010000393.1:0-4572 GCA_964477305.1 uncultured Cytophagia bacterium
AGGGTGAAAATCAACTGACGCAATTTTTTTCATGATGAATTGAAAACTCCTCCGTTGGCCTGAAAGATAATAATAAAATTTAATTGTGTCAAGTTAAAATTAAATCATTATTAAAATTGTAATAAGAACGATTATTATTTTAAAATAATAATCGTTCCGAATTTTACTTTGCCGGTTAAAAATTGTAAAATTTAATGTGTGCGCGGCGAGAAAATGCGCTTTGACGGTTGCGCCATTCCGGCGAGCGGTTTTGCCACAAATTTATCTTACCTCAAAACTGCACCCGCGTCCCCACGATCCAGTTCCGGCCCGGCATGCGATAACGCTCCAACTCTTCATATTGCTTATTCAAAATATTATTGACGGCAAAAGAGAATTGTAAACGTTCATCCAGACGCAGCGTCGCCTTCGTATTGGCCACGAAGTATGCTTGGGGCACATCGAGCGGATAGAGAAAGACTTCATCGAGCCGGCTTTTGTATTGGCCATGCACACTCAGCGTCAGGCGCTTGATATTGGCGTCGGCGGCAAAAGAAAACGCATGGCGCGCCCGATACGCTAAAAACTCATTATTGCGTCCGGGGGATTGATCGACTGCATTTAAATAAGTGTAGCTAAACGACGTGTGCAAATGCCGTTGCCAGTGCAAGCGCAAATCGCTCTCGAAACCTTGCGTGCGTGCTTGATTGAGATTGCGCACTTGAAAATACGGATGATTCGCGCCTTCAGCCTGTTGAATGTCCACCCAATAAATCATGTCGCGATAACGATAATGAAAATACGCGAGATCGATTTCGGCAACTTCCCGCCAGCGCCAGCGCAGGCCGGTTTCCAGCGAGAAATTCATGCGCTCCGGTTGTAAATCGGGATTGGGTTTGAAGCGCGTATTGCCGCCCGGCTCCCATTGAAAAAAACGCTCCGCAATCGACGGCGAACGAAAAGCTTGTCCCACCAAAATCCGCAACGCTAACGGCGCTGCCGGACGATAAACCAACGCCAGCTTGGGGCTGAGTTGCCGGTAAGAAACGCCGCCGACCAGGTGATTCCAATCATAGCGCAGGCCCATAGTCGCGGTGAGTTGCGGCGTCACCGTGAATTCATCCTGCAAATAAAGCGCGGCATTATCCACCCGGCGATTGCCGTACATCACCGTGTCCGGCGCCGAATCCACATGATCAAGCTGCGCATCGAAACCGCTGATGAGATAATGGCGATCACTCAAATAATAATCGAGCTGTGTGAGCGCGCCAAATTTATCTGCTTCGACACGCGTGCGCAGGCCGTATGGTTGTTGATTATCGACCGAGGTAAAATCCACCTCACGCTCGTTGAAAAATGAACGCGCCGCGTTGCGATAAAAATAAAAGCGGGATGAATATTTGAGCCGCGGCCCGGGCACGGCCCAATAATGCAAATCGAGGCTGTAATTGCGTTTCTGCTGCCGATCATCACGATAACCCGGCGTCACCCGGAAGGGTTGCAACGGCGGATCGTAACGTTGATCAAAGAGCCAGGTGTGCGGATAATCATTATCGACTCTACCCAAACCAAAACTGAATTCGAGATTGCGATTCTGCCGCAAATCAAACAGCGTTTTGCCGTAAAGATTATAAAGCTCGTATGCCGTGTTTTCCGCGGGACCATCAGATTGTTTGCGGCTGAGATTGAACAGATAACTGACGCGCCCGGATTTGCCGGAATGACTCAATTCGATCTGGCTCTGCTGCGGCGCCTGATTGGTATAACGCAGCGCCGGCGCGGGTTTGTCGAACAAACCAAACCCCACGTCGACGCTGGTCAGTGAGCGATACGCCGGCTTGCGGGTGATGACGTTGATGACGCCACCCATCGCCGTCGAGCCGTATAAACTGGAGAAGGCGCCTTTGACGACTTCGATATGATCGATAAAATTGGTCGGCACGAGACTCCACAACGCGCCGCCGGAATCCGAACTCAGCGCCGGCCGGCCGTCGATCATCAACAGCACGCGATTACCAACACCGCCGCCGGCAACATCGGAACTGCCGCGAATCGACAAGCTCTGCACAGAAACGCCCGAGGCGCGATACACCGCAATGCCCGGCACCATTTCCAGCGCCTGATCGAACGTCACCACTGAACGTTCCCGCAAATCACGCGCGTTGAGAATGACCACGCTCGCCGGAGCCATCTGCGCCGTTTGCTCGCGCCGGGTCGCCGTAATCGTTACCGCTTCGCCGTCAATTTCGGTCGGATGCAGCGCGATGGAATGCGCGAGCAATTTACCGGAGGCGATCACGACATTTTCATCGTACATCGCATAACCGAGCCGGCTTGCCACCAGCCGATACGTGCCAGGTTGCACGTAGCGCAAAACGAATTTACCATCGGACGAGGTTGACGCGCCGATGTACAAACTATCGAGAAACACATTAACCGCGCCGAGAGGCTCTTTGGTTTCAGCGTCATAAACTTGGCCGGCAATAACGCCGGCGGATTCTTTTTCAATCTCGACTGCTTCGGGTTGAGCGGAAAGCAGCGCCGGCCATAACATCAGAAAGGCCAGACGACGAATTGTTACGAGTGACTTCATAGTGGTTTCAAAATTAGGTGATTCTGTTGAGACGCTGAATAATCGACGCATTGGCAAGCCGGCCAACACTTTTTTACTGCACGATACTCAAATTCGCTTTAATATTGACGTTCGACCAATTCAATTTGCCATCCGCAATTTGAACCGGAAGCGGATTGGCGCCCGTCATGGGCCGGCCACTGCCATCAACGGCGAGGCTGTCGGCTTGCGACCAGTAGATGCCGAGCACTTTCGCCGCGGCCGGGTTGGCCGGATCACGCCAGCCGACGGTGAGCACGGGATACGTTTTTTGCGTGAGGCATTGGATTTTATAAGAAACTGATTGTGGCGTTGTTGTCACGGGAACAAAAGCCGTGCTTGCTGCTGCCGGCGGTCCTGCTGGTGGCCACGTTGACCATAAGGAAACCTGCACTTCGCCCGTCGAGGGCCACGCACCGACAAAATTCACTTTGCCGGAAATGGCGCCCAGTTGCAGGATATCAAGATTCGCGACGAGATTGACATTAGTCGCTTTCGGATTGCTATCGGAAATTTCCACCGGCAACGGCGCCACGGTAAAATCACCTTTGCAATCAACGCCGGAGAGTGTGTTGTTTGCCGAATAAACGCCAATTACTTTGGCGCCGGTGGGATCCGCCGGATCACGCCAGCCGACGGTGATGACGGCATACGGGCCTTTGCTGAGGCTGGAAATTTTGTAGGTTTGCGAGGCCACGCCCGGTGTGAGCGACGCGCTAAAAGCTGCGGGCGGCCCGGCGGGCGGCCAACTCGTCCACAACGAAACTTGAATGTTGCCTTTGGCTGGCCACGTGCCATTGAAGGTGATCGCGCCCGAAATTTCGGTGGTCGTTGAACTTTGCACGGGATTCTTGTCATCGCTGCATCCTAGCAACAGAGCCATGCTCAGAACCAACCCCATCATGATCACTATGCGAAACGTACGCATAACAAATACTCCTTAAAAATAATATTGAGGTAAAATTCGCAACCCGCGTCAAAGGCGAGCGCGCTGTATTAACGAGCTTTTACACTATCCGCTCATTCTAAATCTCTGGCTGTTATCATCACAAACGACATGCCATTGCCAGGAAAGTTTTATTGTAGAAGTAAACAACAGAAACTGAGGCGTCGTAAGTTTATGATTTAAAAGGGAATGAGGCCTGCGCTTGAAAACGTGAAGAAACAGATGCCATTGAAAAGAGCAGGTCATTTTTCTCCAAAATGAAAATCGACTTTTCATTTTGAAAAGGTGAAAGGATGCGGTAGGAAGGGCTCTTGCAAAAATGTAAGCAGAATTTAACGACGGTATTGCTAAAATACGTCGAATCGAATCTGGACAAATTGAAAATCAGATTTGCAATTTGTCCACGGCTCCAACTCAAACATCAGCTTGCTGCTGTTTGCGATCTTCGCCAGCAAATCCGCGATGCGCACAATCAAATCATAACATTAACCTTGTAAATCGTGCCATTTTTTTGTATCTTGGAGCGCATGTCACGAACCTACGAAGAGGAAATGGCCGAGGCGCGGACGGCGTTAGCCAGCGGCGAGATCGGCCGGGCTCGCACTTGCGCGCGTCGCGCCGTCGGGATGGTGATTCAGACAACGCTCGGTCTCGGCTTTGGTTCGGGCTTTTATGCCTCGACTTACATTGAGGCCCTTCGCCGTATGGTCGATGATGCGCGTTTCCCCGAAAACGTGCGTCAAGCCGCCACGCGTTTGGTGGATCGTTCCAATAAAGAAAAACAGAGCGCCTCGACGAACCCCGTGCAGGATGCGGAAATGATTCTCGAGCTTTTGGCGAAGCTGCGTTTAAATCAAAAGCCGTAATGTAAATTGTTTAAAAAAATTGACTCACGGAGATTGAACTGCGCTTGCCGCTAAGGAATGCCGATTAAAATAACTTATCCAAATGATCGTCATGCCCGAACGCTTTAATCGGGCATCCACGCTTTTAAAAACTGGATTCCCGCCAAAAGCGCGCGGGAATGGCAAGCCTA
>CAYZFF010000394.1:0-4555 GCA_964477305.1 uncultured Cytophagia bacterium
CATCAACTTCTTCACCGCCCGCTGGCGGCCCGCTTCCAATTGATAAAAGTAAACACCGGCAGGAACGGCGCGGCCAAGTTGATCACGTCCATCCCACAAAACGACGTTACTGCGGCGCAAATCGACGCCGGCAAAACGCGCCACTTCCTGGCCGAGCAAATTGAAAATGCGCAAACTCGGCGCAATATTCGTCGCGCCAAGCCCGAAGCTAATGCGCACCTGGCCCAATTGCGGCGTAAAAGGATTCGGCTGCGCGTCATAGAGTTTGAATTCCAACGGCGCCGTCGTCTCACTCTGCACTGCAGAAATCGTGCGCGTCTGTTTCGCCGCCGTCACCAGTAGCGGCTTCAGCGCCCGCTGCTTGAATTGCTCGCCAATCGTTGCCGCTTGATTTTTGTCCAAAAAGTAAGTGGTAAATTCAAAACTAAACGAGCCGGTGATGTTACCGGTCGACGTTACGTTTATGCCGGTGTCGCCGTAGGACTTTTTATCGCCGGTGTCATCGGCATTGTTGCGCGAATCATCGGTATAATAAAGCTCGCGTTTCGTGCCAATCACCGGAATGTTCATCAGCGTCAGCATCGTGCCGGGCGTGCCGGTCCGCATAAACCAGTTCAAACCATCCGGCGGATCGGTGATGGTTTTCACCGGCGAGTCTACCGTGCCATCAAGGGTGACGCCATTTTGGTTAAAGGCATTGAAAAATTTCATGCCGTTCGCGCGCTCGTTAAAATCAACCGATTGGCGAATGCCATTGATCGTGAGGCCGCTGACTTCCGGAATTTTGGCGTTTTGCGCGCCGAACACCGAGCTGTAGGGAAAATACTGTGTGATGAAGCTGCCGGTGGAGTCAATAACCGCGCCGAGAAAAATCAAGCTGATACCCAGCTCGCGCAACACCCGCACCGGGCCGCCGCCGCTGCGAATGCTGCGATAGCCGACATTCGCTTCCTCATTGATCGTGACACTGAAAATTTGATAACGCCCGCTGACGCGCACTTTTTGGCGATCCATAATATCCTGATTATCGCCGTACGGCGCGGGAATTCGCGTGTCGGTAAACCAACCTTTGGCATCATGCGCTTCGGTATAACTCGTTGCATAAACGGTGTCGGCGCCGGCGGTGACAGCGCCGCGTGAATAGCGCACATGCGGCGTGACTTTCGGCGGATTTTTCACCCGGCGAAAAAGATAAAGCCAACCTTTTTCATTCGTCAGCGGGTCCGTTGTTTCCAACTCCAAACGCGCCTCGGCGCTGCCATCGATCCATTTATCCGTCGGCGCGCGATCGCCGGTGTCGCCGGGCATGAAAACCACTTGATCGTTCGTGTCGGCAATCGTATCGCTTTCCCGTAAAAATTGCCCTTTATCATTCACCTCGTCAATTTGAAAAGGCGATAATTCAAAATTACCGTTATTGTTATTGTAACGATAGGCCGTAAAAACTTTGATCGTGTCGTTCGCCAACGCCGGCAGTTTTGCCGCGGTAACAATGACGGGATCATAAACTCGCGTCAACGTTTTCTTTTGCGCCCACAATTGATTGACCGCCACCAAACTCAACAACGCGGCAAAAAAAGTGAACCGTGATTTCGTAAACAATTGCATGATGAATTGCCCTCCTTAGAGCAATGGTTAGGGTGAAATAAAACTATCCTCGCGTCAAATGCTACCCTATCATTTGTTATAAAATACCGCTGTATAAAAATGATTCTAAAGTTTCAACAAATGCGTAAAAAGTACGCATTCATGGAAACGAAAAATACACAATTTGACGCTATGCGCACATCCAATAATGCAGCGTGCCATTATAATACAATATATATGCCATAAAAAATCACCGTACTTAAACCACGGCGTGATTACAAAACTGTATCGCTGTGCCCAAAATTGGACAGCATCTCGTTCAATTTTGGAACGGGGCATTAACTGTTTTGGCCACGGCGTAAAACAATGCATTAAATAAAAACTTGTACGTTGCTCGTATCTGTCCGCGAAATTGCGGGCGAAAACCGAAAAGAATTACCCGACCGGCGCCGACCGGCACCTCAACCAGCGCGTGTTGACCGATCAAATACTCTTCGCCCTCCAGCCAGCCGGAGAGCAAAAGGTTGCTGCGCGGGTAGGTGAGAATGCCTTTGCCCTCATCGAGTCGAAACGCCGGACTGTTGTTAAAAAAAATTGCTTCTTCGCGACGAGCGCCGTAAGTAAGCGGATGCTTCGTGTCCGCAATCACCCGCAACATCGATCCGGGCGCGTTGAATTTTTGCGCCGGCAAACCTTCGGTCACGTCGCGAATTTGTATCCAAAAATTTCGAATCGGCAATTCGGTCGCGGCATCCAACGCCACCAAAGTTTTTCCTTTTTCAACGAACGCGCGGAGTTGATGAATGCCGATTTCGCCCAGACCGTTAGCATACGGCGACGGCATATTCTCCGCGTTGTGGCCGCGTTCGATGCTTTGTGCCGGCTGATCGGGCAAAATAATCACGTCGAATTTTTCATGCAGTTCGCCGGCGCGAACGTCGGCGTCCGTCAAAGTTTTAAATGAGAAATCATATTGCTCCAACACCCAACGCGTCCATCCTTCATCCATATTCGCCACCCAACTTTTATACAAGCCAACGCGCGGGGCTTGCAAGCGATACATCGCGCCGGAGGGTTTGTTCGGCAAGCCTTGCATATCTGCGCCGCTTTGGAGGGCAATTTCCTTCAAAGTCGTTTCGCGGCCTTTCGCCTCCACGAGAATCGTGCCGATGGGAAGTTCTTGAGTGCCGTTTTGCACCGGCGCCTGCGTCCAATAAACCGGAATATTTTTTTTCAGCAACTGATTCAGTGCGCGATAACTCGCCGTGTTCGCCGGGTCAAGCGCAAAAATTGCCGAGGTTCCCGTTAATTTTCCCGTCAATTCAATTGGCGTTTTGACGGGTTCATTGGATAATTTCGGCAACGCATTAATCGCAAACGTCTCAACGCCGAGAAACAATGGCAAGGTGTGCGCCGTAGCATCATACGGCTGCCGCAACGCGCCGCTATCATCGCGCAACACCGGATAGTGCTGGCTTTCCAACATTGCTTTCGCGAAACGGCCGTACGGCTGCTTGAGCGGAATAATCCAATCGCCTTGGCGAAACGGTGCGCCGTCGGCCATAAAATCTTCGTTGGCGCGATACGTTTCAACCATGCCAATCCGCATAATTTCGAGCAACGCCCGCAAGCCTTCGGTGTCGCGCTGATTGGAGGGAATGACATACGCTGCTGGTTTACCGTCCCACTGCACCGCGTTTTGCTGCACCTGCAAAATGCTTTTCAGCCAAAACTCGCGATTGCGCGCCGCGTGTTCGAGAATCGCCATCGCGGCAGAGAAATCATAATCGACAATATCGCGCAGTGTCCACTTGCCACCGGGCCACGGCTTGGGAAAATTCCACGATGAACGGCGCGCTTCGTAGAAATCATCGCCGCGCAATTTCTCTTCGGGAATATTCACGGGCGTGGCGTAATCCGCGCTCGCCGCTTCGGAGAGAAAACGCAGGCCGCCGTGATAATGCGGATACGCGCGCGCCGGCGTCCACGCATCGAAGATTGCATTCGACACCACACCGGGTTTGCCCTGCGCCGTGAGCGTCGCTTGCACATAAGTGCCGAGTGTGTTGAGCAAACTAACAAGGATCGGATCGACATTCGGTTCCACCGGATCGATGTACGGCGGCACGAAAAGCCGCGCGCCGTTCTCGCCCATTTGATGCATATCAAGCGTGATGTGCGGATGATAAATATTGTGAATCTTCTCGACCGTGATTCTCGTCTCGGCCTGCGTGAACATAAACCAATCACGGTTGTTGTCGTGACCCACGTATTTGTGATACAACCACGGCATCGACGCGGTCTCGTGCTTCGTGCCCAAATTTTTGCGATACCAATCGACGATCAGCAACTGCCCGTCGGGATTGTGCGCCGGCACCAGTAAGGTGATGACATTGTCGAGAATCTGCTGCACCGCCGGCGTGTGGCTCGACGCGAGATGATGCGCGAGTTCGAGCGCCATCTGTGCCGCGCCAACCTCGTTGGCATGAATGCTGCAATTGATCAGTACAACAGTTTTGCCTCGGGCAATAAGATTCGTGGCTTCACTTTCAGATAAACCACGTGGATCAGCAAGCCGCGCTTGAATTTTTCTCCACTCTTCGAGTTGACGCAAATTCGTCGACGACGAAATAATCGCCATCATGAAGTTGTTGCCTTCGGTAGTTTTGCCAAGGTTTTCCAGTTGCATTTTATCCGATGCCGCATCCAACTTACGCAGATAATCGATCATCTGATGATAATCCGCCAGCTTTTTCTCCGTGCCGATGCGAAAACCGAGCACAGCTTCCGGCGTAGGAAGGCTGCCGTTGGTTTGTGGATGGGCAGTCGTCGTAACCACAATCCCAATCAGCCAAACGAATTTAATGAGTTGATGGCGTTTACGCATAAATGTTTTTATCTTCTATCCACGGTTAATGTGAGGGTTTCGTAGATCAGTATAATAAATTGAAGAGTGAAAGGCAAATAC
>CAYZFF010000395.1:0-4523 GCA_964477305.1 uncultured Cytophagia bacterium
CGGCAGGCTGAAAATATTTTTCGGCATGGTAGCGGGTGTCGGAAAAACCTTTGCGATGCTGCAAGCGGCGCAAGCGCTGAAAGCGCGCAGCGTCAATGTCATTGTCGGATATGTCGAGACGCATGGCCGCACTGAAACCGAAGAGTTGCTGCAAGGCTTGCAAGTCGTGCCGCGCATGAAAATTCCATACCGCGGCGTCGAACTGCAAGAGATGGATATCGATGCTATCCTAAAGCTCAAACCCGAATACGTTTTGGTCGACGAATTGGCGCACACCAACGCCGAGGGCGTGCGTCATCGCAAACGCTATCAGGACGTGCTGGAATTACTTGATCACGGCATCAATGTTTTCACCACGCTCAACGTTCAGCATGTCGAAAGCCTCATTGACACCGTGCAGCAAATCACCGGCGTCACGGTGCATGAAACCGTTCCGGACAGCATTTTGGACCGCGCCGATGAAATCGAGCTGATCGATTTGCCGCCGGAAGAATTGCTCAAGCGTTTATCTGAAGGCAAGGTTTATGCACCGGAGCGTTCGGCCGCAGCGATACAAAATTTTTTCCGCAAAGGCAATCTGACCGCGCTGCGCGAAATCGTTTTGCGCAAAACTGCGGAACGCGTCGGCATGGACTTGCAGGAATACATGCAAGCCAATCGCATCGACGGCCCGTGGAAAACCGAGGAGCGCTTGATGGTGGCGGTGGGCGCGAGCCCGTATTCCGAGCAGCTTATTCGCTGGACGCGACGCATCGCCGCCACGATGGAAGCGCCGTGGATCGCGGCGTATGTAAAAACTTCGCAACCGTTGACTGAAAGCGAAGAGAAACGCTTAAAGCAAAATATCGCGCTGGCGCGAGAATTGGGCGCAGAATTGGTGACCACCGTCGACGAAGAGGTGGCCGCGGCGTTAATTCGCCTCGCTCAACAAAAAAATGTCACGCAAATCATCGTCGGCAAATCGCCGCCCAAATCGTTTTGGGAAGCATTACGCGGCGGCTCACTCGTCGATCGCCTCATTGCCGACAGTGGTGGTATCGACATTTATGTCGTGCAAAGCGACGCTTCCGCCGGAGAACGCGCCAAGCGTCAGGCGCCGTTATTTCAATCTAATTTGCAACAATATTTCTATGCTTGTGGCGCGGTAATATTAATTTCGGTTTTTTGCACTTTGCTTTCCGCCATTATCGACTATCGCGCCGTGGGCATGTTTCTGTTATTCACGGTTTCGGTGTTGGCATTACTGGTGGGACGCGGCCCCATTTTTGTCGCGGCGGCGCTCAGCGCCTTCGTTTGGAATTTTTTCTTTATTCCCCCACTTTTTACTTTTCACATTTCTTCTTTTGCCGATGCCTTGATGGTCGGCATGTATTTTATCATCGCGCTGGTCGGCGGCGAACTGACGGCGCGCATTCGCGGACGCGAACTAACCGTGCGGCAACGCGAGCAACAGGCCACCGCGCTTTACAACCTCGCGAAAGAACTAAACCGCGCGAAATCGCTTGATGAGATGATGCGCACCGCAGAATATGAAATCGGGGTGACTTTCAACGCCCGCGTCGGTTGTTTCTTGCCGCAAACGGCTGACAAACTTTCCACGACGCCGCATCCAGCCAGCACATTTACGCCCAAATCCGAGAAGGAATGGAGTGTCGCGTTGTGGGTTTATCAAAATCGCCAGCCCGCCGGTCGCGGCACGAACACGCTGCCTTTTGCTGAAGCGGTTTATTATCCGCTGTTGACCGGCGACGCCGTGGTGGGTGTGATCGGTATCGCCCCGCTGTTATCGCGGCCATTCACGCTGGAACAGGAAGGCCTGCTGCAAACTTTTTTGCATCAAATTGCCGTGGCGCTCGAACGCGAAAGATTGCGCTTGGCTGCCGAACAAACGCATGTGCTGGCGGCGTCGGAACGCTTGTATAAAACGCTGCTCAATTCCATCTCGCACGAATTGCGGACGCCGTTGGCTGCCATCACCGGCGCGTCGACAAGTTTAATGGAAAATCACACTGCTGAGAATCCGGAAAGACGCACGCTACTGGTGAGTGACATTTACAGCGCCGGCCAGCGTTTGAATCGGCTCGTGAAAAATCTACTCGACATGACGCGGCTGGAGTCCGGCATGCTCAAATTAAATTTGGAATGGTGCGAGGCAAATGATCTCGTCAGCGTCGTGATGCGCAATCTGGCCAAGGAACTGTCTTATCACAAAATTCATTTGCAGCTCGCCCCCGAATTGCCGTTGGTGCGCATGGATTTCGTATTGATGGAGCAAGCGCTGGCGAATATTTTATTGAATGCAGCGCAACACACGCCGGCTGGAACGACGATCACCATTCGCACGGCGGTTGCCGATCAGCAATTGGCTTTCGTCATCGAAGATGAGGGCGCGGGATTTCCTGCCGAAACGCTCGAGCATATTTTCGATAAATTTTATCGCGTGCCGAAAACCCAAACCGGCGGCACCGGCCTCGGCCTTTCGATTGCGAAGGGCTTTGTCGAAGCCCACAGCGGCGCGATCAGTGCGGAAAACCGTTTGACCAAAGGCGCGCGGTTCATCATTCGCTTGCCGGTGGAAATCGCGCCGCGCATCATCGAAGAGGCTGAACCATGACGCTGCAACCGGTCATCTTGATCATTGACGACGAAGCGCAAATCCGCCGCTTTCTGCGCGTGAGTTTGGAGGCCGCCGGTTATCGCGTCGTCGAGGCAGCGACTGGACAGGATGGCATCGTTCAGGCTGCAATGTCGCGTCCGCATACAGTGATTCTCGATCTCGGCTTGCCGGATCTCAGCGGCCTTGAAGTGCTGGAAAAAATTCGTGAATGGAGTGCCGTGCCGGTGATTGTGCTCTCGGTGCAGGACGCCGAGCAAGATAAGATTGCGGCGTTGGATGCCGGCGCGGATGATTATGTGACAAAACCCTTCGGCATGGGCGAACTACTGGCGCGGCTCCGCGTTGCCACCCGGCATGCGCAACCGGCGCCGGAATCCTCCGAATTTCGCAACGGCCACCTTTATGTTGATTTCGTGCACCGTCTGGTCAAGGTCAACGAACAGCCGGTTAAATTCACCGCCATCGAGTACGACCTGCTCTTGCTGTTCATCAAACATGCCGGCAAAGTATTGACGCATCGCCAAATCTTAAAAGAAGTCTGGGGCCCACACAACGTAGAGCAAACCCAATACCTGCGTGTTTACATGACACAATTACGCAAAAAACTGGAGCTGGATCCCGGCCAACCGCAAATGTTTCTCACGGAGTCCGGCGTGGGGTATCGTATGATCTTATTCGATGAAACGAAATAAAAACTTTTACAACTACGACTCTTCCTCCTGTTGAGACGAGGCAATCGACTGCGGCAGCGCTTCATGACTTTTTTGCTGCGCCAACCCGGCCCGGCAGTTGGGGCAGAACGCCCACTCCGCTTTGATCGGATACTGGCATTGCGGGCAATACGTGCTGGAAAGATCGAAACCGCAATGCGGGCAGAACGCGCCGCCGTTTAACTGATTCTCGCATTTGGGGCACTGCAAAGATTTCGTCGTCGCCGGCCGGGTGATCAAATAAATCGCCAAGCCAAAAATCAGCGAGATGAGTGAGATGAATGCCCAGACGCCGGGGTTGCTCACTGCACGCGACTGAGCATCGATATACACCCAACTGGGCAACAGAAACCAAAGAAACAATCCTGAGAGCACGGCAAATATTGCAAATATAGGTTCATAGACCTGACGATAGAAACTTTCACGCAAGGCATGCTCTCGCGTAAAATATATTTTGTGGTTAGCAGAATCATCGATTTTTAAAAATAGAACTCCAGTCACTGTGCCAGCGGCATTGCTGACCGGCGCCGACAAAACCAGCGTGCGCGCTCGCGCATACTGCCAGTCTTCTTTGGGCTCGCGAAAGAAACGCCAATCGACAATTCTCTCATTTCCGCCATAGTAGTAGCCAGAGCGCTCTTGCTCGGACAGGGCCCGACCGGAGAAATCAATATCATCGTATCGATCCACCAGTTGCATTAAAAAATCATTGCGGTCTTTGTAATAGCCGTCTTTACTGATAATGTCCTTGTTGCGATCGAATCCTTCATTCAATTTTGCAAAGACTGGCGCGGGGACGCCGAAGATGAATTCGCCATTGGGGTTCGCCATCCAAAGGTATTTTTTCGACTCACCGATTTTTTGATTTTCGCGCAAAAACTCGGATTGCAGATCGGCGACCACACGGCTTGCACTGAGGTCTTCGGTCGCAACCGCGCTGATTTTTCCAGCGATTTCCGCGAGGCTGGCTTGATTTTTTTGTGTCAACTCGGCGAGGTACGCATTCAAGGCGGCGACGTGCTGTTTATACACCCGCCCCTCAATTATGCCATCGAGTAACAGGAGTGCAATGATGGAAATCCCAAAAATGATCGCCGCCGGAACGGCCATTTTTTGAATCAATTTTTTCTTATTCATTATTTTCTCCGCTTTCAAATGTGCAACGTTCTTTTGTTTAAATCAAAATACAGAATGGG
>CAYZFF010000396.1:0-4511 GCA_964477305.1 uncultured Cytophagia bacterium
AAAAAATCTTGACCAGGTCTGACTTCATTTGCTTCTTACGCCTCCGCACGCAGCACTTCCAGCGGCGGGCGGTCGATAATGCCGCGACTGTTCAATAAACCGATCAACATCGTCAGCCCCATGACCAGAATCAAGATGATTAACAGCGGTAATGAGGCCGGCGCAAAGCTGGTTTCGAACACAAACACGGCCAGCGCCCAACTCGCGGCGGTCGCGAGCAGCAAGCCGGTGAGCGCTGCGAAACCGCCGAGGAAAAAATATTCCACCGCCATAATGCGAAGCACCTGCCGGCGGTTGGCACCGAGCGTGCGCAACAGCACGCTTTCCTGAATCCGCTGATAGCGGCTCATAATCACCGCGCCGGCGAGCACCAGCAGGCCGGTCATGATGCTGAACAGGGCCATGAAACGAATCACGAACGACACTTTGTTCAACACCGCATCAACCGTGCTGAGAATCAGCGCGAGGTCAATGCCGGAAACATTGGGAAAACGCTGCACCATCGCCCGCTGCAAGCGCGCGGATTGTTCGTTCGAGGCGGCGCGCGTCACCAGCACATGAAATTGCGGCGCGCTCTCCAACACCCCCTGCGGAAAAAGCACGTAGAAGCTCGGCATCATGCGCTGCCAATTGACCGCGCGCACACTGCCGAGGCGCGTCGTCATCGGCACGCCTTGCACATCGAACACCAATTCATCGCCGACTTTGGCCTTCAATTCTTCGGCAATATCTTTTTCCAATGAAACATAAATGGTATCTTGCGGCTGTTCGAGGCGCTTTTGAAATTTTCCGGCGATGATCGTCTCATTGTCATTTAGGCTGTCGCGATACGACGAGCGGTATTCGCGGCGCAAAGCCCAACGGGAAATTCCCGTCGTTGAATCTTCTTGTAACTTGCGGACGTTCCTGCCGTTGATTTCTTCCAAACGCATCGTCACAATCGGAACCTGTTGCAATACCGGCAGGCCTTCGGCGCGAATGAGCGTCGCGACTTCGGCCTGTTGATCCGGTTGAATATCGAAAAAAACGAGATTGGGCTGCTGATCCGTGCCGGTCAATGCCACCTGCCGCAGCAGCGTGTGTTGCGTGAGATAAAGCGTGGCAATTAAGAAAGCGCCAAAGCCGATGGCGAGCATCATCATCAGTGTTTGATTGTGCGGGCGAAACAGATTTGCCAACCCCTGCCGCCACGTGTAGCTCCAAGTCTCCGGGAAAAATTTTCGCGTAAAAATCGTCAATAATCTTGCCGCGGCGCTGAGCAAACCGAAGGCGGCGCCAACGGCCAGCGCGAAAATGAGCCCCTGTAACCAGCCATGCATTTGCCGCATCGCGAAACCGCTGATCGCGGCGGCGATCAGCGCATACAAAACCCAACGCCACGAATCTTTCTGAATGGCCGCCGTTTCATAACCCGAGCGCAATGTGAGCAACGGTGAAATATTGCGAATGGCAATTAATGGCAGCAGCGCAAAGAGCACGGACATGATTAAACCGACGAGCATACCTTCGCCGATCGCCGGCCACGCAATGGCGGCTTCGAGCTGCACCGGCAGAAAATCACTGAGCACTTTGGGCAACAAGGTTTGAATATAGACGCCGATCAGCGCCCCTAAAATCGAGCCGAGCACGCCGAGCGCCAAAGCTTGCAGCAAGAAAATGTTGAAAGTCTGTCGCGTCGCCGCGCCCAAGCAACGCAGGACGGCAATCGCGCTTAATTTTTGTTTGATGTAAACATGCACGGCGCTGGCCACGCCGACCCCGCCGAGCAACAAAGCAATGAATCCGACGAGATTGAGAAAATTCGTCAGGTTCTGCATGGCTCTGCCCAAAGCTTCTTTTCGGCTCTCGACCGTCTCGTTGCCTAAACGATATTGATCGAGATGCGGTTTGATGCCCGTGACTAATTTTTTTGTGTCGACGTCGCGATCAAATTTAAAATAAATGCCGTAAGAAATTTGACTGCCGCGTTGCACCAACTGCGTTTGCTCGAGATACTTCAGGGGAAAATAAACACGCGGCCCAATAAAGGCGTTGGCAGCGGATTCTCCGGGCATTTTTTTGAGCCGGCCAACGATGCGAAACTGCACGGCGCCGACTTTGATCGAATCACCGACTTCCGCGTCGTATTGCAGCATGAGTGCCTCTTCGACCAACGCATTTTGCCCGTTCCGAAATAAGCGGGTCGCTTCTTGCGGCGCCGTTTCGAAGTCACCATAAAATGGAAAATCGCCGGCCAGCGCGCGAATGCGAGCCAGCCTCGTGCCGTTGCTTTTGGGAAAATAAACCATTGAGGCAAAGCCCACCTCGCGCGATTGCTCACCGCCGAGCGAATCGATCAACGCTTCCGTTTCTGGCGCAAAAGGCTGACGGCTGCGAATAAATAAGTCCGCGCCTAAAAGTGATTTGGCTTGTTGGTTGATCGCGTCTGCGAGATTTTTGCCCAGCGAGCTGATCGCGACCAATGCGGCAATTCCCAGCGCAATGGATGACATGAACAGCAGCAAGCGGCGGCGATGGCTCCGGCTGTCGCGTGCGGCCATTCGCCAAATCCACGGATCAAAAAAAGAAAAGTTATTGGGCATGATTTTTAAATTGCTTCTGCAAGCATTTTCTCGGTATATTGGTGATCGGTGTTTTCATCTGCAATAACGTTGCCGCCTTTCAAGCGAATGATGCGCTGCGTTTTTTGCGCTAATTCCAAATTATGTGTCACCAATACGAGTGTCGTGCGGGCTTCGCGATTTAAATCGAAGAGCAGGTGGACGATTTTCTCGCTGGTTTCGGCGTCAAGATTGCCGGTAGGCTCATCGGCGAAAAGAATTTTGGGGCGATTGATAAAAGCGCGCGCCAAAGCCACGCGCTGCTGTTCGCCGCCGGAAAGCTGCGCCGGATAATGTTGCAGGCGTTTTTCCAAGCCGACGCGCTGCAGCAAGTCGGTGGCACGGGTTTTAATGTTGTTCTCGCCGCGCAATTCGAGCGGCACCATCACATTCTCCAGCGCCGTCAAGGTCGGCAGCAGTTGAAAATTTTGGAAAACAAATCCGACCTGCTCGTTGCGAACTCTGGCCCGCGCATCTTCGTTTAACTGGTCAAGTTCGATGCCATTGATGGCCACGGAACCCGTGCTCGGACGATCCAGGCCGGCGCACAAACCGAGCAGCGTTGTTTTGCCGCTGCCGGAAGGTCCGACAATGGCGCAGGTGGCGGCTTCTTGTAATGAAAAGGAAACCGCACTCAATACCATCAAAGTACGGTCACCGCTGTTGTAACTTTTGCTTAGATTTTTGACATTTAAAACTGGAAAAGAAACCATAGATGAATTGAGATTGGTTAAGTCCAAAAGCCAATAAACTGCGAAGAGTATTCTGAAAGTTTTTGTGACGCATAAACCTGTTTTTAACAATAAAAAGATTTCTGCGGAATGACAGCCTCTTATTGTAGCAGAGAAGCAGTCTCAATAATTAAAGACAATACGGCAACGACACGATGCAAGTTTCAATGTACAAAAAGCGGAGATAAAATGCGACTGTTGATTTCTACTTTGAAAGTTATGTTTTGCTTTTTAATTGCAGGGAGTAGCTCTGCGCTGGCTTTGATTAAAACGGAGATGCGACACACCATCACGAGCGACAGTTTGAAAAAAACAGCCTCCGAAAAAACAATTCTTTTTTTAGGGAATAGTTTATCTGCCGGCTACGGACTTGATCCGGAATTGGCCTTCCCGGCGCTCATTCAACAAAAAATTGATTCTTTAAAGTGGAATTTTCGTGTTATAAATGCCGGGTTGAGCGGCGAAACCTCAGCGGGCGGGTTGCGGCGCGTCGATTGGTTGCTCAAAAATCGCGTCGATATTTTCGTTCTCGAATTGGGAGGTAATGACGGTTTGCGCGGCATTGCGTTAGAGTTAACCAAAAAGAATTTGCAGGCGATTATCGATCGGGTCAAAGCGAAGTATCCCGCGGCAAAGATCGTGATTGCAGGCATGCAAGTGCCGCCCAATCTGGGGCAGGAATATGCCGCACAATTTCGCGCGCTTTATGCCGAGCTGGCCAAGAAGAACAATGCGCTCTTGATCCCATTTTTGCTGGAAGGCGTCGGCGGCGATCCCAAATTAAATTTGCCCGACGGCATTCACCCAACCGCTGCCGGGCATCGCCTCGTGGCAAAAAATGTGTGGAAGGTTTTGTTGCCGCTGCTTAAAAATACTCAGGGAAAAATGTGAAGTTGGATTTGATTGGAAAATTTTTCTAGCGACAATATAATCGCAATTAAGGCAACCAATCCAGACTTCGACTAATCAGCAATTCTGTTTTTTGTTCGTGATGCGTGCTTTTCATTGCCACGGGGCGGACTTCAAAATTATGAAGCTCGGCGAGCGCTCGAATTTCTATAGCGTCGTCATATGTCATCAAAAAATCACCGGCACAACACGCTGCCAATTCAAAAAGGGCTTGATGATCGATTTCGGAATATCGATAGAGCCGCCTTCCGGCTTTGGTGTAAGGCGGATC
>CAYZFF010000397.1:0-4502 GCA_964477305.1 uncultured Cytophagia bacterium
CACCATACGCGATTTCCAGTCGCGTTCCTTCGGCCGCTCGGACATCTCTCCGGGAGTAAGGCGTAAAGTATAAAACGTAACCCTACAATGTCATCGCGAGTTCCGCGCTTTTGGCGGAACGCTGCGATCTTTTTATTCAAAGGACGGCTTCGCGGAAAAGCGCTCGCCGTGACACCGATTGGAAAAATATAACAACAAAAAAGGCCATCTCGCAATGGCCTTGCCGGCATCCACAAAACAAACTCATGACAAAGCCGGCGGAGAGGGGGGGATTCGAACCCCCGATCGAGAGTTTAATCCCGATAACGGTTTTCGAGACCGCCGCTTTCGACCACTCAGCCACCTCTCCGGTCGAAAAACTTGAAGATTGAAAATTGAGAATAGATGATCGTGAATCCGCTTTTGCGATCTTCAATCATCGAAAAAAAGTGGAGCAGAGCGGGATCGAACCGCCGGCCTCCACGTTGCGAACGTGGCGCTCTCCCAGCTGAGCTACTGCCCCGAGGGGTAAAAAAATAAAAAGAAAAACGGCTAAAAAGAACTATGGCTTTTGACGCAATTTTTTAAAGAACTCTTGCAGCAACCCTTGGCACTCGGCGCGTTTAACACCGGTTGCGATTTGAATCGGCGACCCAAAGGGGTTGGTGCCGATCACGTTGCTTACTGAGCCGCATGCCCCGAAGCGAGCATCTTCGGTGCCATACACCAGTCCGGAAATCCGCGAGAGCAATAACGCGCCGCTGCACATCGGACACGGCTCCACGGTGACATACAACGTGGCACCTTCGAGCCGCCAACTGGCCGCAGTTCCCGCCGCGGCGGTGATCGCCAGCATTTCAGCGTGCGCGGTGGCGTCTTGCAGCGTCTCAACAAGGTTGTGACCGCGTCCGACGATGCGGTTTTCCATCACCACCACGGCGCCAATCGGCACCTCGCCTTTGGCCAGCGCTTTCTCGGCTTCTCTGATCGCGAACTGCATCCAATGTTCATGCGTCATGCCGAAGCCTCGCTGCTGCTGATGCCCGTATTAAACAAAAAGAAGGGCGAATGTCTGAAAACTCCGCCCTTCGGTGGTACGCCCGGAAGGATTTGAACCCTCAGCCTCTTGGTCCGTAGCCAAGCGCTCTATCCAGTTGAGCTACGGGCGCATAATTTCAATATAAAAGATTTTTCTGAAAAAGTCAAACGCTAATTTTGCGTTTACTGCACTTCCAGCCCGAAGATTGAAATTGGTGTTATGCTCTGCCGCAAGTTTCCATTGTCAATCATCAATCTTCGTTCTTACAGAGGTGACGCATACGGGAGTCGAACCCGTGTTACCGGCGTGAGAGGCCAGCGTCCTAACCACTAGACGAATGCGCCAAGTTTTCAATTTAACCACAAGCTGGGGTGCCAGGATTCGAACCTAGATAGCCAGATCCAGAGTCTGGAGTCCTGCCGTTGGACGACACCCCAGAATTAACCCGCCCGTAAAATTTTTGCGGCTTTTCGTAAGCGGGCGACAACACGATCTTTGCCCAACAACGCCATCGTTTCAAACAGACTGGGGCTGACACCGACACCGGTGAGCGCAAGCCGCGCGGGATGAATCAATTTCGAGGCGGCGACGCCCAACGCTTCGGCCAAATGCCGCATCGCCTCTTCAATCGTTGCTGCCGAAAATTCCGGCAACGTCTCCAGGCGCACAGCAGCTTGCTCAAGGTATTCGGCGGTGCGCGGCTCTTTCCAATGTTTGGCGCGCGCAGCTTCTTCGTACTGCTCCGGCTCGCGGAAAAAATAGCAGCCCTGCGCTGCAAACTCCGTCACGAGTTTGACTCGGGGCTTCAGCAGCTCAATCACACGCCGCAAATAATCGCGGTCGCTTTGCAACTCAACGGTCGCAGCCACCCCAGCGGCGAGTAAAACTTTTTCCACCAGCGGCTCGAGGCGCTCGTTCGAGGCCGCGCCGAGATACTGGCCGTTCATCCATTCCAGCTTTTTCTCGTCAAACACCGCGCCGCTTTTGGAAATGCCGGCGAGATCGAAAAGCTGCACCAACTCGTCGCGGCTAAAAATTTCGCGATCATCACCGGACGACCAGCCGAGTCGTGCCAGAAAATTGAACAGCGCTTCCGGCAAAAAGCCTTTCGTCTCATATTCCCCGACCGCCGTGGCACCGTGGCGCTTGCTGAGGCGCGATTTATCCGGCCCTAGAATCAACGGCACGTGCGCAAAAACCGGCAACGGCCAGCCAAAGGCATTATACAAGAGCACTTGCTTCGGCGTGTTGGAGATGTGATCTTCGCCGCGAATGATGTGGGTGATGCCCATCTCGTGATCATCCACCACCACGGCGAGATGATACGTCGGCACGCCGTCCGACCGCAAAATCACAAAATCATCAATGGTCTCGTTGGCAAAACTGACTTCGTCGCGAACTTCATCTTTGAAGGCGGTAGCGCCGCCGGATTGCACAGCGAAGCGAATCGCGCCGGGCTTGCCCGCCGCGAGATTCTGTTGAATTTCCCCCGGCTTCAGATGCCGGCAACGGCCATCATATTTGAAGGTTTGCTTTTCCGCTTTCGCGCGTTCACGGGCCGCAGCGATCTCCTCCGGGGCGCAGAAGCAGCGATACGCTTTGCCAAACTTGATCAACAACTGCGCGTATTCTTGATAGATAAAGAAACGCTGCGATTGATAAACCGGCTCACCTTCCCAATCGAGACCGAGCCACGTTAAGCTCTCCAGAATCGCGCGCGTCATTTCCTCGCCGGAACGCTGCAGATCAGTGTCTTCGATGCGCAGGAAGAATTTGCCGCCCTGCTTTTTTGCAAAGAGCCAGTTAAAAATTGCCGTGCGCGCGCCGCCGATATGCAGATAACCGGTGGGGCTGGGCGCGAAGCGAACTGAGATCATTTTAAAATTTTTTTAACTCAACAATCAAGCAGACTGGCAGTCTGCGTTACGAGCGGAGAGGCAGGGATTCGAACCCTGGGTAGCGCTTTTGGCACTACAACCGCTTAGCAGGCGGCTCCTATCGGCCACTCAGGCACCTCTCCAGATTTTCAATTGGCAAGTTTAAATTTTCAATTGAAAATTTAAACTTTGGCGGAGGGCGGGAGACTCGAACTCCCAAGGGTGATAAGCCCAGCAGTTTTCAAGACTGCCGCCTTACCAATTAGGTCTAGCCCTCCGAAAAAAATTTATCTATTGCACTGAACAAAACGGCGGGCTATCTGCACCCGCCGAACTAAACAATATACGAATTTTCACAAGTTGAGTCAACGTTTTTTTCACGAATTTATTTTTACGAACAGAGTGCCCGGCAACTGCTTGACGACATTTTTAAATTCCAAACCTAATAACAGTGACAGGAGTTGCGAAGTCGGCAGGTTCGTATGCCGGGCGAGCAAATCCACGTGCCGCGGTTCGTGCGATAATTGCGCCAATATTTTTTGTTCGAGATCCGTCAGCGCTATGGCCGGTGGCACGGGCGGCGCTTGCGCAAACATATCAAGCTGCGGCGGCAGTTCGGTGAGTATATCCTCCACGTTCATAATCAGCTTCGCGCCATCTTGAACAAGACGGTGCGGGCCGTGACTCTTGGGGCTAAAAATACTGCCGGGCACCGCAAACACTTCGCGGCCTTGCTCCAGCGCATTCTGCGCGGTGATCAACGCGCCGCTTTCCTCGCCGGCTTCGATCACCAGCGTGCCCAAGGTCAAGCCACTGATGATGCGATTGCGGCGGGGAAAATTGACGGCATCCGGCTTGGTGCCAAAAAAATATTCAGAGATCACCGCGCCGTGTTGCGTGATCTCCTGCGCCAGCCGGCGATTTTCCGGCGGGTAAATTTGATCTAGGCCGGAACCGAGCACCGCCAGGGTCCGGCCATTGGATTTCACTGCGGCTTGATGTGCGACGGTATCAATGCCGCGCGCTAAACCGCTCACGATGGTGAAACGCCGCTCAATCAAGGCCGTGACCAAACGCTCCGCCGCCAGCTTGCCATATTCCGTTGGGGCGCGGGTGCCAACCACGGCCATCGCGGTTGCATCAGCGGCGTGGATTTCGCCTTTCACAAAGAGCAATACGGGCGGGTCGTAAATTTTTTTAAGAATTGTAGGAAACTCGGCATCCCAAAAAGTTAGCAGCCGGCATTCGTGTTTCGCCGCCAATGCGATTTGCTGTTCCGCCATCCCGGCATTGTCGGCTTGATGAATATTTTCGGCCAGCGTGCGCTCAATACCTTCAACCCGGCAAAGCGCCGGCACCGGTGCCGCTAACACCGCCGCCGTCGAATGAAAGTGGCCAACCAACGCCCGCACCCGCGCCGGCCCGATGCGCGGCACGGCGAGTAAGCGCAACAGCGCGGAGAGTTCTTGGTGATTCATCTGACCCCACCTCTCACAGCTTATTCAATTGATTGAGGGTGATTCATTGTGGTGGCGAATTGGTATTGCCCTCAACCGCTTTCCACATCATTCCCAGCAATTCGTCAATTCCTTCACCAGTGGCTGCGG
>CAYZFF010000398.1:0-4493 GCA_964477305.1 uncultured Cytophagia bacterium
TCACCTCGCCACCACCACGTACCCGCTGGTCACATTATTGCCTTGGTCGCGCAGCGTGTAAAGATAAACCCCGGGGATCACCTCGCGCCCGTGTTCATTGCGCCCATTCCAGATGAAACGTCCTGAAGTCGCGCCGTTGCTGTTCCAAATCGCAATGCCATTCGCATCAAAAATTTGTAAAGACGGGTTACGCAAACCGAGTCCGGCGTAATCAAACTCCACTTGATCATTGAAGCCGTCGTTGTTGGGGGTGAACGGATTGGGCCGCACAATTAACCGGCTCGCAATCGCCGGGGCCTGAGAAATTTGCACCACAAGTTTTTGGCTATTGTTGGCTTCAGTCACTTCGCGAATATTGTCGCCGGTATCGATAAGCAACTCCACTTCATGCGTGCCGGTGGTCTGAAAACGCAGCGGTATTGTCACCGTCGCACGCGTCCCAACGGCCAGTTGCGTGAAAGTGGTGTCTTTCTGCGTTCCGCCATCGACGCGAAACTGGACATTAAAAGCACGAAGCGCATCCGCGCCGCCGGTGTTTGCCACCTCTCCGCTTACTGCACCCTGCAAACCGGCAAAAAATACGCCGAGTGGGCGCAAGCTCGTCACCGCGAGATCGGGTAATTGCTGTTGAATCACAAAAAAATAATCTTCACGCGCCATGATGTTCGGCGGAAAAGACAGGTCTTGTGCGGCGATGCCCACGTGCACAGTGTCGCCCGGGGCAAAATCACTCGACGGATCGTATTCGAGTTTGTAATCCTGCAGCGTTCCCGTTATTGCCGGCGAAACCGGCGCACCGTTTATATGCATCACAATAGAAGAACGATCCACGCCGGAGACCAGATCGCGCAGATGCAACACGATATTCGTGCTCGCCGGCGCATCAAGCGCTCCGCGCGCTGGTTGCAGGTCGGTCGCCAACGGCGGTTCCACGTCCCGAATCATGGCAAATCGCAACGTATCCGGCGGCATCTCGTTTGCTGGCCGCGCCAAATCTCGCGCGCGAATGATAACTTGCACAGTTGAATTGTAGCGAAAATTTTGCGCCGGCTTGTATTGCAGCGAAAACCCCTGCAGAATCGGCGTGATCGCCGGTTGCACACTTTGCCCATTGACTTGCATCGTCAGCGCGTTGCGATCGACTCCGGCAAGCGCATCAATAATTTCCACGCGAATTTCGGTATCGAGCGGAACATTGGTCGCCAGCTTGGCGGGGCGATGATTTGTCGCCAGCGGCGAAATCACATCGCGCTGGGTGACGAAATAAAAATTTTCGGTTGTCATCACATTCGGCGGCGCGGCGCGGTCGCGTGCATCAACGCTGACGCGGACGGTATCATTTAATCCAAACGGTAAAGTCGGTTTGAAGGACGCTAAAAAGCCGTTCGGAATGCGCTGCAAAACAGCTTGCACGAGACTACGATTTACGCGCATCAACACCGAGGCGCTATCAACACCGTAACCGTCGTCGCGCACCTCAAAAGCAATTGTCGCATTCGGCGATACGCCGATGGCACGTGGCGCCGGCGAATGATTTACGATAAATGGCGGCGTTTTATCCACCGGCGGCGCGGCCTGCACGTTGAGAGAAATGATTTCATTACGATTGAGTCCGCCGCTTGCACCAACAATGACAAAACTATATTTACCGGGCAGCAGCGCCGGGTCGGTTTGCAAAGTCAATGTTGCGGTCGCATTCGCACCGATACTCACGTCTGAAAAAGTCGCCGCAATTCCCGGCGGCGGGGTCTCTGGCAAAAGCGCAAGACTAATATTTCCCGTAAAGCCGCCGCTCGGCTGCATATTAACGCCGTATTTCGTTGTTTGTCCGGCAATGATACTTTGCGCTAGTGGTGAAACGACCAATTTAAAAGCAGCGCAGGACGGAACAAAAATTTTACGCGTTACCGAGGTGGTGATAACTGGATTCGTGGATTTGACGTCAACGCGAAAACTCAACGTGTCGTCGGCTATCGGACATTGCGCCAAAACTTTCCAGGATGCTGTTCCAATTTGTGAGACGTTCAAATCAACCGGCGTAATCGGTTTCTCTACTGATTCGCCGCTTGCCAACGCTAAGCCCGGCGGTAGATTTAATGTGGCCTGCACTCCCGTGGCAGTTGTCAAACCGCTATTCACCACGAGTAAATTAATCTCGAAGGGATTCGGCGTCAGTTGTCCGCCCAAAGATTCCAACTGCTCAGGCGCGGTGACACTCAACGCGAGCGTGCCGCGCTGGATGTTTGCATCGCCAATGCCATAGTAAGTCGCAATGGTTCGGCTTTCATTTGGCGCCAAACGCGTTTCATTCCAGCGCAAAATTACAGCGCTATCTATATAAAACGGATTTGCAATTGTATAATCCCAGTGAACAGTTCTCAAGGTGAAGAAATCTCCGACAATCACCAAATCCGGCCGTATCGCTTCGCGGCCCACCAGAGTTCCTTGAGCAACCAAGCCTGGTGAAATCGGATTATTGCTTTCAAACGCTTGAAAATAATCTGGAATGAACGGCGCGGTATATTGTCGTTCAATAAAACTGTAATCAAATCGTGTTGCCACCCGCGCGTTATCCGTGCCGCCGACAAAAGTATCCAACAGCAGCAACAAGCCAATTTGATGCGCCGCGACATCATTATTGGTGATGATATATCTAATGCGAATTGCACCCGTTTTTGACGAGTATTGTTCTGGCTTCAACTGCTGCTCAATCGTGACGCCGCCAACGCGATAAGAACAAGTAATCGTACCATCTAACAGCGAGTCTGGATTTGAAAACAAAGGCAATGGCAGTGCCCCGGTGCGATTGGAATTGTTACTGTAAACCACCCCGTCAATACGGACATTGAAATGGGAAGAGTATTGTTCTTTGGGAAATAATGCGAGCAACGGTTTATTATCTGCTGTACCAATATTGAATAAACCCTTAACAGGATTCAGCAAAGAACTACCGAGCGTATCATTCACCTGAACCACGACAACCGCATTGCCAGAGCGCAGCGAACGTGCGGCGGGTTGCATCGCGCCATCTTGTGCAAAAGGGAATTGTTGCGCGAGCAGCGGCGAAGTGCAAGCGAGTAAAAATGAAATGAAAATTACAAAAACCTTCATGGGTAACCAAACGGAGGTAAAATTCAGATACTGACTGCCGATCGGCACTCATATCATTATCGCGCGAATTGATCACCGCCATGATAGCGAAATTTTTGTTCTTTGTCAAGGGGATTGCAGCATCGCCAAATGGCAGGGGTAACGCAGGCATTCCAACTGCCTGCGCTACGTTTTCATGATGAATGACGACGCGATTACTTTATCGCAGGCACGGAGGGCAAAGCGGTCGCGATAACGATTTGCATGGCTTGCTCTTTGGTAAAACCCTGCGCCAGCAGCGCGTCGTACAAATTTTTCTTGAAGGAAGCTAATTTTTCCGCAGATTCCTTTTGGGCCAGAATGGTCAAGGTGGCGTCCAGCATGACCTCCACCATTTGGCGCATCATCGGCGCCAGCATTTGCTGCATTTCCTGTTGAGAAAACTTAGAAGTGCCCGATAAATCTCGCCGCGCCGACTGCGTGGTGTCTGCGCTTGAACTCGAATCTTTCAATTTAAAATGATAAGGAATCGAAACCCATACGTCAACCGGGCCATTTTTGCCAAGCGCCGGTTGAAAGGACATTTGACCCGCAGCGTCAAGCGCAGCTTGATCAAAAATCTCGGAAGCGCTTTTCTGAATCACAGTTTTTTTCACTTTCCCGTTTTTATCAACCCACAGTTTTACCCAAACCGAGCCCTCAAGGCCGGCCTTCCGTGCGATCTCCGGGTAAACCGGGTTGACTTTCTTGACGATGACCGGCGCTTTTTCGAATTCAACGAAATCCGGCGGTGCAACCTCTTCTTGGCCGTAGCTAACGGCAATTGCGACCACAAGATTAAAGACGACACTGTAAATGAACTTGCCAGATCTTTGATTCATATTACCCTCGAAATTTAATGAAATAAATTGATTGGTCATGGCTTATACTTGTATAGACACGCCATGTGGCCACTTTTCCCCACGTTTTTTTAATATTTTTATTCTGGCAAGCGGAGTGCGCAAGAAAGGCGAGCGAGAAATGGAGGGAAGCACCGAACAGCATCCGGTATCTAACAGGTTGCTGAAAAAGTGTCAGTGCAAAAGAATTAATCGGCGGCGTTGGGCCATAATTTCATTGCTTATACGATATTCGTAAATCCCCGTTGGCGCGAAAAGTCCTTGCGCATTTCTACCGTCCCATTCAATTGCAGTGGTTCCATTCACAGCCAGCGAATAACTCCGTACGAGCCGGCCAAGCAGATCAAAAATTTCTAATTTCAACGAGGACAAAGCGAGCGCATAAGCCGGCGAGCTGATTTCGATGCGGGTGGTTGCCGACAGCGACAGCGCAAACGGATTCGGATAATTTTGCGCCAGATAAAACTCGCCCGGCAAAACACCGCGTGGATTTTCCTCAACCGC
>CAYZFF010000399.1:0-4490 GCA_964477305.1 uncultured Cytophagia bacterium
ACCATGCTCTCTGTGCTTTGCTTCCCGCTCCGCGCCCAAATGCTCGATTCCAACGTACCGCCGCCGATGCTGCGTGAAGTTGGTATCGATCAAAAATTGAACACGCCCTTGCCGTTGGAATTAACCTTTCAGGATGAAACCGGGCGAACGATTCAACTTCAGCAATACTTTGGTGAGAAGCCGGTGATTCTCGCTTTCGTTTATTATGAATGCCCGATGCTCTGCACGCAAGTATTGAATGGACTTTTGGAAAGTTTGAAAACTTTATCATTCACTATCGGCAAGGAATTCACCGTCATCACCGTGAGTTTTGATCCGGACGAAACGCCGAAGCTCGCGGCAGAAAAGAAAACGAATTATCTTAAACAATACGAGCGTGCCGGCGCCGAGCACAGTTGGCATTTTCTCACTGGTGATTCCGCCGCGATTCGGCAATTGACCAGTGCCGTTGGCTTTCGCTACAAGTATGACGTGAACACCGATCAATTCGCGCATGCCAGCGGCATTATGGTGATCACGCCGCAGGGCAAAATTGCGCGTTACTTTTACGGCATCGAATATCCCGCCCGTGATCTGCGTCTCGCGCTCGTCGAAGCTTCGGAAAATAAAATTGGCTCTTTGGTCGATCAAGTGTTGTTGTACTGCTTTCATTACGATCCGTCAGTTGGCAAATATGGCCTCATCATCATGAATGTCTTGCGTCTTGCCGGCATCGCGACGGTGATGGCGCTGGGAACGTTTATGATGGTGATGTTTCGGAGAGATCGCCGCGAGCGGCGCAAATTGAGTATCGAGAATTGAAGATGGATGATGGAAGATCGAAATTTCAAGCACGATCTTCCATCCACGATTTTCTATCATCGCATCTTGATCAGCCATCATTAAAAAACAATTTATGGACAAAGACTTCCACATATTCCCGGAGCGCGCTTCCACCCTCGCCGGGCAAGTTGATGCATTGTATTACGTTTTGACCGCGCTCAGCGTTTTTTTTGCGGTGTTGATTTTCTTTTTGATCTACCTTTTCGCCGTGCGATACCGTCGTCGTTCCGAGGACGAAGTGCCGCGCGAGATTCCCGGCTTGCTCCAGCTCGAACTGGCATGGTCGATTATTCCATTCGGCCTGTCATTGGTCGTTTTTGTCTGGGGCGCAAAATTGTACTTCGAGACCTACACGCCGCCGGATGACGCGCTCGAAGTTTATGTTGTCGGCAAACAATGGATGTGGCACATTCAACATCCTTCGGGCCAACGCGAAATTAATGAGCTGCATGTTCCCACCGGCCGGCCCGTAAAATTAATTATGGCCACCGAAGATGTCATTCATAGTTTTTATATTCCGGCCTTCCGCGTGAAAAAAGATGTTGTGCCGGGCCGTTATGCGACACTGTGGTTCGAAGCCACCAAACCGGGAGTTTATCATCTTTTTTGCGCCGAGTATTGCGGCACCAAACATTCACAAATGATCGGCAGCGTCGTGGTGATGGAGCCGGCGCAATATCAGCGCTGGCTGAGCGGCGGCGATGCCGGGGAGACACCTGTCGTTGCCGGTGAAAAGAAATTTCAACAGCTCGGTTGTATCACCTGCCACGGCGACAAGCCGGGCGCGCGCGGGCCTTCGCTCAAAGGCGTTTTCGGAACACCGGTGCAATTACAAAACGGCGACGTCGTCACCGCCAATGAAGATTACGTGCGCGAATCGATTTTGAATCCACATCGCAAAATCACTGCCGGATACACGCCGATTATGCCGACTTATCAAGGGCAAGTCAATGAAGCGACTTTGCTACAGATCACGGCGTATATTAAATCATTGGGAACGACGCAAAAATAGATTTGAATTTGTCGTAGTCCCGCCCCCTTGTAGGGCGCTGTTGAAATTCCGAGATCACTGTTACCGAGAGCAGCCCACAAGGGGCTACGTGAAAAAAGTCAGGAGTAATCATTAATGGCTACCGCCGTATTCACCCCGAAGCCGCATCAGCTTGCCGATGCAGAAGAGCAGCGGCCTCGGAGAAATTATTTGAACGTCGCGTTTACTTTCAAATCGTGGCTATTGACGGTCGATCATAAACGCATCGCCATTTTGTATTTGATTGCGGTGACGCTGTTTTTTTTCATCGGCGGGCTCTTTGCCGTGCTCATCCGTCTCGAATTGCTGACGCCGGCGGGCGATCTGATGCAATCGGAAACGTACAACAAAATGTTCACGATGCACGGCGTGATGATGGTCTTCTTTTTTCTGATACCGGCGATACCGGCGATTCTCGGCAATTTTCTTATCCCCATCATGATCGGCGCGCGCGATCTTGCCTTCCCGCGTCTGAATTTGCTCAGTTGGTACGTGTACATGGTCGGCGGTTTATTCACCTTTGCCGCGATGTTGTTGGGCGGCGTCGACACCGGCTGGACATTTTATACGCCCTACAGCAGCACGTACTCCAACACGAATGTTATTCTCACGGCTGTCGGTGTTTTTATCACAGGTTTCTCCTCAATCCTGACCGGCTTGAATTTTATCGTCACTATTCACAAAATGCGCGCGCCGGGCTTGACCTGGTTCCGCCTGCCGCTGTTTATTTGGGCGCATTATGCCACCAGCTTGATTCAGGTGCTCGGCACGCCGGTGGTCACCGCCGCCATCTTTCTCGTCGCGCTCGAGCGGCTTTTTCACATTGGCATCTTCGATCCCAAACTGGGCGGCGATCCGATTTTGTTTCAGCACCTGTTTTGGTTCTATTCGCATCCCGCCGTGTACATCATGATTCTGCCGGCCATGGGCGTGATCAGCGAGTTGATTACCTGCTTCTCCAAAAAGAAAGTTTTTGGCTACAACTTCATCGCATTTTCCAGCATCGCTATTGCGGTGATCTCGTTTCTCGTATGGGGCCATCACATGTTTACCACCGGCCAATCAATCTACGCCGGGATGGTGTTCTCTTTTTTGAGTTTTCTCGTCGCTATCCCCTCCGCCATCAAAGTTTTCAACTGGACCGCGACATTGTATAAAGGCTCGGTGTCGTATCAAGCGCCGATGTTGTACGCCATCGGCTTTCTCGGACTTTTCACCATCGGCGGTCTTACCGGACTTTTTCTCTCAACGCTGGCGGTAGACGTTCACGTGCACGACACTTATTTTATCGTCGCACACTTTCATTATATCATGGTCGGCGGCACGATCATGGCCTATCTCGGCGGCATCCATTTCTGGTGGCCGAAAATGACCGGGCGGCTTTATCCCGAAGGTTGGGCGCGCTTCGCGGCGCTGGTGGTTTTCGTCGGATTCAATTTGACGTTCTTCCCGCAATTCGTTGTCGGTTATCTCGGCATGCCGCGGCGCTATCATTTTTATCCCGATGAGTTTCAAGTGCTGAACGTCATGTCCACCGCCGGCGCGTCGATTCTCGGCGTTGGTTATTTGATTCCGCTGATTTATTTATTGTGGTCATTGCGGTATGGCCAACTTGCCAGCGCGAATCCGTGGAACGCCACTGGCTTGGAGTGGAAAACGCCCTCACCACCGCCAACCGAGAATTTCCCTAAGACGCCGATTGTGACCGAAGAAGCTTACGAATATACGCCTGCGCGGCCCAAAATAGAGGAGGCGGAAATTGTCTGAGCAGCATTCCAATCCGGCGCTCGCCCATCATTTTGAGGACATGCAACAACAGTATGAGGCCTCGACCTTGGGCATGTGGGCGTTTTTGATTACGGAAGTCATGTTCTTCGGCGGGCTATTTCTCGGTTACACGGTTTACCGCGCGAGTTATCCGGAAGCGTTTGCCGAAGGCAGCCATCATCTCGACATCACCCTCGGCGCGCTCAACACCGCCATTCTGATTTGCAGCAGCTTGACGATGGCGCTGGCGGTGTATTGGGGGCAAAAAGGCGAAGCGAAAAAAATCGTCACGTTTCTCGTGCTGACGCTGTTTCTCGGCGCCGCGTTTTTGGGCATCAAAGCCGTAGAATACAGCCACAAATTTCATGATCACGTCGTGCCCGGCCCGGCCTTCAACGCCGCGCAGTTCAATTCGCCGAACACGCAAATTTTTTTCTCGTTCTATTTTGCAATGACTGGCTTGCACGCGTTTCACATGATCATCGGCGCCGGCATTTTGATTTATTTGATTGCGCAAGCCCGCCGCGGCCGCTACACTGCCGCTTACAATTCGCCGATTGAAATTTTCGGTTTGTACTGGCACTTCGTTGACATCGTGTGGATTTTCTTGTTCCCGTTGCTTTATCTGATTGGACGTCATTATACAGGTGGCCATTGATGAGCACGCACGCCGTTCCAAAAAAAGTTTATTACACTATTTTTGCCGCGTTGATCGTATTAACCGGCGTCACCGTCGTTGTGGCCTTCTACGATCTCGGCCCGTTGAATAACCTCATCATGCTCACCATCGCCTGCACCAAAGCGTTGCTGGTGATTCTGTATTTCATGCACGTCCGCTACAGCCCCCGCCTAAACTGGCTCTTCGTCGCCG
>CAYZFF010000400.1:0-4451 GCA_964477305.1 uncultured Cytophagia bacterium
TCGATGACATAATCAAAATGGCTCTGCGTGTAAACGCGGCGCGGGAAGGCGAGACGCACCAGTTCGAGCGGGGCGGGAAGCTCGCGGCCGGATTTGTCGAAGCGGCCAAACATCACGCTGCCGATTTCGACGCCGCGAATGCCGCCGTCGATATAAAGCTCATTCACCAAGCCGATGCCCGGATAGTGCAGCGCAGGAATGTGCGGCAGCAGCGCTTTCGCATCGAGAAACACCGCGTGGCCGCCGACGGGGCGAACGTGCGGAATCCCGATCTTCAGCAGCTTCTTGCCCATGTATTCCACCGTGGCGTGGCGATAAACTTGATAATCGTAGTCGAGCGCCTCCATCAAGCCCACCGCAATCACTTCTAAATCACGGCCTGCCAAACCGCCGTAAGTCGGAAAGCCCTCGCGCAGAATCAGCGCATTGCGAAAATCTTCAGCCCAGCGATCATTTTGGCAAACGAGAAAACCGCCGATGTTGGCGAGACCGTCTTTCTTCGCGCTCATCGTCGCGGTGTCGGCGTAGGAAAACATCTCCTGCGCAATCTCCAGCAGCGACTTGCCGCGATAGCCGTCTTCGCGCTCGTGAATGAAATACGCATTCTCCGCGAAGCGGCACGCGTCGATCACCAGCGGAATGCCGTGTTTCTGCAACACGCTTTTCACGCCGCGAATGTTCGCCATCGCCACGGGCTGACCGCCGCCGGTGTTGTTGGTCACGGTGATCATGCAAAACGGAATTTTGGCCGGGCCGTGTTCCGCGATGCAGCGCTCCAATTTGTCGATGTCCATATTGCCTTTGAACGGCGCTTCGAGAGCGGTATCCGCGCCTTCTTTGCAGAGCAAATCCACCGCCTGCGCGTGCACGAACTCGATGTTCGCGCGCGTGGTGTCGAAGTGGCTGTTGTTGGGAATCACGTCACCCGGCTGCAAGCGCGTCTGCGCGAGAATGCCTTCGGCGGCGCGGCCTTGATGCGTGGGAAACACGTGCTTCATGCCGGTGATCTGCTGCACCGTGGCTGCGAATTTTTTCCACGAGCGGCTGCCCGCGTAACTCTCGTCGGCGAGCATCAACGCCGCCCATTGTTCGGTGGACATCGCGCCGGTGCCGCTGTCGGTCAACAGATCAATCGGGCAATCTTCCGCGTCCAACAAAAAGACATTGTGATGCGCCCGCGCCAGCGCCGCGATCCGATCCGCGCGCGTGATGTGCTTGATCGGCTCGGTCATTTTAATGCGAAAGGGTTCGATAATCGTGCGCATGAGATTCTCCTTATAAACGAAACGGCATGGCAAGCTCAAAAAATTTTCTCAAATACGGAGTCACTGAGTTCGCGGAGAAAAACTTTTTTAAAAAACACGTGCTTCGTGTTTTCTCTCTGTGCCCGGGCCTCCGGGTTAGGATTACCGATTAAATAATTTACCCAAGTGATTGTCACGCCCGAACGCTTAAACCGGGCATTTACGGCTTTAAAACTGGATTCCCGCCAAAAGCGCGCGGGAATGACAGGCCCATGAAATGAACAAGTTATTTAATCGGCGATTCTTAAATGTAGTTTTGCAACAAAGTCAACTTCAAAATTACGCTCCAATTTTTGAAGCTTAACTTTATTATCCGCAAGAAGCGTTCCAAGCGAAAATTAAATCTTTGCGTCTTTGTGTCTTGATGGTTATGATGGCGTGTTTTTCTAAAAATAGGAATTTTCATATCAAATTTCTCAAAACTGCAAAAAATGATTCCGGGGCACGCATTGCATCTCAATAAAAATCAAGCCTGCCAAGCTTGGCATAAAATTGGAATACTCTACTCCTATCCTAACAAGATAAAAGTAGTCTCATTTCACTTCTTCGTTGCGAAGCCAAACTTTTTATTGCCGAGGTTGTTGTGCTGCAATTAACGATGACGGGCGAGTACACGGTGCGTGCAATGTTGCATTTGGCCGCCAAGCCGGCGGGCACGATTTCGCAAATTTATGACGTCGCGCAGCAATGGGATATTCCCGAAAACTTTTTGCGCAAGATTGTGCAATTGTTAACCCGGGCGAATCTCGTGCGGTCGCATCGCGGCGTCGGCGGCGGCATTGAGTTGGCCCGGCCGGCGGAAGAGATTACGTTGTTAGATGTCATCGAAGCCGCCGAAGGAAAGCTTGCACTCAACAAGTGTTTGATTCATGAAAGGTTTTGCCCGCGCGATTCCTGGTGCGCTGTGCACGAAGTGTGGGGCGACGTGCAGGACTCGATGAAAGGAATTCTGCGCAGCCAATCCATCGCGGCGCTGGCGCAGAAAAGTTTGGAGCAGCGCCGGCAGCATGCGGCGGCGCTTTTGCATATAACCCCGAGGGAGCCGCGGAGCGCCGTCCATGCCAACTAAACAATTTCGCGTCGAAGTCGCCGACGTTAACTACTGGCGCAAACAAATCAAATGTCAATGGGGTTGTCCGGTTAACACCGATGCGCGCGGTTATGTGATCGCGATTGCCGAGGGCCGTTATCTTGATGCCTATCGCCATGCGCGCGGGCCGAATCCGTTTGCCTCGATTTGCGGCCGCGTGTGCGGCGCGCCGTGCGAAGTGGCCTGCCGCCGCAGCGATATTGACGACGCCATTACCATCCGCGCGTTGAAACGATTTGTTACCGAACAACACGGAGCGGAAGCCGGCAACCCGGCGGCGACGATTCAATTCTCCACGGCGCGGCGCGATACCGACAATCCGAAAGCCGGCACGAAAGTCGCGATCATCGGCGCGGGCGTGGCCGGACTCACGGCGGCCCACGATCTCGCGCTGCTCGGTTATAAAGTGACCGTTTTTGAATCCGAAGCCGTGGCGGGCGGCATGTTGATGGTTGGCGTGCCGACGTATCGTTTGCCGCGCGAATTGGTGCAAGCCGAAATCGATGCGATACTCAGTCTTGGCGTCGAACTGCGGCTCAACACGACGGTTGGCGTTGATATTACCGTTGCGCAAATGCGGGCGCAGGGTTTCGGCGCCATTCTCATTGCGGCGGGTTTACAGCGCAGCCGCCAACTCAATCTCGAAGGTCTCAACGCTGCGGGTGTGTTGCACGGCATCGAGTTTCTCAAACAGGTTAATCTTGACCGCCCGGTGCCCCTCGGCGAGCGGGTGATTGTGATCGGTGGC
The DNA here is from genome assembly GCA_964477305.1 of uncultured Cytophagia bacterium. Lineage (GTDB taxonomy): Bacteria > Zhuqueibacterota > Zhuqueibacteria > Zhuqueibacterales > Zhuqueibacteraceae > Zhuqueibacter. The sequence goes on from CAYZFF010000400.1 coordinate 3,143, forward strand.
GGCAACGTGGCGTTCGATGTGGCGCGTTCGGCGTTGCGTGTGAAGGGTTCCTATCGCGCCGAAGCGAAAGATTTTTATGAAGCCGCCGACGCCGCGCGTATGGCGTTGCGCACCGGCGCGAAGGAAGTGCATCTCGTCTGCTTGGAATCGCGCGAAGAAATGCCGGCGGACGAAGTAGAAATCCACGAAGGCGTCGAAGAAGGCGTGTTTCTGCATCCCTCGCGCGGCCCCGCGAAAATCTTGGTGGAAAACGGTAAGGCCACGGGTTTGGCGACGCGCCAAGTCAAAGCCGTGTTCGATGCGAATGGCCGCTTCAATCCCACTTTTCATGAGGAGCCGGGAGAAACCATTGCCGGTGATACGGTGATTCTCGCCATCGGCCAATCCGCAGATTTTAATTTTGTGAAAGATCTCAGCGATCTCAAACTCGCGCCGAACGGAATTGTGCAAATCGACCCACTCACCAAGCGCACGAATATTCCGGATGTTTTTGCCTGCGGCGATGTGGCCGAGGGCGCGAAGCTGTTCATCAATGCCGTGGCCTCCGGCCAGCGTGCGGCAGTTTCGATTGATGAGTATCTGCGCGGCAAAATGTTGCAGACCGAGTACAGGCCGCAGTGGCAATTGCCAGTGCTGCATCAAATGCCGGAGAGTTACGTGCAACTGCAGCGCGTGACTCCGCCGGTGCTCGAAGCGAGCCGCCGCGCCAATTCCACGGAAATTGTCGAACTGAACTTTGAAGAAACCGTCGCGCAGGAACAGGGTGTTCGTTGCTTGAAATGCCACATCAATACGGTGTTCAACGGCGAGCTGTGCGTGATGTGCAACGGCTGTGTGGATGTTTGCCCAACCTACTGTTTGGCGCTCGTGCCGCTCACGCAAATTGCGGTCGAGCCGCATCTCACCGCATTGTTCAATCAAAGATATGAAACGGATTTGCAGGCCCTGGTGCAGAATGAGGGCGAGGCGGCGTTGCAAGAACTCGGTTCCGCCATTATTAAAGATGAAGAACTGTGCATTCGCTGCGGCTTCTGCGCGAAACGTTGCCCCACCGGTGCGGTGACGATGGAGCATTTTTCTTATCAAAAAGAATACGCGTGGAGCTGAGGGCATAGCGCATGGCGCTGAGCGCGTCAAGATAGAAGTTGAATTTCAAAATAAGGAAAACAGCCATGATGATTTCGGTTTATTTTCTCATCTTCCTCAGCCTCGTGCTGGGCGCAGGGTTCGCGCTGATGTTTGTGTGGGCCGTGAAAACCAATCAATTTAAGGATATAGAAGAACCGAAGTACCAAATGCTGCGGAATGA
>CAYZFF010000401.1:0-4409 GCA_964477305.1 uncultured Cytophagia bacterium
AACGCGTTTTACTGGTTGCCTACTATTTTCCGCCGCTCGGCATGGGTGGCACCCAGCGCGTCGCCAAGTGGGCTAAATATCTTTTGCGGCTCGGCTGGGAAGTTACTGTCATCACCGTCAAACCTATTGCCTATTACGCCTTCGATGATTCGTTGCTCGACGAGTTGAAAGGCGCGCGCATTATTCGCACCGGCTCGCTGGATCCGGCGCGGTTGCTGTATTTATTTCGCCGGAAAAAAGAACGTGCTGCTGGCGGCAAAGAAGGTAGCACGCGTTGGTTGTATTGGTTTCTCATCCCCGACGCGCGCATTCTCTGGCTGCCGTTTGCGCTTTGGCACACTTGGCGAGAAATTCGCCAACAAAAAATTTCTTTCATTGTCACCTCGGGGCCGCCGCATTCTTCCCACTTTGTTGGCTGGATGTTGTCGAAACTCACCGACGTCAAATGGGTGAGCGATTTCCGCGATAGTTGGCTGCAGGGAAATCTGTTGCCAACGCCGACGGCGTTGCATCGCTGGTTGCATCGTGTCATGGAAAAACGCATTCTCACCGATGCGCACGCCGTAACGGCCACTTCACAAATGTTGGCCGAGTCGCTCGCCGACACCGGCCAACGCCAAGCCGGCACAACGCATTTTCTCCCAAACGGGTACGATGCGGATGATTTTGCCACGCCGGTTTCCAAAACCGATGAACGTTTCGACGTCGCGTATGTTGGCGCGATTTCCAGTTTTGCTGACCCGCACACGCTGCTCGAAGGCTTTCGCTTGTTCGTTGAAACCGCGCAACTTTCACCGGCGGAGACGCGGCTGCATTTTATCGGCGCGGATGTCACCGGCGAGCTTGCGGCGCGCGTGCGCGAGAACCATCTCGATGAATATGTGAATTGCAGTGGTTACCTGCGGCATCACGAAGCGATTCACGCGTTGCGCCAGGCGGATTTGTTGGTTTATCTCGTTTGCCCCGGCAGCTTTCCCGCCTTGATTCCCGGCAAAACGTTTGAATACATGGCTGCGGGCCAGCCGGTGCTGGCCATCGGCGACTGCATTGAAGGCATGCAATTGCTGATGCAACATGCCGTGGTGCGCCATTGCGATTTCGAGGCCATTGATGCCATTGAATGTGCGCTGCTGGCGTTTTATCAGGAATTTCATCGTCCGATGCCGGCAACAAAAATTTTGCCACCGGAAAAATTTTCGCGCGCCGCGCAGGCCGAAAAGCTGATAGAAATTTTTGCGACGATCTTGCATTCTTGATCCGCAATGCTTAACTTTTGATATGGAGAAATTTTTCAACGGCCGGACGTTAAATTTTGCGCATCGCGGCGCCTCGGAGATGGCTCCGGAAAATACGCTAGCGGCGTTTGAGTTGGCCGCGCAACAAGGCGCCGATGGGATCGAACTCGACATCCGGCTGTGCCGCACCGGCGAATGGGTGGTGATTCACGACAGCCGGCTCAATCGCACCACCAACGGGCGCGGCTTCGTGCGCGCCAAAACCCTGGAAGATTTGCGCGGCCTCGACGCCGGTTCAGCGTTTAATCAGCGTTTTGCGCGCGAGCGTATTCCCACCCTCGCCGAAGTTTTGGATTGGGCGCGCGGCCGCGTTTTGTTGAATATCGAAGTCAAATCGCTCGCGCGCGTTGAAGCCCGCGCCGAATGGCGGCTGCTCAATTTATTGCGCCGGCATCACGTCCGCCGGCAGTGTCTCATCTCCTCTTTCAATCCCATTGTGTTGCGGCGTTTGGCTCGTTTGGACGCGGGGATTCCCACCGGCCTATTGCTCAATGTCAAGTGGTTTCGCCGCAGCGCTGAAAAATCGCTCATTCGTTTGATGAATCTCCAGGCGGTTCATCTCAGCCGGCGCCTCGCGCGGCCGCGCTTGCTCAACCGATTGCGCGAAACTGGACTGGGTATTTTCGTCTGGGACGTTAACCATCCCAATGATTTTCGCAAGCTGGTTGATTGCGGCGTTGATGGCATTATTACCGACGTGCCGCATCTGCTGACCGATCTTTTACAAAGGACAACATAGTGCGTAAGGAAATTTTGTTGATTTGCGGTTTGATTTTCTCAGTTAACCTTTATGCGCAGGAATATCTTTGGCCGACGGACGCCAGCCCCTACATGACCTCGGCATTTGGTGAAGCCCGGCCGCGGCGTTTCCACGCGGCGATCGATGTGAAAACGTGGAATCAAGTCGGGTATAAAACGTTTGCCGTGCGTTCCGGCTATATTGAGCGTATGGGCGTTTCAGCTTTCGGTTATGGTCGCGTGCTTTATTTGCGGCTTGACACCGGCGAAACGGCGGTGTACGGGCATCTCGAAAAATTCAATGAAAAACTACAGGCGCTGGCCGAACAAGAGCAGGAACGCGTTGGCCGTTACCGTTTCGAGAAACATTTTTCGCCCGGCATGCTGCCGGTGCAACAGGGAGAGGTGATCGGTTATACCGGCCAATCCGGCATCGGCGTGCCGCATTTGCATTTTGAATTGCGCGACTCGCGTGGCCGCCCGATCAATCCGTTTTTACGCGGATTCAAAATTACCGATACGGTGCCGCCGGTGATTGCGAGCCTGGCGGTTTCGCCGTTGACGCCGGGCGCGATGGTTAACCATGATTTTGCGCCGGTGGTTTTTCGGCCGTTTCGGCAGAACGGTAAATGGCGGATTGCCGAAACGATTCATATTTCTGGAAAAGCCGGCGTCGCGGTGGATGTGGATGATCTTGCCGATGGCGTGGACAATCGTTTTGCAGTTTACCGGCTACAATTGTTTGTCGATGATAGCTTGCAATTTCAAGCGCAATATGATCGCTTTGATTATTCGCAAAATAAACTGATCGAGTTGGATCGCGATCTGTTATTGAAACGGCGCGGCCTCGGAGATTTCCAACGGCTTTATCGCGTTGCCGGCAATACGTTGGGGTTTTACTCGCATCTGAATCCGGCTGATGGCGCACTGCTGTGTGCGCCGGAAGAGAACACTGCGTCTTCAACTATTCCCGGTTTTGGTTTTATTGAACGCCTCATTACTTCGCGGCAATATCAACCGTTGCAAACGTTGAGTTGGGGCGAACATCGTTTGCGCGTTGTAATTGCAGATTTTTGGGGCAATCAAGCGACACTCGAAGCGGCGTTGATGGCCGGGCCGGCCTTTTCGATAACGCCACAAATTGCGGAGCGGAGACAAACACAGGTTCGGATTACGGCTCTTCACACCTCGCCAGCCCGGAAAATTCAACGGCTCGAAGCAGCAGTTGCCACGATAAACGGGCGAACGACTCTATCGCCGTGGCGGCCGATTTTAGCAAAATGGAAAAAGGTGCGGCCTGGTTCAACACCTGCCGGAACCTTGAATCACTCGCAGCGATTGGATAGCCTTCCCAATCAATCTACCGGACCAACCGGAACGGATACCAGTTTCAACCTTGCCGCACCGATTGATTCAGTGTTGGAATTGGCAACTGCCGGCGCGTCTTTGGTTCGGCTCGTTGCCGTTGATCAATTCGGACTGCGTTCGCATCCTGCATACATTTTTAATGCGCTGGATCGCAAGTTGGCCACGCCGTTGTTGATTAATGTTGAAAAGGATTTTTATCCAAATTATTTGCGATTGCAAATTCGCGCCAATCAACCGCTGGCCGGCGCGCCGGCCATAAAATTTTCCAACCGGCATAAAACCGTGCAGGTGCAGAGCGTGCCGCAACAGCCGCAGCGCTATTTGGCTGCTGTGCCGTTGGCAGAAATTACCGGTGATTCCGTCCAACTCGAAGTGACCGCCGAGAATATGTTTGGACAGGTGGATGCTTGGCAGGAATCGTTTATGAATGTGCTGGTGTCGCCGGGGCAGGGGAGAAGCTTGTTCGCGGCGGATGCGCGCATGCGCGTGGTTTTTTCGGAGGCGTCGGGTTATTGGCCGCTTTACGGTCGTGTGCAAATTGACACGAGCACTCGAATCAACGATGCGCGCGTGACCGGGCCGATTTATCGCGTTGAGCCGCAGGAGGTGCCGTTAAACGAGGGCGCAACCGTTACCTTGAGTTACCCCGATACCGTTTCGCAGCCGCGGCAGATCGGCGTGGGTTATCGTAACCGCAACAACTGGGTGTTTATCGACAATAAGGTCAACACGGCAAATTATACGGTGTCGGCGCGGGTTTTTAGTCTGGAAGATTTTGCGATCATTCGCGACGGTGAACCGCCTCGTTTGCAGATTCGTTCGCCTCAGCCGGGCGCGGTGCTGCGCGATCGCCGTCCGAATTTCATTGTCGAGGTGAATGACAGTACCTCGGGTTTTGATTCGGAGCAGGCGATTGAGCTGCGTTTGGACGGACAATTGTTGATTGCCGAATATGACCCCGAGCGCGAAACGGTTCAGTATAAATCAAAGCGTGAGCTTTTGCCCGGG
>CAYZFF010000402.1:0-4401 GCA_964477305.1 uncultured Cytophagia bacterium
TTTTTAAAAGCGTGGATGCCCGATTAAAGCGTTCGGGCATGACGATCATTTGGTAAGTTATTTAATCGGCATTCCTTACTATTTCACCAGCAGCACGCGGTGCAGCAATTGTGACCACGAACCGTTGCGCTCGGTGCGATAACGCAGCCGCACGAAGTAAACGCCGGAGCTGAGTTCCTCGCCGTTGCGGCCGCGGCCGTTCCAAATCACTTCATGATTGCCGGCGAGGCGTTCGCCGTCTGCCAGCGCGTTCAGCTCGCGCCCGGCAAGATCGAAAATTTTCACTTCGACCTCCGCGGCCTGCGGCAGCGCGAAACGAATGCGCGTCGCAGTTCCATTTACCGAAAACGGATTGGGATAATTTTGCAACGCAAATTTTTCCGGCAGCAACGCCGACGCGAGATTCGGCGCTGTCATTCGGCTAATCGGCGGCTGCGCATTCGCCGCCGCGCTCACGGTGGTAATCGAAAAATCATCGACGATCAAATTTCCTTTGACGGCCGTGTTGTAAGCCGTCAATTCATAATAAAACGCCGAGTTTAAAGAATATCCCGGTAGGTTGAACGTCTCGGAATACGCGGTCGTCCACGCGATGCTGTCGAACGAAGCTTCGAAGTAAATCTTGGTGGCGTCACAGCGCAGGCGCAAATAAACGCTGCTTTGCAGCGTGATCGCCAAGTTGCCGGTGACGTCAACATCACCTTCAACGCCGTTCTTTTTCCATTGCACGATCAGCCGGCGCGGCGCCGGGCCGTACACATAGAACCGATACCAGTTGTTCTCGTTAAAAATGCCGAAGGGCGACGAGAGCGTGCGCGTCGGCGTCATGCCCAAAGCACCGTCGTTGTTCGGTTGCACGAAGTTAGCCTGTACGGTCGTATGCCGCCCCGCATACGCATTTTTCGTGATCACCCAACCGCATTCTTCCCCTTGCGACTGCAGCACCAATTGATTATTGATTACTGCCGATTGATTTCCGGCATTGCTGCCGAGATTCCAATACAGCGAATCAAGCGCCGCGCTGTCAAAGTGATCAACCAGCGCCGCGAGGCTGCGCCGCGTCGTGAACGTGCCAGCGGTCGAAATGGTTTCATTACCCGATACGTCGCTGCTGCGCACGCGGAAATGATAAAGCGTGCTGTCGGCCAGCCCGATCAATTCAATTCGATGTTGCGTGACAAAGCCGGCGTCCGATTGGGTGGAACCGAAATTTGCGGTCGCGCCGAAATCAACATACGAGTTGGTTGGTTCGTCCGTGATCCACGTCACCACGGCCAAAGTCGCGCCGCTGCTATCCACCTGAACGTTACTGATCACCGGACGGATGGAGTCGATCACCGTAGTGGTAAAAGTGAAGTCATCTGAAATTGCCGGATTGTTCGCCACGTCCACGCTGAGCGCGTGAAAATGATACGTGGTTTCCGGCGAAAGGCCGCTGAGCTTGACGCTGTGCGTGGTAGAACGATTGGTTTCGACCGGCGTGCTCGAACCGTAGTTTGCAGTCAGGCCATACTCAACCTGCCGAGTTGCCGGCTCGTCGGTTTGCCAAACGATGGTGGCGCTCGTGCCGGTGAGGCTGGTGGCCAGCACGTTCGTGATCACCGGCGGTGTGTCGTCAATCGCGCCCCAACGAATGCGATAAACATTGGCGCGCGTCTGACCGAACTGATCAAAACCGTTCTCGCCGTAGAGATCGGTAAAATAAAGGCCGTCCGGTCCAAACGCCACGCCGATGACTGTTGACGCGCCGGCGCCGATATAATCCAGAAAGAGCGAGTCACCCGTCACCTGACCAGCGGCGTTGAGCGTAAAACGCTGGATCTTTTTTCCGCGCTCCGATAAACCGCCTTGATACGGCGGCCACGACAATCCCACAAACAGATCGCCGAAGTATGGCGCGGGAAAAGCATTGTTCTCCAGAAAATTCATGCCGACCGGCGCTACCGTAGGATTCCACAGGAAAATCGCGCCTTTGGTTAAATCCGGCAAGATCGCTTCCCAGCCATAATCCGCGCCGGGGAGAACGCGCGCCAGGCGATCATCAAACTCCGGCCCGTTGTCGCTGATATAAAGCTTGCCATCGGCCTGTCGCCACGCGGCGCCGAACGGATTACGAAAGCCGCTGGCGTAAACCAAACTGTTCGGATAAGGATTGTCCTCCGGCACGCTGCCGTCGAGATTCAATCGCAAAACTTTGCCGCGCAGATCATTGAGATCGGGGGCGGATTCCGGCGTCCAACCGTCGCCGAGGTTCACATACAGTTTCTCATCCGGCCCGATGGTCACTTCCTGAATCATGTGTGAAACGCCAGCCGGAATGCCGTCCAAAATCATGGTTTGGGTCGCTGCGGTACGGCCGCCGTCCGCGCTGTGGAAACGCACCACTTTGCCGTAGAAATTCTCGGCGCCCGGCGTTCCTTCATAAACCATTGACGCAAAAACATCGCCGCTGCTGGGATCGACGGTAATGCCGGTGACGCCGATCTCGCCGCTACCGGGAAATTCAGCCGTCGGCGCAAAATTCAGCAGGCCGGTGGCATACGTTTGCTTTTGAAAATTGCGTTGCACCATGATGATATCGCCGTACAACAGCGTCACATAAAAATACGGATCGGTCGGATTCGTGCCGGGATTCGGCACGAACGCGATATTCACCGGCAGATGCAAATCGCTCACGACGTTCTCGATCACGTAACCGGGCGGCAACTGCCAATGCTCGCGCGTGCTGTACACTTCGATATGATAAGCCTGATCGACGGTTGCCGGCGGCGACTGGCTATCGCTCACGCGAATGGTAAAATCATAAACGCCGGCCAAAGTCGGAGAACCATATAAGACACCGCCTGCAGGATCAAGCCCGATTCCCGGCGGCAGCTCGCCACCCACCTGGCTGAATTGATACGGCGGCAAACCGCCCCACACGGTGAAGCTGGAGAAATACGAAATATTAATTTCACCGTTGATCACCGAGGGCGTGCGAAATTCCAGATCGAGATAAGGTTGTGCCGGCGTCGTTGTGGCGCCCTGATCGATCCAGTCGCCGATCAATTCGATTTCATCCGGCGTCAAGCTGCCCATTTTGCTGCCGACTGGCGGCGCCACGGTGGTGATCTTGGTGTAGAGCCAGCTCGTGGCGCGATCACCTGGTTGCACGCGCTGCCATTGCGGATATTCCGTGCTCGGCACGTTCACGATGTTCGCGTGCGCCTGCCCGGCGAGCAACACCAAGCCGCCCGGCGCGGTGGCGCCTTGATGGCAGCGCGCGCAATTGTTGTTGAAAATATCCTGCACGTTCGCAAACGCCACGTGGCCCACGGTCGTTCCCGGCGTGGTGGTGAATGTCAAATCGCTGCTCGTCGCCAAATTGCCCGCCGCGTCTTTCGATTTCACGCGATAATGATACAGCGTGTTCGCCAGCAAACTCGACAACGCTACCGAATGGTTGGTGAGCAACGTCGAACCAAGCGGAGTCGAAGCGCCGTATGTCGTCGTCAAGCCATACTCCACCTGCGCATCCGCGGGTTCGTCGGTTTGCCAAACGATTTCCGCGCTCGTCGTCGTGAGATTCTGCGCCGCCACGCCGCCGATCTGCGGCGGCTGCATGTCCGGCGTCGATGAAATGCTGTTGATGGCAAAATCATCGACGGCCAACACGCCGTTTGTCGAGGTTTTATATCCGGACAGCTCGTAGTAATATGGCGTGTCCAGCGTGTAACCCGGCAGCGCAAAAGCTTCGGTGTAGGTGTCCGTCCAGTTTGTGCCGTTCAGCGACGCCTCAAAATGAATGTTGGTGTTATCAAAACGCAGCCGCAGGTAAACCCCGCTTTGCGAGGTGATCACCAAACTGCCGGTGACATCCAGGCCGCCATCAACGCCGTTCTTGTGCCATTCCACAAATAAAAGATATGGCCCCGTGCCGCCATTGCGATAAGCATAAAAGCGATACCAATTGGGTTCGTTATAAATGCCATGCTGGGAAGACAGCGTATAAGTCGGGGTTATCCCGATATTGCCATCGTTATTGGGCTGCGCGACTTTCACTTGCACAATCGTGTTCCGCGCCGCATACGGATTGCGCGTGATCACCCAACCGCTTTCATTTCCCTGTGACTGCAACTGTAATCGATTACTGACCACGGCCGTTTGATTGCCGGCATTCGTGCCCTTATTCCATTTATTCACATCAAGAGCGCCGGCGTTAAAATCATCGGCAAAAATCGTGGCCGAGGTGCCCGTCGTGAAAGTAAAATCATTGCTCGTCGCGAGATTTCCCGCCGCATCTTTTGATTTCACCCGATAATGATAAAGCGTATTCGCATTCAATCCCGACAATGCCGCCGAATGGTTGGTGACCAATGTCACGCTGAGCGGAGTCGAAGCGCCGTAACTCGTGGTCAAGCC
>CAYZFF010000403.1:0-1531 GCA_964477305.1 uncultured Cytophagia bacterium
TTTCTCATTTGGCGCTGCGCGTAAAATAGCGGCTAAACACCAGATCGCTCAGGTGCACTGCTTCTTTGGAAAACGGATTCACTTTGCGCATTCTGAACGTGCTGTCCAGCAACACTTTCGCGGCCTTCCACGTTTGCGCCGCCTCCAGCGCTTCGATGAAGATCAAATAGGCGTCGAGATCGCGGTGAAAAATTTTTTTGAGGAACGCCTGCCGGCTCTTGCCGTCGATCAAGCGCGTGATGGACGGATATGGGCCGGGCGGCTGCGCTTCCAGCGCGGCATGCGTCACCATCAGCGGCTCGTCCGCAGCGTCTGGATAAACAGTTTTGCGTGGTGGACTCGCCGCCTCTTCAACTTGCAAGATTACATGCAGGTCAACTTCCTCAAATTCACTCTCCTCGGACGGTGGAATGTCCGGTGGCCGGCTGCTCTCCGGCGGCGCGAGGCTATCCGGCACTGGCGTTGTGGTTATCGGGGTTTCAACCGGAGCCGTTACGCTTTCTTCATCTTCTTTTCCATTGGCAGAAATGGGCGGCGCACCAAAGGCGGCGGCGCTTGCCTCGGCTAAATTCAATGCGGTTTGTGCAGCAATCGGCGGCGGCTCCGGCATTTCACTTTTCTCACTCGCCGCAGCCGCCAGTAAATTTTCTATTTGCTCTGCCGCCGCTTGCACAACGCGATTTAGCTCGACCTCCGTCACCGGCGGCGCGCTCGGCGCGGCCTTCGGCAAACTCGGCAGCACCAGCGCGCGCTCGAGCACGGGTGTGAGATCGGTTACCGCCCACCACCGTTGCGTCGTCAACTCGGGCAGCGCTTTTTCTGCGAGTTCCTGCAAGCCTCGTTCACGCAGCATCTGCCATACAGTTTGTTGCTGGAGTCGCGCCGAGGCCGCCGGGCCGATACTCGTGCAAAATTGTTGATAGGCCTGCAAATCCGCGATGAGGGCCGGAACCGGATGCGTGCCATAAATTTCACTTTCGGCGCGCTGATACAACACCGCAAATTCTTCTTTCGTCAGCAGCCCGCCGGGAATTTCCGCCAATAAATGTTTAATCGGCGCCACCAGTTGATGATTTTCATCCAACCCTTCGAGAATGACCACAATATCCGCTTTCCGCCGCTGCGGCGAACGAGAATAAATCAACTGCGTCAGCGCCGCACCCGGCTTCGTCAGCAAATCGAATTGCACGCGCACGGCAAACGCAATCGCCGCTTGTACCTCATTTTTTTCAAAAACCAACCGTTCCGCGAGCAAATCGCGCAATCGCCGCAACTGGCCGCGAATGTCGTCGTCATCCAACTCAAAATGCCGTTTCGATTGCAGCACCAACGGCTTTTCCTGCCGGATAATCTGCCGCGCCTGCTGCCGCAGCAACGCGAGCACCATTTCTCCAACTTTCCTGATTCCACGCTCAAGAAAAATCGGCGCCTTTTTCAGCTCCGCAAAAGCCACGCTGTCGCGCCCGCGCAAAAGGCGTTCGGACAGCACCATCGCCAATTTTTCTTTTTCCTGTTCCCAATGCTCGCGGCC
>CAYZFF010000403.1:1631-4393 GCA_964477305.1 uncultured Cytophagia bacterium
GTTCGGACAGCACCATCGCCAATTTTTCTTTTTCCTGTTCCCAATGCTCGCGGCCGGCCGGAACGCCATCATTTGGCGCCTGCGGTTCATCATCCATTTCCGGCGCCGGCAAGTCGGGGGCTAAAAATTCGTCGCGCATACTTTCAAAGAGTCAAAATACTTGAGAGAGAATCATTAAAATTTCTGAAATTAAATTTTTGCTCGAGCCATCGACTTCGGACATTGGACCTCGGACTTCGGACCATACTTTACCAAACAAAAATGGCACGGGCAACCGATCTACACAACTTTCAATACGTGCAAATCCGTTGCTTCCGTGCCATTCCTATGTGCAAAAATAAAAATTATTCCGGCGCTTCTTCGTCTTCCGGAATCACGCGCGCCACATCGCCGATGCTGTCGTCTTTATCCAGCTTGATCAAACGCACGCCGGAAGTGTTGCGGCTGATGACTTTGATGTCGCGCACGTTCTGGCGAATCACCACGCCTTTGCTCGTGATGATCATCAAATCATCGTCGTCCACCACTTCCATAATGCTGATCATCTTGCCGGTTTTATCCGTGGCCTTCATGGTGATCAAGCCGGAGCCGCCGCGATGCTGCACTTTGTAATCGCGCAGCTCGCTGCGCTTGCCGTAGCCGCCTTCGCTGACCACGAGAATCGAAGCGTCGCGTTTGATCATCACCATGCCGACGACGGCGTCGCCTTTTTCGAGATCGATGCCTTTGACGCCGCCGGCAGTGCGGCCCATCTCGCGCACTTCGCTTTCATGGAATCGAATCGCCTGACCCTGCTCCGTGCCGAGCATGATATCCGCGGTGCCGTCGGTGATTTTCGCTTCGATCAGCGCGTCATCGCCGTCAATGCTAATCGCGTTGATCCCGCCCTTGCGCGGATTGCTGAATTCCGTCAACGCGGTTTTCTTGATCACGCCCTGCTTGGTGGCGAACGCGACGAAATGTTTCTCGTCAAATTCTTTCACCGCGACATACGCCGCGACCTTCTCGTTTTGCTCGAGCGTGAGCATATTCACGATCGCGCGGCCCTTCGAGCCTTTGCCCGCCTGCGGAATGTCGTAGACTTTGATCCAATGGCAGCGGCCTTTGTCGGTGAAAAAGAGCACGTAATCGTGCGTGCCGGCAATAAAAAGATGCTCGAGAAAATCGTCTTCTTTCGCCGTCGCGCCCGTGGCCCCGCGGCCGCCGCGCGTTTGGCGCCGATAGCCCGACACCGGAAAGCGTTTGATAAAACCGCTGTGCGAAATCGTGATCACCATGTCTTCTTCGGCGATCATATCTTCCACCGAGAACTCGCCGGTTTTCGCGACGATCTCCGTGCGGCGCTCGTCGCCGAATTTTTCTTTCAGCTCCATCAGCTCGGCGGCGATCAAATCCATGCGCTTCGGCTTGCTGGCTAACAACTCTTTGAGTCGTTTGATCTCCGCCATAACTTCTTTATACTCGGCTTCGATCTTGTCGCGCTCGAGGCCGGTGAGGCGCTGCAACCGCATATCGAGAATCGCCTGCGCCTGAATCTCCGAAAGCTTGAAGCGCTTCATCAACGCCTCTTTGGCGACGTGCGGGTCTTTCGACTTTTTGATGATCGTCACGATCTCGTCGATGTTGTTGATGCAGATGCGCAAGCCTTCCAAAATGTGCGCGCGCTTCTCGGCTTTGTCGAGATCGAATTTGAGGCGCCGCACCACCACCTCGTGGCGGAAATCCACAAAGTGTTGGAGAATCTGCTTGAGGTTCAACACCTTCGGCTGGCCATCGACGAGCGCCAGCATGATGACGCCGAACGTCTCCTGCATCTGCGTGTGCTTGTAGAGATTGTTCAGCACGATTTCCGGATTGACGTCGGTCTTCAGCTCGACGACGAGGCGCATGCCGTCGCGGTCGCTTTCATCGCGCGCCGTGCGAATGCCTTCGATTTTTTTCTCCTGCGACAGCGTCTCGATTTTTTCGTGCAGCGTCGCCTTGTTGACTTGATACGGCAACTCGGTGATGATGATATTCTGCCGGCCGCCGCGCACTTCTTCGATCTTGGCGCGCGCCCGCACGACGATGCGGCCGCGCCCGCTGCGATACGCCTCGTCGATGCCCTCGACGCCGTAAATAATTCCGGCGGTCGGGAAATCCGGCCCCTTGATGATCTTCATCAACTTTTCGATTTTGATCTCGGGGTCTTTGATGAGCGCCTGCAAGCCGTCGATCACCTCGGTCAAATTGTGCGGCGGAATGTTCGTCGCCATACCGACCGCGATGCCGGAGGAGCCGTTGATCAACAAATTCGGCAACACCGTCGGCATCACCGCCGGCTCTTTCAGCGTGTCGTCGAAATTCGATTTCCACTCCACGGTGTCTTTGTCGAGATCGCGCAGCACTTCTTCGGCAATGTGCGTGAGCCGCACTTCGGTGTACCGCATCGCCGCCGGCGAGTCGCCGTCCACCGAGCCGAAGTTGCCCTGCCCATCGACGAGCGGATAGCGCAACGAAAAATCCTGCGCCATGCGCACGATGGTGTCGTACACCGCGAGATCGCCGTGCGGATGGTACTTGCCCAGCACTTCGCCGACGATACGCGCCGACTTTTTGTACGCCGAATTGGGGCGGAGATTCAGCTCGTGCATGCCGTACAACACGCGGCGATGCACCGGCTTGAGACCGTCGCGCACATCCGGCAGCGCGCGAGAGACGATGACCGACATCGAATAATCGATGTACGAGTCCTTCATCTCTTCTTCAATAAAAACGGGAAT
>CAYZFF010000404.1:0-4393 GCA_964477305.1 uncultured Cytophagia bacterium
ATTGTTGTGTTGGGATTGAAAGGGTTGGGAAAATTTTGCGCCAACGCGAACGTTGTTGGCAATGCACTATCGCGCGTTGTGGCAGAATCATTTTTCTGTGCAGCCGAGGCCTTTTTAAACGGCCACAAATCGTATTTCACCGTTGCGATATCCGCATCGGTTTTCGCGCTTTGGCTGGCGCCGGTGATATAAATATTATTGTCGGCGTCGAGGACCATATCATACGGAATGTCGCTTAAATGCGATGGCCCTTCATAAACCATCAGGGACAAAGTGCTCAATGATCTGCTGTAGCTGATCAACAGATAATCCCGGCATCGCCATCCGGCGATATAACTATAGCCGGCCACGTAAATTTGATCGGCAGCATCAATCAAAATTCGGCAGGGAATCTCCGATCTAAATCCGCGGCTGGTGTGATGGGCCGTGCCGTGCCGAATGCCGGTGGGAGTGTATTTGAGTGTTACCCAGTCATCGCCCGTGTGCGTGCCAAACGTGCGGCCCGTCACAAAAATACTGTTTTCGCTATCGACGGCGATATCGAGCGCCCGCGCATAACTTTTATTCGGGCGATTATAACGGGCAATCCACTGCCGGACGCCGCTGTTGTTAAATTTTAGCGTGAGATAATCCGCATTTCCGTCGGGATTGTGACTCTTACCCGTTACACAAACATTGCCGGCGTGATCTAAAACGATATCATTTGAAATATCATTCTTATTGTTCGGCGCATTATAGCGATAAGTCCATTGCCTAACGCCGGCGCTGTTATATTTTGCCGTGAGAAAATCAAAGTTATTAGCCTTCCCGGTGCAATACCCGGTGATGTAAAGATTCGCAGCTTGATCGAGCGTCATTTCATACGGACAATCTTCGGCGTTGCCGGGGCCGTTATAGCGCGCGAGCCATTGCTCGACGCCGGCGGGATTGTATTTAATGACCGCCCAATCATAGCCGGAGTTTGACGCATAACTATAACCGGCGACATAAACATTGCCCTGTTGATCGAGCTGCAAATCAAAAATGCCGTCATGCCAATTACCCGGGCCGTTGTAGCGCGCCACCCACTGGCGCACGCCGTTGCGATTGTATTTGGCAGTAAAGAAATCATTGTTGAACTCAGCATTGAGTGTATAGCCGCCAATGTAAACATTGCCGGAATCATCCACCGCCAGCGCATAGGCCACGTCATTGTGATTTGCCAAACTGTTGTAACGCGCCAGCCATTGCAGTTTGCCATCCTTATTATATTTGATGGCAACACCATCATAATTGCTGTCCGTGTTGAGGCTGGCGCCCGCAACATAAACAAAACCGCTGTCGTCAGCGGCAACCTCGTAACCAGTATCATCGCCGTTCATCGGCGCATTGTAACGGGCGGCCCATTTCTGCAGCGGCGCGACGATAGCTTTTTTAAGTGAAAATATTGAGGCCGCGTCATTCTCGGCGTTTTCATTTTCTTGCCACGGACCGGCCGGAGCCGCGCATGGCGCCGGGGAGATCGGGCCTTCATCAAATTTATGTTTAGGTGGAAGTTGGAGCGGCGGGCTTTGTGGCTGGGCTTGGGAGAAAAAACTCATCGTAAGCATTGCTGTTAATAATTTTAGCGCTCGCATTCAGATCTCCAATATTGAGTTACGGTATCAATCCACGGCATGAAATGAGTTTGTCCCAAGCTTTACCCGCAAAACAAAATTTTGCGGACAGCATGAAATTTTTCTTGACAGGGGTGCAGGTTTTTCGTATCTTGAAATCGGACTAATTGAGTCGGATTTAAGAACCGGTACGATATGCTAAAATTGTCACGCAAATCTGAGTATGGCATCATTGCGCTCAAGCACATTTTGAATAAGCGTTTGGGGCAAACCTCCAGCGCCCGCGAAATTGCCGAGCAATACAAGATTCCGGTGGAGTTGATGGCCAAGGTATTGCAAAAATTGGCGAAGGATGGCCTGTTGCAAAGCGTGCAGGGCATCAACGGCGGTTATGCCTTGGCTTTGGCGCCCGCAAAAATTTCGGTGGCGGATGTCGTGGAGAGTATTGATGGGCCGATCGGCATCGTCGAATGCGTCACCGGTGAAGACGACTGCAAATGTGTGCAATATACGACGGGCGTATGCAACATCAGCGACCCGTTTATACAAATTCAAGGCAAGTTTAAAAATTTTCTCAGCGGCATTTCGCTCGCTGATTTAAACGGGCCGCAACCCGAACTGGTAAGATTGTCCTCAAATTTTTAGGAGATTCGCCATGATTACGATTACCGCAAAAGCAGCAGCCGAAATTCAAAAAATCATCGCGCAAGAAAACAGCGGCGAGTTGGCGCTACGCGTCGGCGTGCAGGGCGGCGGCTGTTCCGGTTTGAGTTATTTTCTTTCGCTGGACAAAGAGCCGCGGCCCGACGACAAAGTGTTGGAGTCCGGCGGCGTAAAAGTTTTTCTCGACTCGAAGAGCGCGTTGTACCTGGAAGGCACGCAAGTGGATTTCACCGACGGTTTGCAAGGCTCGGGTTTCACGTTTAATAATCCGAACGCCCAGCGCACTTGTGGGTGCGGCCACTCGTTCCAAGCGTAATTGCAAATTTTCAATTTTAAGCTTGCAATGTTTCAAGATGAAATTGGATGTAAGCCATGATCAAACCCAATGGGCAATATCGCCATAGCAAACAACGCGCGCGAATTTTGGAGCTGCTGCGGCATACAAAACGCCACCCCACCGCAATCATGATCTTTGAAGATTTGCGGCGCGAGATTCCCTCGCTGAGTTTGGGCAATGTTTATCGCAATCTCAATATTCTGGTGGCGCAGGGCTTCGTCCGCGAGCTAAAAATGGGCAGCACGTATGATCGCTATGATGGCACCGTGTCGCCGCATTATCATTTTATCTGCGAAGCCTGCGGCGAGATTTCCGATCTCGAGCTGCCGCACGACGCCGCGTTGAACGGCAAAGTGCAAAAGCTCACCAAAGGCCGCGTCAATTATCATCGCCTGGAATTTTACGGCACGTGCGCGAAATGTTTGTCGCTGCGACAAGAAAACGCTGCGCGCATGGAAACGAGGTTAAATTAATTAATGAGCACTGAAGTATCAACGATCGAACAGCTCACGAAGAGCGAATACAAATACGGCTTCACCACCGATATCGCCACCGATGTCGCGCCCAAAGGCTTGAACGAAGATATCGTGCGTTTGATTTCTTCAAAAAAGCACGAGCCGGAGTTTATGCTGGAATGGCGGTTGAAGGCCTTTCGGTATTGGCAGAAAATGACCGAGCCGACCTGGCCGAACGTGCATTATCCGCCGATCGATTATCAGAACACGATTTATTATGCCGCGCCGAAATCCAGCAAAAAGCTGGAGAGTTTGGATCAAGTCGATCCGCAGTTGCGCGCGACATTTGAAAAACTCGGCATTTCGTTGGACGAACAAAAGCGCCTTTCCGGCGTGGCGGTAGATGCGGTGATGGATAGTGTTTCGGTGGCGACCACGTTCAAAAAAGAGCTGGCGCAACTGGGCATCATCTTTTGCTCTTTTTCGGAAGCCGTGCAGAATCATCCGGATTTGGTACGAGAGTATCTCGGTTCCGTGGTGCCGTACACCGACAATTATTTTGCCGCGCTCAATTCCGCGGTTTTTAGCGACGGCTCGTTTTGCTACATTCCCAAAGGCGTGCGTTGTCCGATGGAATTGTCGACATACTTCCGCATTAACACTGCGAACACCGGCCAATTCGAGCGCACGTTGATCGTTGCCGAAGAGGGCGCTTACGTCAGCTATTTGGAAGGCTGCACCGCGCCGATGCGCGACGAGAATCAATTGCACGCCGCGGTGGTCGAGTTGGTGGCGCATAAAAATTCACAAATCAAATATTCCACCGTGCAGAATTGGTACCCCGGCGATGTCAATGGCAAAGGCGGCATTTATAACTTCGTCACCAAGCGCGGCATTTGCTTGGAAGAAAACGCCAAGATTTCGTGGACGCAGGTCGAAACCGGCTCGTCGATCACATGGAAATATCCCGGCGTTATTTTGAAAGGCGATAATTCCGTCGGCGAATTTTATTCGGTGGCGGTGACCAACAATCGCCAGCAGGCGGACACCGGCACGAAGATGATTCACCTGGGCAAAAATACTAAAAGTACCATCGTTTCCAAAGGCATCTCGGCGGGCCGCAGCAACAATTCCTATCGCGGCCTGGTTAAAGTCAGCCCCAAAGCGGAGAACGCGAGAAATTTTTCCCAATGCGATTCGCTGCTGATCGGAGATAAATGCGGCGCGCACACGTTTCCCTATTTGGAAGTCGCCAACCAAACGGCCAAAATCGAGCACGAAGCCACGACTTCCAAAATCGGTGAAGATCAATTGTTCTATTGCAAACAGCGCGGCATCGGCAC
>CAYZFF010000405.1:0-4379 GCA_964477305.1 uncultured Cytophagia bacterium
ACACGTTTGTGACGGTGTGCAATTCACGCATCACCGGCGGCAATATGCTGATCGCACCGGAGGCCAGCATTCGCGACGGCTGGCTGGATGTGCTGGTGGTGAATGCGATCTCACGGCTGGAGTTGCTGAAAACATTTCCCAAAGTTTTTTCCGGTACGCACACCGATCATCCCGAATTGCAAATGTTTCGCGCCAAACGCCTGCGCCTCGAAACCGATCCGCCGTCTTTGCTCACGCCGGACGGCGAATCACTCGGCACGACGCCGATCGACGTCGAAATTCTGCCGGGCAAATTGTTGTTCATGATGTGACCATCGGAAAATACGTCGACGCTATCATTAATTCATCCATAAATCACCCATGAACTGACCGCCTCGTAAACTTGGATATGCCCATGCAACTTCGCCAAATTGATCTATCGTTTTTTATTCTCGCACTCTTTTTAATTTTACATTTTTCCTCCCCGCTGCACGCGCAAAACTCAGTCACCGTTCGCACCGGCTTGGATGTCGTTGTTGCCGGCGGCTTCAGCGAATTTCAAGGCAAACGCGTCGGCCTCATCACCAACCAGACCGGCGTCGACCGCGAGCGCCGCCACATTGCGGATTTATTTCATGAGGCCGCGGGCGTGCAACTCGTGGCGCTCTTTGGGCCGGAGCACGGCATTCGCGGCGACACTGAAGCCGGCGGCAAAATCGCCACTGGCGTTGACGCGAAAACCGGTGTGCCGGTTTTTAGTTTGTACGGCGAAATCCGCAAGCCGACGCCGGAGATGCTGAAAAATATCGACGCGCTGATTTTTGACGTGCAGGATGTGGGCGCGCGATTTTACACGTACATCAGCACCATGTCGCTCGCCATGGAAGCCGCAGCGGAATCAAACATTCCGTTTTACGTTTTAGATCGCCCGAACCCGATTGGCGATCTCGTCGAAGGCCCGGTGCTCGATCCAGCGTTGCGCTCGTTTGTCGGCATGCATCCGATCGCGTTACGGCACGGTATGACGGTCGGGGAGTTGGCGCAGATGTTCAACGACGAAGGCTGGTTGCAAACCGGCCCGGTGGAATCGCCGCAAATCGTGAAAGCCGATTTGCACATTATAAAAATGGAAGGCTGGCGTCGCGAGATGTTGTTCGACGAAACCGGCCTGCCGTGGATTTCGCCGTCGCCGAACATGACGTCGCCCGCCACCGCGTTGGTTTATCCCGGCACGTGTTTGCTGGAAGCCACCAATTTTTCCGAAGGCCGCGGCACCAATTTGCCGTTTGAAAAAATTGGCGCACCGTGGCTGGAAGCCAACAAGTTGATCGACAAGTTGCGCGGGCGGGTGAGCGGGGTGGATTTGCGCCCGATTGATTTTATTCCGATGGATATTCCCGGCAAAGCGCGCAATCCGAAATTCAGCGGCACTGGCTGTCGCGGCATTCAAATTGATGTTACCCAGCCGCATTCGTTTCAAGCGGCGGCTTTTGGCATTCATTTGCTGGTTGCTTTGCAGGAGTTATACCCAAAAAAACTTGTCATTAAAGAAAATTCATTGGCGCGTCTGAGCGGGCAAAGCTGGATGGCGAAAATGATTCTTGCCGGCAAACCGGCAACGGCAATTTTAGAGCGCAGCGAAAAAGAGTTGCAAGCTTTTCGTGAGCTGCGGCAAAAGTATTTGCTGTATAAATAATGTCCGAAGTCAAGCGAATATTTTTTCTTACCGGAGAGAGGAAAATATGTCAACCCCCAATGCAGTAACGTGGCGTAACGGTTTTAAACCGGCGTACTGGGTCGCCAATATTCTCGAATTGTTTGAACGCTCTGCTTTTTACGGCTCGAAAGCCGTGCTCGCGGTTTATCTCGCCAACAAGATCGGCCTCGGCGCTCAAGCCGCCGGTTCACTGGCCGGGCTTTATTCCGGTTTAATTTTCTCGCTGCCGATCATCGCCGGCACCTTTGTGGACCGCTATGGCTTTCGCAAAACTTTGATGGCCTGTTTTGCGATGTTTTGCATTGGCTACTTTCTGATTGGTTTGGGCGGCATGCCAATGGGACAGAGCATCGTCGAAGCGATGGGCAAAACCACGTACATCACCTCGGTGTTGGTTCTCACCGCGATTGGCGGCTCGCTCATCAAACCGTGCATCGTCGGCACGGTGGCAAAAACTTCGCACCCGGACGTCAAGGCGCTCGGCTATTCCATTTATTATACGCTGGTCAATATCGGCGGCGCCATCGGCCCGATTCTCGCGTTGCAAGTCCGCGAAAATTTGGGCATCGAATATGTTTTGGTGATGTCGTCGCTCACCTCGTTGCTGCTGTTGCTCGGCACGTTCATCTTTTTTAAAGAGCCCGAAGCGCTGAATGTTGGCGGCAATCAGAAAACGCTCGGGCAGGTTTTTCGCGACATGTTGCTGGTCTTCCGCAATTTTCGTTTCATCAGCTTTCTGGTTATTTTCTCCGGCTTCTGGATTATGTTCTGGCAAATCTTTTTCTCTTTTCCATTTTATGTGACCGACGTGTTGAAGTTTCCGCAGTTTGAATTATTGGAAACTGTTGATGCGTGGACGATTATTCTCGTTGGCATTCCGATGACGGCGCTGGTGAAAAATTGGCGGCCCATCACCGCAATGACGCTCGGTTTCGCGCTGGCCAGTTGTTGTTGGCTGATCATCGCCGGATTTCCTACGATCACCGCTGCGGTCATCGGTGTGGCGCTTTTTGCTTTTGGCGAGGCCACGCAGGCGCCGCGCTTTTATGAATACGTATCGGCGCTTGCCCCGAAAGATCAAGTCGGCACGTTTATGGGTTTTGCGTTTTTGCCGGTCGCCATCGGCTCGTTTGTCGGCGGCCCGCTCGGCGGCTGGCTGGTGCAAACCTATTTGCGCGAAACCATGAACCCGGCGATGATGTGGTACATCGTCGCCGGCATCGGTTTCGTCGCGACGGCGTTGATGCTGCTTTACAACACGTTCTTGGTTAAAAAAGAAAACGCGGCGTGAGAATGGATCGGTCAATTTTAAGCGAGAAAAAATAATGCTCCAACTCTGGATCGTGATCGGCTACTTGACGCTGCTCTTTGCAGTAGCCATTTCCAAAATGCGCGCGGTGAAAACGCAGGAAGACTTTATGGTGGCGGGACGCAAAACGCCGGTGCTGTTGCTGGCGGGGACGCTGGTGTGCACGTGGATCGGCTCCGGCAGCTTGTTTGGCAGCGCCGGCCTCGGTTTTCGCATGGGCGTGTCGGCGTTTTGGTTCAGCGCCGGAGCGTGGGTGGGCATCGCGATTGTTTATTTTTTAGCGCATCGCGTGCGCCGGCTGGCGGAATTTACCATCTCCGACATTTTGGAAAAACGTTACAACAAATGGGCGCGCCTGCTCGGCACGCTCACCGTCATCATCGCTTATCTCACGGTGGCGGGTTATCAATTTCGCGGCGGTGGGCGCTTGCTCAATCTGCTCACTGGCATTGATCCTCTGACCGGCGCAGTGATCAGTTGCGTCGTCACAATTTTATTTACCATGCTTGCCGGCCTCGTGTCGATCATCGCCGTCGATGTGTTCAACGGCATTATAATGACGCTCGGCGTGATTATCGGCGTACCGCTGTTGCTCTCCGCAGTCGGCGGCTGGGAACAGGTGCAAACGCTGCCGGCGGATCATTTCACCGTGTTCGGCGGCAACGACGCTTTTTGGGCCTTTGGCATTTTCCTGCCGGCGTTTTTTCTGTTGCTCGGGGAAAGCAGCATGTATCAAAAATTCTTTGCGGCTGAGGACGAGCGCACGGCCCGCAAAGCGGTGATCGGCATGATTATCGGTGTCGTGGTGATTGAAAGCCTGCTGTATGCCCTCGCGATTATCGGCAGCGCCAAATATTTTACGCAAGCGCCGTTTGTCAACGCCGACGGGACGTTTAATAAAACCGCCACCGAAACGATTATTCTGCACGTGGCGCGCTACGATTTGCCGGAATGGGCCGGCGGCTTGATGATGGCCGCCGCGGTGGCCATCATTCTCTCGACCGCCAACACGTATCTTATGATTCCCTCCACCAATATTGCCCGCGATATTTACCAGCGCTTCATCAATCCGCAGGTCTCGCCGGCGAAACTGATTGCCCTCCAGCGCGCGTTGATCGCCGGGCTGGGCGTGGCCGCTTTTATTGCAGCGACGTTTTTTAAAAGCATTCTCGATATGGCGTTCACCGCCTACACGATGATCGGCGCGGGCATCACCCCCGCTTTGCTCGCCGCCTTTTTATGGAAACGCACCAGCGTGGCCGGCGGCGTCGCCTCCATTGCCGTTGGCATGTCCGTGACGCTGATCATCACCCTCATCAATGCAATTTCGGCCGCGCCGCTGCTGGAAACGGATTATATTATTTTCCCTGCCGC
>CAYZFF010000406.1:0-4347 GCA_964477305.1 uncultured Cytophagia bacterium
TTAAACCGGCTTGTTGCAAAATCAATCGAATCTCATCCCGCACCTTTTCAGTTACCGGCAAAAGCGGCGGACGCGGATCGCCGCCGAAGTAGCCCAGTTCATCGAGCGCGGCTTTCAAGCCCGGTACGCCAAACCGGCTGGTGACGGCACGACCCACCGGGGCCATACGGTTGGCCAAGGCTTGCGCGACATCCCATTTCTCGTCTTCAACGGCGTTGAACAATTCGACGCATTGCCGCGGCGCAACATTGGAAAGCGCTAAAATGGCGCCGCGTAAACCATGCGCTAACCCGCCGAGAAAAACGGAGTCCGTGCCAATCAATAATTGAAAATGCGACGGCACCTTCTCGCGCAACTCAATGAGCTGGCTTAGATTGCCGCTGCTGTCTTTGAGGCCGATAATGTTAGGATGTTGCGCGAGTTGAACCACCAGGTCAATCGATAAATTAATGCCGGTGGATTTCGGAACATTATAAAGGAGAATTGGAATCGGCGAGGCCTCTGCGATCGTTTCAAAATGCCGGCGCAAAGCCTCAGGCGGAAAAAGATCGCGATAGTAACTTGGCGTAATCACTAAAGCGGCATCGGCGCCGAGATCGGCGAGCCGATAGGTTAACACCGAGGTGGCGTCGGTGGCTTCGAGGCCGCTGCCGACGAGCAAAATTTTCCCAACGGGAATGGCCTGCCGCGCCACACGCACCAGCTCTAATTTTTCGGCTTCGCTGAGCAGCGGCGCTTCGCCGTTAGAACCGAGTACGAGATAACCGGACAAACCGGTATCGTGCCAGCGCGCGAGATTTTCTTCGAGCCGAGGCGGCGCGCAATGGCCATTCTCAAACGGTGTTGGAATGGGCGGAAAGACACCCTGCAAATCAAGTTTCATAGGATGGGTAAAAAATAGAAGTCAAAACAATTAACACTGGTTGTAAGTATTCAGCCGTCTTCGCGAATGTCATTCTGGAAGAATCCTTTTTCCTTCCAGCACTGTGCTCGAAATGAAAAAAGATTCCTGTGGAATGACAACCTCTTCAATTGACTTAATAAAATACATCTTCAAATCGCGGGCTGCAAGAGAAATGTTCCTCATAAAAAAATTGCCAGCGTCGCCAGCAAAATCCCACTCACGCCGCAGACAATATTCACCATGTCATTATCCAACCAATGCCAACCGGAAAAATGTTGCGTCAACACGCCGCAATGCTCGTCGCGCTCGGTTATTTTCCGGCAAACCGCGCATTGATTGCGGCGTTGCAGCGTCGCGCCGAGAAGACTGTCAATGAAATGGGCGAGGACGCCGGCAATGGCAACGCTGATCAAATCTCGTTGGGAAATTTCGCCGACGGCAAACAGTCTAAAACTCCACCCACCGGCCAGCGCAATCAGGGTGGCGCCGAGCATTGCACCCAACACGCCCGCGAACGTAATTCCACCCGAGGTGCCGGGTGCCACCACTTTTCCATTTAAAATCGAGCGCGGTTGTTTGCCAAACAGCAAACCGATTTCCGTGGCCCACGTGTCCGCCGTTGCTGCAGCGACGCCGCTGAGATAGAGCAGGAATATAAATTCTTTTTCAAGAAACAAGCTGGCGATAACCACGAACGCCTGCGGCAAACCGTTCGCGAAGACTTGCATGGCGTCGCGGCGGTTGCTTTTTGCGATAATTTCTTTGGCAATTTGTCCGGCACGTTGCGGCAAACGCGAGAGCAAGCTGGAGCCGATGAAAAAGACCAACAATGGAATCGCAAACGGCCAACCCCCAATGCCGAAAATGATCGTGCCGATCAAAAATGCGGCGAGCGCACCGCTCAAATCCAGCGACTTGATTTTGAACGCGGCCGCGGTAATGAGAATCGCCAATACCTCACCGAGAAGAAATTGTTGCTGTGTTGCCGGATTGAGAACAACAACCAATCCCAACGCGCTGAGCAGCGGCACGGTGAGATTATCCGAGCCGCGATAGGAGAGGGTTTCCGCCGCAGTCGCGAGCAGGCCGATGGCCATTGCGACTTCACAACCAACGACGAACGATAACGCGTGGCGCTGGTGGAACACGAGCAAGCCGAGGCCAGTGATCAACGCCGAGGCGACAAACATCGCAGCACAACCGGGCAAAGATTTTTTATCCCAGGGCAGCGGCAATATTTTTCGGTGCGGGAATTGTTGCGCCACCAGTCCCGCGGCGGCATCGCCAAAGGCCATCAGCGCGAAGGCAATGGACAGAATCATCACGTCGCGTTCCCAAAACAGCAGCAGCAAAATGGCGAACGAAAGCGGATAATAAAATGTGCCGAACGACACACGCGAGACTTCGTGAATGGATTTGAGCCGGCCGCGCCGAATCGACCAAAGATTGGCAGTCGCAAATGCAATGGTGATTAATAAAATGGGAAGATGCGAACGAAACAACCACGGCGCCGGCAAAACCGCGACGCCGGTGCCGATGTGAATGAATTTGCGCATCGTCTCAGCGCTTTGGGGGCGACGCCGAAACCAATATTCCGTCAGCGTCAAAAGGATGATCATACCGGCCAAAAGTGCCGCGCCGAGCAGCCAATCGGAAGCTGTGACTTGTTGCAATGTCCACATAGGGCTAAAAAAAGAAGCCGGATCCGGCCAAAACCGGACCCGACTTCGGACTCATCGACCTCAGACTTCGGACTCTTATTGGGACGTAAAACGCGGGCCTTGCTGCGGTTTTGGCATCGGCTTGCGCGGCAGTTTTTCTTCGCGCATGGCCGTGTGATAAACAAACGACGCCATGATCACCGAGGCCTGCATGAGATCGGCCTTCTGTGCGCGTTCGTAAACATCCATATTAGAATGGTGCGTGCGCGTGTCGTAATCCATTTCATCTTGAATGAATTGAAAACCGGGCAACCCGACTGCATCGTAAGCGAGATGATCAGTGCCGCCGGTGTTGCGAATCGTCAGCGTATTGGCGCCGAGATCGTTGAACGGCTTGAGCCACGCTTCAAAAATCGGCCGCACCATATCGTTGCCCTGCAAATACACGCCGCGAATCTTGCCGGTGCCGTTATCAAGATTGAAGTAACCGGCAAACTTTTCGTGTTCGGGCGTCGGCTGCATCACCGCCGGATCGGCAAAATGTTTTTTCACATAACCGCGCGAGCCGAGCAAGCCCTGCTCTTCGCCGCTCCACAACGCGAGGCGAATCGTGCGCCGTGGTTGAAATTGCGGCCCCAGCGATTTCAGAATGCGCACCGCTTCCATTGCTACCGCGCAGCCGGCAGCGTTATCCGTCGTGCCGGTGCCGGGATGCCAGGAATCCAGATGACCGCCGAGCATGACGACTTCTTCTTTCAACTTTTTATCCGTGCCGGGAATTTCCGCAACCACATTGTAACCCAGCGAATCTTCTTGGATGAAACGATTCTTGATGTTGATTTCCAATTTCACCGCCACGCCCTTTTCCGTCAAGCGCCAAATGCGGCCATAATGCTCAATCGCCACCACCATCGTCGGAAACCCCGGCTCGGCGCCCCACGTGCGCGAGCCCGCGCCGCCGGCGAATACAGTGCCGTCCTCGCCGCGACTCGGTTGTAAAATCACCGCCACACCTTCGTCCTTTAAAAACTTATTCATTTTGTCGCGCAACGCCCGCTGGGCGCGAAATTCTTGCATGCGCGCTTCAAACTGATTCGCGCCGCCGCCCAATTCGGCTTGCGCCAATTCGCCGAGACGTTTCTCATCATAACGCTTGGCATCGGCTTCAAAACTGGCGCTAACCTCACGCGGTTTTTGCGTCAACACAATCGCGCCGCGCAGTTTGCCTTTGTATTTGGCGAAATCTTCTTCGGTTTTCACATCCATCAATACGGCGTTGCCAGAAATGGCGCCGTTGGTGCCCGCCGTCCACGCTTGCGGCCACGCGATGATCGGCTGATATTGCGGCTCCAACATTTCAATGGAGAATCTCTCCGTCACCCAGCCACGGCCAAACGCGCCCCACGCTTCCAGTTTCGCATTTTCCAAGCCCCACTTCGTCATCTGATCGCGCGCCCATTCACTGGCCACTTTCAAATTCGGCGAGCCCGTCAACCGCGGGCCGTGACGATCGGTCAACCAAAACAGCGTTTCCATCACCTGTGAATTTTGCAAGCCTTCGGCTCGGATTCGATTGATGGCTTGCCAGTTTACCGGCTCTTGCGCCCACGCGATTTGCATGAGCATCAACGCCAACAGCACGACCAACATACGACGATGTTGCATAGTACTCCTCCTGCGCTTAAACGTGAATAGAAAGGATTTGACGACGGGGCTGTGCGTGACTGTGAAACACGTGACAATGTAATAAAAGAAAGACGTTTTGTAAAGGGTTTTGTTTAA
>CAYZFF010000407.1:0-4346 GCA_964477305.1 uncultured Cytophagia bacterium
TCACATGTCCTTGTAGTGGCTCGATGATTTTCGCTTCTGGTTTGTTCACGATGCTCGGCACGGTGTCGAGCACCTCGAACACGCGCGAAGCTGAAGTGGACACGCGGTTGATGGTACGGCTCATCATGCCGAGATGTTGCACCGGCGCCCAGAACATCCACATGTAACCCGTAAATGCGATGAACACGCCGAGCGGCATGCCTTCGGCACCGCCGGTTTGCGCATATTTTAAAACGCGCGGGGCGCCGACGGCCCACACGATTAAACTGCAAACGTGCATCAGCATCACCACGGTCGGCCAGAAGCGCGTCCATTGACGATGCAAAATTTCCGCTTCGGCTTCGAGCGCGTCATTCTTGGCGCGGAAACGTTTCACCTCGTGCTCCTCTTGCGCAAACGCTTTGACAACGCGAATGCCGGGAATCACATCCGAGAGCACGCCGGTCATCGCCGACCATTTGCGCCAGATGCGCAGAAACAACACTTGAATTTTCTGGCTGTGCCAATAGAACATCGTGGCCATAATCGGCAGTGGCACGAGCACCAAAATCGCCAGCGACCAATCTTGCAAAAACAAAGCCGCCGCCACGCCGATGATTTGAAAAATCGACACCACAACTTCGATAACACCGAAAGTGACGAAATCCCATAATCGGTCGGTATCCGAGCTGACGCGGGTGATGAGCGAGCCGGTGGTGCGCGAACCAAAGAACGACAGGCTGAGTTTTTGCATGTGGCTGTAAATATCTTCGCGCAATTTCGTCGCGATCTTCTCGCCGGTCAGCGCCATAATGCGCAAACGCAAAAACGAGATGAACTCACTGATGCTCCACACCGCCGCCAGTGAGCCAATCACGGTCCACAACCAAAATGAAGCGTCGGTGATGCGACCGCTTTCCACCGGACGCAAAATATCATCAACCAAAACTTTGGTCAGATAAGGTGGCAGCAATTGCAGCGAGGTGAGTAACATCGCAAGCGTAATGCCGATGGCCGCTGGTTTTTTGTGCGGCTTCAAATAGGAAAGCAGGCGAAACATGACGCCGAGCTTTGGCATGGCCAGCGTCGCTTTCGCTTCTTTCACCGATTTGAGCACGGCTTCCTGATATTCCGCGGCCGGATCGAAATCACCGGCGAGCGCGGACGGTGCCACATTTGCCGACAAACGCTTGCGCATCTGCTCGGCGACGAATTGCAAATTACCGATGGCCGGCGCTTGCCGACGGGTAAATTGCAGCGACGCGATAAGCTCGTTGGTAGCGCTAATCACGTGCAAGCGGCTGCTGGAAAGCCCTTCCAACAATTCGAATTTTTCGATACCGCTCAACGCCAAAGCCCGTGTGGCCCAAGTGGTGTGACCATTCTTCCAGGCACCATCTGGCTCGGCCAGAACCAAGTGGCGTTCGCCGAGAATCAGCCAGCATTCACTGAAGCGCTGCTTGCCGTCGAGGTCGCTTAACGCATAAACCCGAATGGATTCTTCCGGCAAAGCGCGTTGGAAGGCTTCCCGCACGGCGAGAGGCAATTCCTCGGCTTGTTTAAAATAAGTTTGTAATAAATTTTTAGTCACTCGGTCTCCCATAAATTGTTTTTTACAGTTACTGTGTTAGTCTCTTAAATTATGTAAAACTGGAACGTTTATTAAAATATTTTTTGCTCCGGCGCGCTGCTGCAATGCTAAAAGGCTTCGCTTCGACGCCAATCAGCGAGACGCGCTCGTCACCCAAAATTCAACATTATAAAGGGAACAAAGATACAACAACGGGGAAGTCTGAAAACGATTCACCGGTGGCTTGCAACGAAGCCCAGCTTTTGCAAAAGGCTATCGCCACGGTTTATCGCTTTAGGCGAAAAGACGGCTGGAGTTAATTAGGAGCATTGTAGGAACCTCCCACTTCTTAGAAGTAACCCGAACGTTCGGGATCTACCGCAGGAAGTTTGGTTAAGAATCTTAATTTTCGGTAAATAGTTTTACAGCACCGTTATAATTATAGCGAAAAACTCAAATTTTTGCAAGGAAAATCTCACTAAAATCGAGCGCTGACAAAATGCACCTGGGCTTGCTTTTCGCGGTAAACTTTGTTATGTTATAAATTCATGTTTCTACACGGCGGTAAAGATAAAACGGCGTGTGTTACAAACTACAACCGAGAGTGAGGAAAATGGACTCGATGACCACTGTTAGCTCGACAGAAATCATAAAAATTTTGCAAGGCGATCATGGTGATCCGTTTGCCATTTTGGGCATGCACGCCGTGAGTCGTGGTGGCAACTCTGGCCTTGCCGTGCGCGCATTTTTGCCGGAAGCGCAATCGGCACGCGTCGTGGAAATGGGCAACACCGAGCAATCTCACCCGTTGAACCGCATTGAAAACTCTGAATTTTTTGAAGCGATTTTCCCGGAGCGGCAGGAACCTTTCCGTTATCAAATCGAGCTAACCGCTCATGACGGGCAAACGCGGCGCTTCGATGATCCCTATTGTTTCAGGCCGGTGTTGAGCGATTTCGATCTTCATCTTTTTGGTGAAGGCAATCACTTCGAAATTTACGAAAAATTCGGCGCACACCTCATGACCATTGGCGCGGCGACCGGCGTGTATTTCGCCGTGTGGGCGCCGAATGCGCGGCGCGTGAGTGTGATCGGCAATTTCAATCAATGGGATGGCCGCCGGCACCCGATGCGCATTCATCCCGGTGTTGGGGTGTGGGAAATTTTCATCCCCGGACTGAGCGAAGGTGATGTCTATAAATTTGAAATCAAAACACGGCAAGGCCTGTTACGGACGAAAACCGATCCGTATGCTTTTCGCATGGAAATGCGTCCGAATAATGCTGCGGTGGTGCAGCGGCTCGATCATTTCGTGTGGCATGACGAAGCTTGGATGACGCAACGGCGCGTGAGCAATTTGTTTGATAAACCGCTGGCGATTTATGAAGCGCATCTCGGCGCTTGGCGAAAAAGATCGAATGAGAAAGACGATTGGTTGAACTATCGCGAAATTGCGCACCAGCTCGCGGCCTATGTCAACGAAATGGGATTCACTCATGTCGAATTGATGCCGGTGATGGAGTATCCGTACGATCCGTCGTGGGGTTATCAAGTGACCGGCTATTACGCGCCAACGAGCCGCTACGGCACGCCCGAAGATTTCGCTTATTTCGTCGATTATCTGCACCAACACCACATCGGCGTGATTCTCGATTGGGTGCCGGCGCACTTTCCGCGCGATGATTATGCGCTGCGGCGTTTCGACGGAACTGCGCTGTATGAACACGATGACCCACGGCTCGGCGAACACCCGGATTGGGGCACGCTCGTGTTTAATTTTGGCCGGCACGAAGTGCGCAATTTTCTGATCGCCAATGCCGTTTACTGGTTCGATAAATTTCATGTTGATGGTTTGCGCGTCGATGCAGTGGCTTCAATGCTTTATCTCGATTACTCGCGCCAGGAAGGGCAGTGGGTACCGAACAAATTTGGCGGTCGCGAGAATCTTGAAGCGATTGAGTTTCTGCGCAAACTCAATGAGGTCGTGCACGAACGTTTTCCCGGGGCAATGATGATTGCCGAAGAATCGACCTCGTGGCCGATGGTTTCGCGTCCGACGCATCTCGGCGGCCTCGGTTTCACGTTCAAGTGGAACATGGGCTGGATGAATGATTTTTTAAAATACATGAAGGAAGATCCGATTCATCGCAAGTATCATCAGCATCTCCTCACCTTTTCGATGATCTACGCGTTTTCGGAAAATTTCATTCTCGTGCTGTCGCACGACGAAGTGGTGCATGGCAAACGCGCGCTGCTCGACAAGATGCCCGGCGACGTGTGGAAAAAATTCGCGAATCTGCGGGCGTCGCTCGGTTACATGTATGGCCATCCCGGCAAGAAACTGCTGTTCATGGGCGGCGAAATCGGGCAATGGTGGGAATGGAATCACGCCGAAAGCCTGCACTGGCATTTGCTCGAGCATGAGTCGCATCGCAAGCTGCAGCAATTTGTGAAAGATCTCAATCAGCTTTATTTGCGCGAGCCGGCGTTGCATGAAGTGGATTATTCGTGGGAAGGGTTTCAGTGGATTGATTTTCAAGACGCTGATGCCAGCTTGGTCTCGTTTTTTCGGCGCGGCAAAAACCCCGATGAGGTGATCGTCGTTGCTTGTAATTTCACGCCGCTCGTTCGGAAAAATTATCGCATCGGTTTGCCGCTCCCCGGTTTTTATCGCGAAGTGTTGAACAGTGATTCCGAATATTACTGGGGGAGTAATGTCGGCAACGAGGGCGGCGTCAAGGCGGAAGAGATTCCTTCACACAATTTGCCGTATTCGGCTGAAATTGCCTTTCCGCCG
>CAYZFF010000408.1:0-4339 GCA_964477305.1 uncultured Cytophagia bacterium
AAACCGAGCAAGCCCTATGCCCATGCAAACGCCCCGACTTTCGCCAACCGAATTGCAGAAAAATTTTGCCGACATCGCGCCGGCCCTGACGCCGAATGAAGCGGTGTTAGAAGCCTCACGCTGTCTGTTTTGTTACGATGCCCCGTGCATGCGCGCGTGTCCGACGCACATCGATGTGCCGAAATTCATTCGGCAAATTATGGAGCGCGATCTCAAAGGCTCGGCGAAAACAATTCTCTCGGCCAACATTTTGGGCGGCGCCTGTGCGCGCGCCTGTCCAACCGAAGTTTTGTGCGAAGGAGCGTGCGTGTTCAATGGCCTGAATGAAAAACCGATTCAAATTGGTTTGTTGCAACGCCACGCGACGGATTTCGCGATGGCCAATAATATTCAATTTTTCAAAAAAGCGCCGGCGCTCGGCAAGAAAGTCGCGATCATCGGCGCCGGGCCCGCCGGGCTTTCCTGCGCGCATGCACTCACCAAAAACGGCGTGGAATGTGTCGTGTTCGAAGCGCAACCGGTTACCGGTGGTTTGAACACATTTGGCATTGCCGCTTATAAAATGACCTCTGCCTTTTCATTAGCCGAGGCCGATTACGTTCGCCAGATCGGTTTCGACATTCGCACCAACACGCCAGTCGGAGAAAATTTACCTGTAACCCAATTGTTGGCCGAATATGACGCCGTTTTTCTCGGCGTCGGCCTCGGCAAAACCCTCGATCTCGGCATCGCAGGCGAAAATCTGGCCGGTTGCTGGGAAGCGCTCGATTTCATCATGCCAACGCGGCTTAAAAAATATGAAGAGTGTTTGATCGGCGAAAATGTGCTGGTGATCGGCGCGGGCAATACCGCTATCGATGTCGCAACCGCGGCGGTGCGGCTCGGCGCGGCTGCCGTGACCATCGTTTATCGGCGCAGTGAAAAAGAAATGCCGGCGTTTAAATACGAATACAATCTTGCCAAGGCGGATGCGGTCAAATTTCTCTGGCACACGGCGCCGCAACGCATTGTCGGCGCGAATGGAAAAGTCTCCGGCTTGGAATGCTACAAAGTCAAACCGGCGAACGACGGCAAGCTTGAAAAAATTTCCGGCTCCGAGCATCTCATTCCGTGTGACATGGTGATAAAAGCGCTCGGCCAAGACGCGCTTTACGATCTCTACAAAACGATTCCCCATTTGAACGTTGCCGGCAAACGCGTCGTCGTTAATGCAGAGACCGGTGAAACCTCCGTGCCGGGCCTGTTCGCCGGCGGCGATTGCATCAACGGCGGCGGCGAAGTGGTTGACGCCGTCGAACATGGCAAAATTGCCGCACGGGGAATTTTAAAGTATCTCACGCATTAACCCAAGTTAATGATAACCACCAAGACACGAAGTCACAAAGCTTTGACATGAGAGCGTAATATGTGAAAATTTGGTATGAGCGTTTATTCTTCGTGCCTTGGTGTCTTTGTGGTTTAAGGTTTCAAAAAAATCCCAAGTGTGTTTCTCAATAAATTGTTACTTCTGCATGATTCGATTCTTTACGATTAGCCGCATCGTTTTCTTCGCCTGCTTGCAAACGAATTTTCTCTTCGCGACCCTGCGTGTCCAGTCCGTTTCACCGAAAGCACAATCCATGACGGCGAGTCTGGCGCCGGAAATCACCATCGAATTTGATGCGCCCGTCGATGCCGCAACGATCAACGCCAAAGCGATCATGATCTTTGGCCGCTGGGCTGGCGTCATGCCCGGCGAGTTTCGTCTCGAAAATGGCAACCGGCAACTGCGCTTTCTTCCGGCAAAAAAATTCTCCGCCGGCGAATGGATCACCGTCGCGATTTCCAAACGCGTCCGCAGCGCCACGGGCGATTCGCTCAGCGCGGGTTACACGTGGAATTTTTGGACGCAGGCCGGACGCGGCGATATGACGCTGCGGCTGAAAGGCCAGTTACCGGTGCGGTTTGCCAATGAATTGCCGGTGCGAACTTACGGCGCGTTCGCCGGCGATCTCAACGGCGACGGCTATCATGATTTTACCGTACCCAATGAAGATGCCAACGACATTCGCGTTTTTTTCAATGATGGCCGAGGCAATTATGCTTTTTCTTCACGCCATCAACTGACGGCGCCGGCGCGCCCGAGCACCAATGAAGGCGCCGATTTTAACGGCGATGCAATTACTGATTTTGCCGTGGGCAATATTCGCGGCAATTCCGTGAGTGTTTTGCTCGGCAACGGCAGCGGCGGGTTTCGCGCCCCGGTGAATTATCCGGTTGATCAAGAGCCACGCGGCTTGAGTGTGATGGATTTGGAAGGCGATGGCGACATGGATATCGTGACGGCTAATCGCGTCGGCAATACAATGGCCATTTTGTACAATAAAGGCGATGGCACTTTTTTGCCACGCCTATTGGTTGACAGCGGCGGTGGCAGCGAAACAGCCTGCGCCGCGGCTGATGCCAACGAAGACGGCATACTCGATCTTTTTGTTGGCGCTTATTCGGGCCGGGAAATGATTCTACTCTTGGGCGATGGTAAAGGTGGGTTAAAATTTTCAGCGCGCACCGATTGTGGTGGCAGTCCGTGGATGGTGGCTGCCGGCGATGTGGACGGCGACGGTCACGTCGATGCAGTGGCTGCGAATGCACTTGAAGCACGAGCGGCGATCATTCGCGGTGATGGCAAGGGCGGGTTGCTATCGGCGCAGACGTATCCGGTTGGCGCTTTTCCGCTTGGCATCGATCTCGGCGATTTGAACGGCGACGGCGATCTCGACCTTATCTCCAGCAACTATAGCGGCAAAAACTGGACGCTGTACGAAAATTCCGGCAATGGGACATTCGTTAACCCGAAATCATTTCCAGCCACCACTGCGGCCTCCTGTGCGGTGTTTCATGACCGCGATCTCGACGGTGATCTCGACGTGACGGGCATCGATGAAGAAGCGGACGTGATTTTTCTCTTTGAAAATCCGGCGTCAACCGCCGTCACTGATAAACAAACCAGCACGTTGCCCCAGGATTTTATTTTGGGTCAGGCTTATCCCAATCCGTTTTCGTTAGCTGCGACCAATAACACAAAACTTGAGAATATAAATATCCCATTTACATTGCGGTACGCGGCGAAAGTCAATCTGCGCGTTACGAACGTGCTTGGCCAAATGGTGGCGGTTTTGGTTGATCAAATTTTGCCAGTAGGCACGTATCAAGCGCACTTGCGAGCACGGGAATTTCCGCGCGGCGTCTATTTTTATATTTTGGAAGTGGAGGGGAAAAAACTGGTGAAAAAAATCGCGATTCTTTGAACGATTAAAAAGTCATTGCGAGTTCCGCGTTTTTCAGCGGGATGAAGCAATCTTGGCGGTTTCAAAAAGAGCGCTTCGTCGTCCGTAAAGCGGGACTCCTCACGATGACAATTTTCACTTTTTTTAGCTCACGGCTTTAACAACAACTTCCCCGTGGTTTGCCGGCCTTCCAAAAATCTGTGCGCCTCGGCAGCTTCGCGAAGCGGAAAAACTTGGTGAATGCGCAATTTTAACTCGCCGCTGGCCACCCAATTTAAGACCTCACTGGCGCGCCACAAAAGTTCCTCGCGGGTCGTGGTGTGATGAGCCAAATTGCAGCGCGTCATAAACAACGAGCCGCGTGCCGCAAGCTGCAACGGATCGATCGGCGGCACCGGCCCGCTCGATTGCCCGAATAAAACCAAATAGCCGCGCGGCGCGAGGCAGTTCATGCTCTTCTCGTAGGTTGTTTTTCCTACCGAATCATACACAACTTCCACCCCTCGATTGTTCGTCAGCCGTTTGACTTCAGCCTCAAAATCCTGCTGCGTATACAAAATCACTTCATCCGCGCCGGCCGTTTTGGCGAGTTGCGCTTTCTCATCAGTTGAAACGGTGCCGATCACGCGCGCGCCGAGGCGTTTCGCCATTTGAATGAGTAGCGCTCCCAAGCCGCCCGCGGCCGCATGAATCAAACACGTGTGGCCGGTTTTCAGCGGAAATGTCGAATGCGATAAATAATGCGCTGTCATCCCTTGCAGCATCGCTGCCGCGCCAAACTCGAAGGAAATTCTTTCGGACAACGGCACCAATCGCCATGCCGGCACTACAACGTATTCGGCATAACAACCGAGCGTCGTTGTGAATGCCACACGGTCGCCAACTTTGACTTCAGTTACCTGCGCGCCGGTACTTTCCACAATGCCGGAGGCTTCGTTGCCCAACGTGAATGGCAGCGCTGCTTTGTAAAGTCCCTCACGAAAATACACGTCGATAAAGTTGACACCGCTCGCCGCAATTTTGATGCGTGCTTCAGTCGGGCCGGGGGTTGGTACCGGCGCGTCCTCATATTG
>CAYZFF010000409.1:0-4337 GCA_964477305.1 uncultured Cytophagia bacterium
AGACTGTCATACACATTGGAAGATTGCGGAAACGCTTCGACATTTAATTTAAACAGCTCAATCGCTTCTTTGATTTTTTTCATCTGCAGCAATTGATAGCCGAAGCCATTCATCTCGGCTTCGTTGAGTTGATACGTATCGGCGCGTTTTTCTTTTATTTCGCGATATTGCGCGAGCGCCGGCGTAATGCCCTTTTCTATGATGGTTTTAAAAATCGTTTCAGCCATGGATTTCTTCGGCAGGTCATACGATTTGTCGAAGAGTATGCCTCTGAGGCTTTGGCTCATCGCACCCAAAGGCGCGCCGCCGGCATTGCTAAACAACACAATCAAATGCTTTTCATTGGGCAGACGGGAAATCAACGTGTTGAAGCCGTTAATGCCGCCCCCGTGCTCGATAACCATCACGCTGTCTTTGGTTCGTCCGATCGGCGCTTTGCCGACAGACCATCCGTAGGCATAGCTGCTGCGGAAGGCAGAGATATAAGGCTTAAACAATAGCGTTTTGGATTTCTCCGAAAGCAATTTATCCGTGTACAAAGCTTGATCCCACAGATACAAATCTTCGACGGTGGAATACAGCGATCCCGCCGCGTACGGAATGGACATATCCAAATACGGCGCATTTTCGTAGCCCCCCGGGCCTTTTTGATATCCTGTTGCGCGCTTTTTGATGATCGTATTAAAATGATCATATCCCGTGTTTTTCATACCCAACGGCAGCAGAATGTTTTCCGCTAAAACTTGCTCGTATGTTTTGCCGGTCACTTTTTCGATGATGGCGCCCAAAAGAAAATAACCGGAATTGCTGTAGGTGAATTTAGCGCCCGGCTCGAATTGCAAAGCCGAATCGGCGAAGGTTTTGACAAAAGCGGCAGGCGCATACGGATCGCGGCTCACGTCGCGGAAAAAATTGGGAAATTCGGTATAGCCCGGAATGCCGGAAGTGTGCGTGAGCAAATGATGCAGCGTCACTTTATCGCCCGTGTTTTTCGGATAGTCCGGCAAATAGTCGGTGATCTTGCCGTCCAATTTCAACCTGCCTTTTTCCACCAACTGCATCACGAGCATCGCGGTGAATTGCTTGGTGATGGAGCCAATCCGAAATTTCGTATCCGGTGCATTGGGAATCTCCCACTCCATATTGGCCATGCCGTAGCCTTTTTTGAAAATAACCTTTCCATTCTCCGCGACCAGCGCCGAACCGTTGAACTGCCCATATTCCTGATATTGGTTGAGCAGGGTTTCGATTTTTTGAACTTTGGTTTGCGCAGCGCTATTGTTGCAAGTGATGAGCACGCTCAACACGACGAGCGCCACGACGGCGTTTAATGGGGATAAAAAATATTTTTTCATGGTGGATTCCTTTTCTGAATAAGGATAAGGCGAAGTCGGACTTGCACTCACGAATTTTCTAAAATTTAAAAATCTTTGCGCGCAAGTCCGACTTCACTTTGTACATTAGCGCAAAAGAATCATCTTGCGCGTGGCGGTAAAATCGGCGGTGACGAGTTTATAAAAATAAACGCCGGCGCTCAACAGCCGGCCTTCTTTATCGGCGGCATCCCAGATGATGGTGTGGGTGCCAGCCTCGCGCGCTTGATTCACAATGTCGTCGATTTGCCGGCCGCTGAGATCATAAACGGTGATCTTGACGTTGGTTGGCTTCGGCAAACTAAACCGAATTGTCGTGGTCGGATTAAACGGATTGGGGAAATTTTGTTCGAGCGCAAAATTTTGGGGAATCGCCG
Source organism: uncultured Cytophagia bacterium (assembly GCA_964477305.1). Classification (GTDB taxonomy): domain Bacteria; phylum Zhuqueibacterota; class Zhuqueibacteria; order Zhuqueibacterales; family Zhuqueibacteraceae; genus Zhuqueibacter. Next base: position 1,751 of record CAYZFF010000409.1, read on the forward strand.
AGGCGCTTTCAGCAACGCCGGTCCGGCGCAAGGTATATTTATAAACGCGCTGGCCCGAGGCGTAACCGAGCGTGTCATTTAAAAACCGAAACCGATTGAGCCGCGAACCGAAACCGGCCGGCTGCCAGGTCTCGCCGCCGTCCGTGGTTTGATAACCTGCCGCGCTGCTGCCGCCGAGCCACCCGGTTTTTTCATTAATGAAACCGATGCCTTGCACGTAATAATGACTGCTGGAAAACAATTTTTCCTGCCAGGTTTTGCCGCCGTCGACGGTTTTTAAAAAATAAACGGGCGAAGGCGTATCGCGCTGCAGCGAAGCGTAGCCAACTTTGCGCGAAGGGAACGACACTTTCCAGCACCATTCACCGATGCGACTGGTGGTGATGCGCTTCTCCCAGGTTTTACCGCCATCGACAGTGAGCAATACCACGCCGCGTGAGCTGTCATTCGGCGCTTTGGTCAGGCCCACGGCCACGCCGGTGTCGGGATTGAAGAAATAAACATCCAACAGCCCGGCGGCATATTGACTCATGTCTTTCGACGTCCAGGTTTTGCCGCGATTGGTGGTGCGCACAAAGAACGCCGGGCCGCGCACGCGGCCGACCGCAGAGATCACCGAATCGTTCAACACGTGCATGCCGCACAAACCGCGCGGTTTCGGGCCAATATAACTTTTCACCGTTGTCCAGGTTTTGCCGCCGTCGCTGGTTTGATAAATCGTGCTCGTGTCCGTCGCGCCAAATTCACCCGGCCCGACATTGCCGGCCCAGCCGTTGAGCGAATCGACGAAACCAATGGAACGGAAATGTACGGTGCTTTTGTCAAACTGTTTTATCCACGAAACGCCGCCATCGAGCGTGCGATAAATTTGCCCCGAGCCGTTGGCAATCCAGCCGCGGGTGGGCGTCACGAAAGCAATATCATTGTAGCGCGATACGACGGGAACACTGTTCAAAGTTTGCCAGGAAGACGTTTGACTGAATAATGTCGTTACAAAAATCAAGATTACCATCCACAAGTTGCGAAGCATCTTTTCTCCTCGATTGTATTGACAAATAAACTTTTTGACCAGTAAGCGGATTAAACGGATTGAGCTGATTTTTTGAAATCCGCTTGATCTGCTCAATCCGTTTAATGTTTTATTCGACCTCATCCCAAATGCGAACGTGATTGGTTTCCGGCAAATAAAGTGAACCAATAATAAACGTGAGCAGCGCAATGGCAATGGGATACGCGAGTCCCGCATAAATGTTGCCGGAGTAGGCGACAATAGCGGAGGCGATCAGCGGTGTGAAGCCGCCAAATTCACCGTTGCCGAGATGATAGGGCAGCGACATCGATGTGTAGCGAATCTTCGCCGGAAATAACTCAACGAGAAACGCCGCAATCGGGCCGTACACCATCGTGACGTAAATAACCTGAATCAAAACCAGCACGGTGAGCATGACGGGATTCAACGGATTGGCAAATTTGCTCATGCCCATATAAATCGGCACGTACGTGAGCGCGGCCAGCAGACAGCCGGCCATCATGATTTTTTTTCGGCCGAGTGTGTCGGAAAGCTTGCCGAAAACAATGAAGAACGGTGTGCCGATGAACAGCGCCGCTGCGATGATAAGATAGGAAGTTACATAATCAAGTTTGAGTGTTTGTTGCAAAAAATAAAGCGCATAAAATTGGCCGGTGTACCAGACCACGGCTTGCCCGGCGGTGGCGCCGAAGAGCGCCAGCAAAATGAGTTTCCAGTTGCGTTTGTTGCCGAGGCTTTCTTTGATCGGCGCTTTAGAAGTTTTGCCCGCATCTTTGAGTTTGCTGAACAGCGGCGATTCGCGCAATTTCAAGCGTATATAAAAGGAAACGGCCAAAAGTAAAGCCGAGACGAGGAACGGCACGCGCCAACCCCATTGTTTGAATGCGACGTCACCAACCGAAACTCTGGTTGCCAACACCACCGCGAGCGCGAGAAAAAATCCGAGCGTCGCTGTGGTTTGAATATAGCTCGTGTAATAGCCGCGCTTGTTGTCGGGCGCATGTTCCGCGACATACGTGGCGGCGCCGCCATATTCACCGCCGAGCGCCAACCCTTGCAAGAGTCGCAGCAACACGAGAATAATCGGCGCCGCGATGCCGATTTGTTCATAGGTCGGAAGCAAACCAACCGCCGTGGTCGCGCCGCCCATGATCGTGAGTGTGACGAGAAAAGCATATTTGCGTCCAACCAAATCACCGACGCGACCGAAGACGATGGCGCCGAATGGCCGCACGGCGAAACCCGCGCCGAATGTGGCGAGGCTCGCGAGAAATGCCACCGTCGGATTTCCCGCTGGATAAAACAGCGTCGAGAAAAAAACGGCCAACGTGCCGTACAGATAAAAATCATACCATTCGATCATCGTCCCCGCCGATGAAGCGACAATGACCTGGCCGATTTTGTAATCGTAAGTTGGCTGTGCGGTGGATAATGGTGATTGGGGCGGCGTTTTCATGCGTTTCTCCGTGGTGAAATTCCCGGCGTCGAATTTTGAGCAAAATAAACTACGGATTACTGGGTGCAGATAAGTTTTTCCGAAAATGAATGGCTCTTTCC
>CAYZFF010000410.1:0-4332 GCA_964477305.1 uncultured Cytophagia bacterium
TTTCGGAATGGCAATTTCAGCGAATACAATTTAGCGCTTCGGATAAAATACCCAAACTGCTTTGGGACAAACTGCTGGAAAAAAGTGGTCAAACCCTGCAACGGTGGGATGAAGTTATGCCGATTTCCCCAGCAGGGTGTCAAGCTGCTCGCGATAGCCGCGGCTGGAAGTCAGTTGCGTGCCGTCTTGCAGGATGACTGCGTATTCCCCATTAAACCAGGATTGCAATTCTTTGATGTGGTCGATGCGAACGAGAGTCGAACGGTTGATCCGCAAAAATTTTTTGGGGTCAAGCTGCGATTCCAGGTTTTTAATCGTTTCGCGGAGCAGATGCGTTTCGCGCTCGACATGCAGACGAACATAATTCCCGGCCGCTTCGATCCAATCGATCTCCGCCGTTTTCAAGAAGAAAATGCGCCCGCCGGATTTGATCACGAGCCGCTCTAACCATGGTTTTCCGGCGCGCAAGTCCTCGAGTAGAAGCAGCAAGCGTTCGTTCACTTCGCCGTTCCTGGTTTGCTCAATCTGCAACCGTGCCCGTTGCAAAGCTTTCTGGAAACGTTCGCGATCAAATGGCTTCAACAGATAATCCAGCGCATGCACCTCAAAGGCGCGCAATGCATATTGATCGTAAGCCGTCACAAAAATAACGGCGGGCATTCTGGCGGCGGCGATTTGGTTTACCACGCGGAACCCGTCCAACTCCGGCATTTGCACGTCGAGAAAGAGCAAATCCGGCTTAAGGCGTTGAGTGGCCGGCACCGCCTCGAGCCCGTTCGAGCATTCGCCGACGATCTCAACGTCGGGTTCGTCGCCGAGCAATGTTCGAATCCGTTCGCGCGCAAGCGGCTCGTCATCAACAATCAGGGTTCGTATCTTCATTGTCCAAGGTCGAATTAATATTGCCGTTGGCCAAGCGAAACGGCATGGAAATATCGACGCGCAATCCGCCGCCGGCGGCATTGTGCAAAGCCAGGCGGCCAGCCGCGCCGTAAAGTTGTTGCAATCGTGCCCGCGTGTTGGTCAAACCGATGCCTGCTTTCAACGCTGCGAATTTCCCTTCGGGCAAACCGGCGCCATCATCCCGCACGCAGAGTTGCAATTGCCCCTTTTCTCTTTTGGCATGAATTTCAATTCGCCCCGGCGCCGAGCGCGGCGCGATGCCGTGCCGAATCGCATTCTCGACCAGCGGTTGTAAAATCAAATTGGGCACCAACGCCTCCAGCGTTTCGGGCGCTACATTGATTTGAACTGAGAGACGGTCGCCGAAGCGAATTTGTTCGATCTCCAGATAGCGTTGCAGAAATTCCAATTCGCGCTGCAGCGGCACTTCCTGTTCGCCGAGGTTGTCGAGACTCAAGCGCAGCAAATCACTCAAGCGCGCGATCATGCGGTCGGCGGCTTCGGCGTCTTTGTGAACGAGCGTTGAGACGGCGTGCAGCGTGTTGAAAAGAAAGTGCGGGTGCAATTGCATTCTCAGCGCCTGCAATTGCGCCTGTGCCAACTGCGCTTCCAGTTGCGAGGCTTTCACTTCGTGTTCGCGATATTGGCGGTAGTAAGCGAAAGCGTAGTGCATGCCGACGATGGCCGCATAGATCAGCAAATTTTGCTGCAGCACAATGAGGTACGGCGTTCGCGCCGGCAGGCCAAGCATGGGCCATAGCACCATGAATTCAAGCATGATTTTCAGCGAGGAAAAAGCGAGGCCGGCGCCCAAATGCGCAAGGGCGCGGCGCCAACTTTTATGGCTCGCAATGGGGAAGCGGCGGGCAAACGCAAAAATCAACGGCGACAGCATTGCCCAGGCATACCAATCCGGCATCGCCACCGACAACGCTTGCCGCCAGCTTGTAGGTTGGTCGGAATTGTAAGTGTAGCGAATGTAAACCTGGCTGGCGGAAAAAAATCCCAGGCTGGTCCAACAAAGAAAAAACAAGCTCGCGCGGAGCAAGCGTTGCTTGAGAAGTTGACGGTTTTGCATCGGTTTGGACAAATTTCACCAGCACCGTAAACAAATCAGATGGAAAACTATTAAGATAAAATTCAAATCTTAATATGCAACGTTTCTGGGATGAAGCGTCGAAAAAGAAAATAGCGCCCCAGGCTTTTAGGGACGAAATCTCCAACACTTCTATCTTTGCGGCTGGGTTTGCGCCAAAATCCAATCGCCCAGCGCTTGTAATGCATGCGGGGAAATCGTCTCTTCGATTTTATTGTACTCGACCGGTGCGCCGGTGGTGGCGGTTTGAAAAAGATGATTCAACCCCGGCAGTTCTTTGGTGATGAATTTTTTATTGCCTCCAGCTTTGAGCGCTTGGGCGAGCGCTGCCAAATTTTCCTTCGGCGGCACCTGTAAATCCTTCTCACCGTTGATTGCCAGCACGGGGCATTTTACTTTTCGCAAGGCCACTTGCGGATCATAAAAGAGAAAATAACGAAACCACGGCGACAACAGTTGTTTGATTTGCGTTTGAAAAAGCGAGTCGGGGCTGGTCCCGGTAAAATCCAATGCCTTTTTCTCTTCATCCGTCAACGCGTTCAAGGCCTGTGTCCAAATCGGGTGCAGCTTCTTTTCGGCGACGGCGTTATCCGGCTCGGCTTTGATGACGGCAAAAGTTTTTTTCGACAACGCCAGATTTTTGGCAATCGCCGTCTCCGGAGCGCCGCTGGCGCGCGCGATCAACGCGCTCTGCAAATACAAAATTTCTTCGCCGGAAATTCCCGGCCCGGCCATGAGCACGATAAACGCCACCGCCGGTGATTGGGCGGCGACCATTGGCGCAATCAAACCGCCTTCGCTGTGCCCGATGAGGCCGATTTGTTTCGAATTGATTTCTTTTCGCGTTTTTAAATATTCTACGCCCGCCAGCACGTCCGTCGCAAAATCCGCGCTGGTGGCTTTGGCAAACTCGCCGGTGGATTTGCCGACACCGCGATCATCGAAACGCAAAACCGCGATGCCTTGTCGCGTGAGATAGTCGGCCAATACCAAAAATGGTTTGTGGCCCAACAGTGCCTCGTCGCGATCTTGCGGGCCGGAACCGCTGATGAGAATCGCTGCTGGAAACGGTCCGCCTGCCGTCGGTGTCGTCAAGGTTCCGGCTAATTTGATTCCGGCTTTAGGATTATCGTACCTCACCTCTTCATCTTTATATGGAAAAGGTTTTTGCGGCTCCTGCGGACGGCGCGGCGCTTCGGGCGCTTTATCGGTGCGCTTCATAATCAGCGGTAGCGCCGCCGGGCCTTGTTTCCATTCGCCGGTGATCGTGTTGTCGTCACTCATCTTCCCGGTAAAAACGCCAGAAATCACTTTAAGCTCGATCTTGACGTCGCCGTTGGTAAACGACACGAGACTCGCGGGAATATCTTTTGCGCCCTGATCCGGGCTGTCGAGCGTCGCGGTGTATTGCTCATTGTCAGTTTTGGAAACTTTAATCACCAGGCGCAACTCGATCCCGCCAATTTTTAATACGCCCTGCCAAATGCCGACAAGATCCGGCGGCGTTGAAGCCACCGGCACGGCAAAGACGGCAACGGACATAAGCAACATTACGCAACTCAAAACACGCACTCGAATTTTATTCATGTTTTCTCCTGAAGAAATCTGGCTGTCATCGTTGTTTCAGCCGGAAAAATATTTCGGTCAAATCGCTTGACCGGTGGCTACAAAAAATAATAATCGTGAGCAGAATGCTTATTCAACTGATCACCGTTTTTCGGCAATTTCCTCAAACTCGCCGCGCTCGCGATTTTTTCGAACGTTATCCCAAGTAAAATACTTGCCGTTCATCGCGAGGTAAACGCCGGGCGGCAAGGCTTGCGCAAACGACAGCGCGCTGCCGAGATTAAATAGGCCATCCGAGCTGCCGAAGGCGTACGGAATCATGGCGCCGGTGAGCACGATGGTTTTGCCGGTGCGACCCTGGGCTAAAATTCGCGCGGTTTCCACCATCGTGTCCGTGCCGTGGGTGATCACAATTTTATCTTCCGGTGCTTTCTTGCAATGCTCCAAAATCAGTTGCCGGTCCGCGTCCGTCATCTCCAGACTGTCAATCATCATCACTGTGCGCAGGTTTGTTTCTAACCGGCAGCGCCCGAGTCGCAGCATTTCGCTGATATGTGTGTCTTTAAAATAGAGCATGCCGTTGATCTCGTTGTATTCTTTGTCAAATGTGCCGCCAGTGACGAGAATTTTGATGGGCATGGGAGTCCTCTGAAATGTGAGGCGTAAAAGATGCGAATTTATTTTTATAATATGGCATAAAACAGGAATGCGCGCAATGGTTTTTTATAGACGACGCAAAGTAATTTTAAACGGGTTTTTGCCGCAAA
>CAYZFF010000411.1:0-4329 GCA_964477305.1 uncultured Cytophagia bacterium
GCGAGTAGAATCAACAGCAGCGGATAGATGAGAGAAGCGGAAAATTTAAAATCAAAATTCATAACTAAACGCCTAAAGCAAAAAACTTTGACCACGGATGATGCAAATTTACGCTGACCTCGACTTCGGGCATCATTGGACTTTGAATTTCGGACGGTATTAAGACAACACCAGCCCGGGATTGGGCGCAAGCGTGAGCGGTGAACGTTTACCGTTGGCGAGATGGAACTGCGCGGCGCGGGCGATCATCGCGGCATTGTCCGTACAAAAAATCGGTTCGGGAAAATGCAGTTGCAAATCGCGCGCAGCGCAAAATTGCGCAAAGGCTTGCCGTAAAGTTTTATTGCAAGCCACGCCGCCGGCCAACGCCAGGGCGCGTGTGGGAAATTGCGCCAGCGCCAGCGCCACATTTTCCACCAACGCTTGAATGAGCGCAAATTGAAAAGAAGCGGCAATATCGGCTTTTTGTTGGTCGAATTCTGCCGCCGATAATTTTCGCGCGTAATAAAGCACCGCCGTTTTCAAACCGCTAAAACTAAACGCCAAACGCTGATCAAGCGCACCTGCGGTATTTTTCAAACGCGCCTGCGGGAATTGAATCGCTTTGGGGTTGCCGGTGGCCGCCAGCTTTTCCACCGCCGGGCCGCCGGGATACGCGAGTCCGAGAATTTTCGCGACTTTATCAAATGCCTCGCCAGCGGCATCATCCTGCGTTTGCCCAAGAATTTCATATTGTCCCCAATCGCGCACGTAGGTCAAAATCGTGTGGCCGCCGGAAATAATCAACGACAGAAACGGCGGCTCCGGGCCGCCGGGTTTGATATTCGTCGAAAACAGATGGCCTTCCATGTGATTGACGCCGAGCAGCGGCACCTCCAGTTGCATCGCCATGGCTTTTGCGAAGCTGACGCCAACCAATAACGAGCCAATCAGCCCCGGTCCGTACGTCACGGCCACCGCCTCAATGTCAGAGGGTGCGAGTTGCGCCTGCGCCAATGTATGCTGCACAATCGGCACAAGACGTTGCACGTGGGCTCGTGAGGCCAGTTCCGGCACGACGCCGCCATAGAGCTGGTGAATTTCCTGTGTGGCAATGGTGTTCGCGAGCAATTCTGTGCCGTGCATCACCGCGGCGGCGGTTTCATCGCACGAGGTTTCAATGGCGAGCAGGCGCATGGTTGGTGTTTTCTATAATCAATTTAAATAGCGTCGGTTTGACTTCGCGGTGCCGCAGTCCCTCCGGAGTCCGGATATAAGCTGGATAGCCGGCGGCATTCGTCTCACGAATGCGCGCATAATCGATGTAAGCGATAATATCTTCGCGTTTCAGATTGAGCAAAAGTTTTTCTCCGCCTTCAACGGTGAGTGAAAGTGTTGAGGGCACCGCCGTAGCGCGCAAATGCGGCGGCGCATTCTGCACCTGTACGGGAATTTCCTGCAACGTCACTTCGATCAATTTTTGCACATCGGCGGTAAACTCAACGGTATGCGTAGAGAAACTAACCCGCTGCGATTTGGGCAGCGGCTGCAACTGTAATCGGGTGGTCAGCGGCTGTTGGAGTTTGGTAAATTCTTTAACCTCGGTGCTGACGGAGTCGATCGCCTCAACAATTTCCTCCGGCCCGGAAATTAGAATCGAGTCCGGCGAAAAAAGCCGCGGGCCGACTACGGTGTAACCTGGCATCGTGGCAATTTTCACGGCACTGGCAACGCGGACCGGTTTTTCCAACAAGTTGGTCAGTCGCACCCAAACCGTGTCCGGGTATAAAATTTGACGCGGAATCAAACCCGTCCCGCTGCGGCGGGTATTCACCATCTGGCGTTGCAATTCAAACGCGTGCCGGCGGCGCATATTGGAGATATCCAATTCAACGCGCGCGTCGCGATTGAACAGCAAGTTTAGTAACGCCCGCCCTTTTCCTTCAAAACGTACGCGCGCGGTCTCCGGCAAGCCGTTGGCCACCGTTTTACCGTCGGGTAAATTCAGCACTACAATCGGAATGTCAACATCGTATTCAAAATCATTTTCCGTGACCACCGCAAACCAAAACAATGTGGCCAGCGCCCCCACCACCAGCTTCACCCGTAAATTTTCAAGCAGAGCATTTTTTACGGCCATGGATTTCATCCGGCATAAAAAAAGGGTATGCAATCATGCGGTTAATGCCGTCACCTCAATACCAACGACATTTCTTCCGGCGCGGTGTTGCATGAATTTTTGCAATTCCGTCCGGAGCCTACCGCCAGATCGATACCCGCACTGTTGACTGCCGACAACTGTTTTTACTTTTGCGAATGTCCAATCGCTTTGCCGAGGCTCACTTCCCCGTTGTCGATGCGCAAACTGAAACCGCATTGGGGGTTGATGCAAACCCAAGCCTTGAAGATGATGGTGGCGCCGTCGCGGCCATAATCCGACAACGGCACCAGGACGCCGGAATGGCATTTCTGGCAATCCGGGTAGATCTTTTCCATGGTGCGTTCCTCCCTCACAAGGAGTGAGATATTGTTGTTGATGCAAAGATGAATTAACCAATCTCTCGAAGCTGCTTCAATCTACGAACCGTATTGAGAGTCTACCAGCTTTTCCACTCGTCGACGTAATCGGAAAGCATCATCCGGCGCTTGAAGTCGTCGCCGGTTTGATAAAGCACCATTTCCCGAAAAGGATAATGATGTTCCATTAAAAACCGTATCGTCATCGCCGAGGCGCGTTGTGGGCTTCGGCCGCGTGTTTGTTGTACCAGCGCCGCCATTTCGCGGTCGCTCAAACTCCGGAAGGCTTCCCGCCAGACTTCCGCCTGCGCTTCCTCCAACTCGCCGCGCAATATGCCTAAAATGAGCCGGCGCTCAATGTTCGCTCGCGTTGCCGCATACGGACTTCTCATCGCCACTCCTAAAGGGTCAAATTGTACTGGGGATTGAAAAACTGCAGTCGTGTCTTGGGGCTGCAGCGTTGCGCTCGCGCTTAAACTGTGATACCAAAATGTAAGGGTATTTCGGCAAAAAGTCAATACCTACTTTATGGGGTCGCCGGGTTTTCTTGGCTTGGTGGCGATTTAATGTGGTAATACCAGCAACAAATATAAGTAAACCACTGGCACCACGAACATTTCACTGTCGAAACGATCCAACACACCGCCATGGCCGGGAATGAGGCTGGAGGAATCTTTCACGCCGGCGTCGCGCTTGAACAGCGACTCCGCCAAATCGCTCATCTGTCCAATCGTCCCAACGATAAAACCGATCACGATGGCGTCCTGTAACCGCAGATCGCGGACAAACCAATAATGCGCCGCCACTGCCATCAGAATTGCAAAAATTAATCCGCCAATCGCACCTTCCCAGGTTTTCTTCGGGCTAACGCGTTCAAAAAGTTTATGCCGGCCGAACGCGAGGCCGCAAAAATAAGCTGCCGTGTCACACACCCAAATCGTGACGAGCAGCATGACGATCCAGGTGCCGGCACTGGCATAATCGAAATTGATCGTACGCGGCAATTCGCGCAGGAGCAACATAAAACTCCACAAGCCTGCGACATAAGCGAAGCCGAGCAACGTCGCGCCGGTGTTGTGCAGCGCGCTGCCTTTATTGCGAAACAGTTCGGCCAGCACGAGCAGCACCACCAAAAACATTTCTGTCAGCCAGATTTCTTGATTGCCGCGAAAATAGATTTGCGCGCCCAATGCCAGGCCGGCGATGACACCCAGCGCTTGGTTGGGCTGCATGCCCTTGGCTTGCGCAAATTTATAAAACTCCAGCAGCCCCAACACGATGATAATTTCGATAAACAAAAAAAACGCCATCCCACCCTTCCACGCCGCCCAGAGAATTAACGGCGCCGCCACCACGGCCACACCGGCGCGTTTGCCTAAATTTTTCCAATCCATTTTCCTCTCCTCACGTTATTTCTCGTACACTTACTTTTTCTCTTTCTCCTGTTCGCCGAAGTTTTTGCTCTTGCGCCAAGAACAAAAAATCATGCCGTCATTCATCCTTTCTGCAATCGTGCTATCGTTTCTTTCAGTATCTTTTTTGTCTCTATTATTTCAGCCTCAGATTTATACGGCTGGCGCGGCCAGAAAAATCCTTTGAGGCCGTCTTTCTTGCGGCGGGGAACGACGTGGATATGCAAATGCGGCACGCTTTGGCTGACACGATTATTCATTGCCACAAACGTGCCTTCGGCCTGCAAGCCTTGCTCAATGGCGCGGGTTAAAAATTGGGTATTAGCAAAAAGTGGCGCGATCAAACTGGCGGGCAAATCCGCCAACGTTTCGTGATGTGTTTTCGGCACCAGTAAACAATGGCCCGGGAATAACGGGCGAT
>CAYZFF010000412.1:0-4324 GCA_964477305.1 uncultured Cytophagia bacterium
CTTCCCGAAAGACAAACGATAATCACCTCATTCATGGTAACAAAGTTTTTCAACTTTTGCAAATAAGCCAGCGCGTGCGCGCTTTCGAGCGCCGGGATAATGCCCTCGAGTTTGGCAAGATTTTCAAACGCGGCCAGCGCTTCCTCGTCGGTTACGGAGTCATATTGCACACGGCCAATTTCTTTGAGAAAACCATGTTCCGGGCCGACGCCGGGATAATCCAATCCGGCGGAGATCGAATGTGCTTCTTGAATCTGGCCGTCGTCATTTTGCAAAAGATAACTCATGGCGCCATGCAAAACGCCAACGCGTCCGCGTGAGAGTGTCGCGGCATGTTTTCCCGACTCGAGACCACAGCCGGCGGCTTCGATGCCGTGTAATTGCACACCCGGGTCATTCAGAAAAGGATGAAACATGCCAATGGCATTGCTGCCGCCGCCGACGCACGCGATGATACGATTCGGTAATTTTTCGATGCGCGCGAGAATTTGCTGGCGCGTTTCTCTGCCGATGACGTTTTGAAAATCACGCACGATCATCGGGTACGGATGCGGCCCGACCACTGAACCGATGAGATAAAACGTGTCACGCACATTCGTCACCCAATCGCGAATGGTTTCATTGATCGCATCTTTCAATGTGCGGCTGCCACTTTGCACCGGCACAATTTCAGCGCCGAGCAAATGCATGCGAAAGACATTCAAACGCTGGCGCTGCATGTCTGCTTCGCCCATGTAAATCATGCAGGGCAAACCGTACCGGGCGCAAACCGTCGCCGTGGCCACGCCATGTTGACCCGCGCCGGTTTCGGCAATAATTCGACGCTTGCCCATTTTTTTTGCCAGCAAAATTTGCCCGACCGCATTGTTGATTTTATGCGCGCCGGTGTGCGCTAAATCTTCGCGCTTCAAAAAAATTTTCGCGCCGATTTGTTCGGAAAGACGCGGCGCAAAGGTCAGCGGCGTCGGCCGTCCGGCGTACTGACACAAAGCTTCATTCAGCTCATTCTGAAAAATTTTATCATCACGTATAGCGTTGTAAGCTTGCGCAAGTTCTTCCAGGGCTGGCATCAAAACTTCCGGAACGTAGCGTCCGCCAAAAGCGACTTCTTGATTCGGCAGCTTGAATTTGCCGTCACGATCAGGATAGAGCGAAAAATCCATTTATTAAACTCCGAAGGGTGAAGTCCGACTTGCGCTCCGAGATTTTCCTAAAATAGAAACATCTTCGTGCGCAAGTCGGACTTCGCTTGTAATAGTGCCGCAAAAAATCCCCGTAGCTTTTGATGATCTTTAACCCCGGGCGATGATTCCACGCCGCTGGAAAGATCGACCGCATCAGGGGAAACGAATTCAATCGCGGTAGCGATATTGCTTGCCGCAAGCCCGCCGGCGAGAATCACCGGTGCGCGTTCTCGCACTAGCCGGCAAAAATTCCAATCAGCGATTTGTCCGGTGCCGCCGAGTTGATTCGGCGTTTTGCTGTCGATCAAGAAAGCTGCGATTGGCGCACTCACATATTTTTCCAACTCAGCGATATCGCGCACGGTTTTGATCACCGGCAACGGCGCAGATTTGCAAAGCGCGGCGCTTTCTTCTCCGTGCAATTGAAAGTGCGTGAGACACGCGCATTTTGCGGTAAACGATAAAAATTCCAAATCGGAATTGACAAACACGCCAACGCGCGCGAGGTGTGATGGCAATTGCGCACTAATGCGAGCAGCAACGCTGGCTTCAATGTAACGCGGACTCTTTGGATAAAATACAAATCCAATTGCGGCGGCGCCTAATTCGGCGGCGAGCAGCGCATCTTCGGCGCGCGTGATGCCGCAAATTTTTGCCGGAATCATTGTCGCGGCACTCCGGTTAATTTTGCCAGCGCTCGGCCGGGATCGGCTTGGCGCATCAAATGACTGCCGACGAGAACGGCATCGACGCCAGACGCTGCCATGCGTTTCACATCCGATTTCGACTTGATTCCTGACTCCGCGACGCGAACACACGAGGATGGAATCAGTTTGCTAAGCCGCTCGGTGACTTCCAGTTTCACCTCGAAAGTTTGCAAGTCTCGATTATTGATACCGATGAGATTCACTCCAGCTAGCAAAGCGCGATCAAGTTCTGCTGGGTTGTGCACTTCCACTAAAGCTTGCATGCCGGTTTCTGCGGTAGCCATTAAAAGTTCAAATAACTGGGTGCGATCAAGCATTGCCATGATGAGCAAAATCGCATCCGCACCAAACGCCCGCGCTTCCCAAATTTGATAGGGATGCAAGATGAAATCTTTACGCAAAATCGGCAATGTGCAAACGGCTTTCGCTTTTGGAAGATTCTCTAAATTCCCGTCAAAAAATTTTGCATCGGTCAAAATAGAAAGCGCTGCGGCGCCATGCGTTGCATAATTTTTTGCCAGCGCAGCAGGATTGAAATTCTCGCACAACATGCCGGCAGACGGCGAACTTTTTTTCATTTCAGCAATTACGGCAATATTTTTGCCGCTCGTCAACGTCCGACGAAAATCGAGAGCCGGAGCTTGCTTTTGCGCCATTTGCTGCAATTCGGCAAGTGATAATTTTTTTTGCGTGTGGGCTAATTCGTCACGCTTGTGTGAAACCATGCGCGTGAGAAAGGATTCAGCGCTTGAGATTTGCATTTTCTTAATCCAGTTAATTTTTGAAACCAGTGGTCAACTTCCGTAGCGCTTCAAGCTTGGCCAGCGCCGCGCCGGAGTCGATGCTCTGTCTGGCCATGGCGAGACCATGCGCAATGCTTTTCGCGAGGCCGGCGACTAAAAAACCGCAGGCGGCGTTGGCCAGCACGATATCGCGTTTGGCACCGGTTCCGCCGCTTAATATGCTTAATGCAATCTGCGCATTCTGTTCTGCATTGCCGCCCACGAGGTTGTTCTGAATAGAAGGGGAGAAACCGAAATCACCCGGCGTGAACACTTTTTCAGAAATTTTGCCCGCATTAATTTCGAGTACCAACGTTGGGCCATGCACCGAAATTTCATCGAGACCATCATCACTGTGAACGACCAGCGCATGTTCGGTTCCGAGTTCGGCCAAAACTTGCGCCATAAGTGGGGCGAGCTTGCGATTATAAACCCCCAGCAACTGCCGTTTGACGCCAGCGGGATTCGTGAGCGGCCCGAGAATGTTGAAAATCGTGCGGCTACCGATTTCTTTGCGCGGGCTGATCGCGTGTTTGGTGGCAAAGTGCAAAACCGGCGCGAACAAAAACGCGATGCCGACGTCATCAAGACATCGACTCATCTGCGTCGCGGAAAGATTGATATTGATGCCGAGTGCTTCTAAAACATCAGCACTGCCGCATTGGCTGGACACCGCGCGATTGCCGTGTTTGGCTACCGTTACGCCGCCGCCGGCGGCGACAAATGCGGCGACCGTCGAAATATTGAACGTGCCTTTGCTATCACCGCCGGTGCCGCACATGTCAATCGGATTCGGTTTGTGCGTTGTCACCGGCGTAGCGCGTTCGCGCATCGCTTGCGCAAAACCAGCAACTTCCGGAGGCCGCTCACCCTTCATACGCAAGGCGACCAGAAGTGCGGCAATCTGTGCTGGCGTGGCCGCGCCATCCATGATTTCGTTCATCGCCTCGTAAGCCTGACGGCGATCCAAATCGACCTGGTCGATTACTTGCATCAAGACGCGTTGCAGCTTATGATTTTCCGTTTTGGTGTTGGCTGAAACAACGGAAGATGATTGCGCGGTGACTTTGGGTGTGGCGCCATTTTTTGAAAAAGAGCTGAGTTGCAAAAAGTTTTGCAGCATTTTTTTTCCGGCGGTTGTCAAGATAGATTCCGGATGGAACTGCACACCCTCAACCAAAAATTCGCGGTGACGCACGCCCATAATCAACCCGCTTTCGCTGCGCGCGGTGATTTCGAGACAGGAGGGCAACGCCCCCTCGGCAACGATCAACGAGTGATAACGTGTGGCAGTGAAAGGATTTTCGACGCCACGAAACAGTTTTTTGCCGTCATGCAGAATTGCTGAGGTTTTGCCGTGCATTAATTCCGGCGCCCGCACGACGTTGCCGCCAAACACGGCGCCGATGGCTTGATGGCCCAAGCAAACGCCGAGCAGCGGAATTTTTCCGGCAAAACGTTGAATCGTTGAAATCGTTACGCCGGCCTCTTCAGGCCGCCCCGGTCCGGGAGAAATCACGATGCCGGTTGGGTTCATCTCCGCAATCTGCTCGACTGTAATCGCGTTGTTGCGAAAAACCTGCAATTCGGCGCCCAGCTCGCCGAAATATTGCACGAGGTTGTACGTGAAGGAGTCGAAATTGTCGATGAC
>CAYZFF010000413.1:0-4321 GCA_964477305.1 uncultured Cytophagia bacterium
ATGACAATTATAGATTTATTACGCTTTCTAAAAACAGAACCGCTCAGTTTGGGTAAAAATTATTCTGCCGGTAAATCATCCTGCCAAACTAAAAATCGAACTCTAGCATGTATCGCATCGTTCACGGTTCAATGCATGGCTTGCAAGACGTCGCGCGTTTTGTCGATCGCCTCAATGCGCTCGATCAAAACGACGTGCCGGAAGCGCGGTCATTTTTTGATCCTGCAAAAGAAATCATGGTCACCCGCGCGCCCGGGCGGCTCGATGTGATGGGCGGCATTGCTGATTATTCCGGATCATTAGTGCTGCAATTGCCACTGATCGAGGCCACCTGCGCCGCGTTGCAATTGGTTCCTGAAAGAAAACTGCGTATTGTCAGCTTGAGCGAAAAACCAAGCGGACGGTCGTCCTATTTTGAAATGAAACTGGATGATTTCGAGGAGAACGGCAGCGCGGTTGATTATCCACTCGCGCAAAAATATTTTTACAGAAACCCAGCAACCCAATGGGCCGCCTATGTTGCCGGCGCCTTCCTGGTTTTGATGAAAGAAAGAAAAATTTCATTCAATAATGGCGCGCGCATTTTGATTTATTCGGATGTTCCGGAAGGCAAAGGCGTCAGCTCCTCCGCCGCGCTTGAAGTCGCCGTCATGGCGGCGGTTACGGCAGCATTCAAGATTGAAATACTAGCGGAGGAATTGGCAATGCTCTGCCAAAAAGTTGAAAACCTGATCGTCGGCGCGCCCTGTGGCATCATGGATCAAATGACCTCGG
The DNA here is from genome assembly GCA_964477305.1 of uncultured Cytophagia bacterium. Taxonomy (GTDB): domain Bacteria; phylum Zhuqueibacterota; class Zhuqueibacteria; order Zhuqueibacterales; family Zhuqueibacteraceae; genus Zhuqueibacter. The sequence continues at coordinate 775 of CAYZFF010000413.1, forward strand.
CCTGCGGCAAAGCCGGACAACTTTTGTCGCTGCTTTGCCAGCCCGCTGTTCTGCAAGAACCGGTTAGAATTCCCGATAATATTGCTTTTTGGGGAATTGATTCGGGCGTGGCACATTCCGTTTCCGGTGTGGATTATTCTTCTGTGCGCGTCGGCGCGTTTATTGGTTACAGAATAATTTCCGGATTGGCGGGTTACAGGATATTGCCGGGCAAGAAACCTCAACACGTTTACATCGACGATACAAAGTGGAATGGTTACTTGGCCAATATGACGCCCTCGGTTTATGAACACGATTATGCGGAGTATTTGCCGGAAGAAATCACCGGCAGTTCTTTTATCGAGGAATATCACGGCACGACGGACGAGGTGACTGAAATCAAGCCAGATGTCGTGTATCATGTTGCGCGGCCAACGGCTCATCCCATTTATGAAAATTTTCGCGTGCGCACCTTTGCGGCGCTGCTGCGAAATTCGAGCAGCCTGCAGGCATTGGAGCAGCTTGGAGAATTGATGTATCAATCGCACCGCAGCTATTCGGCTTGCGGCTTGGGTTCTCGCGGCACCGACAGGTTGGTTGAACTGGCGAGAGAAGCGGGATCTAAAAAAAGAATATTCGGCGCAAAAATAACCGGCGGCGGCAGTGGCGGAACGGTCGCGATTTTGGGCAGCGCTGATGCCGAGCAAGCAGTTGATGAGATTGGTGAGCGCTACGCCAACGAAACCGGCCATGATCCGAAAATTTTTAAGGGATCGTCAATGGGCGCGAATGATTTTGGCTGTGTTGTTTTGAAAAATACCTGACGCGTTTTTTCAAATTATAGGAGCAGGCTCATGAAAACGGCTGCAAAATTTTTCTTTTCACTTGGTTTAATTTTCATCTGTGCTTTTACCCAGACCAATATGAATGCACCAAAAAACAAACTAATCGTTCATGCCGATTCCGGCAAAGTCGCGATCAGCCGGCACCTTTACGGGCAATTCAGCGAGCATTTAGGCCGTGGAATTTATGAGGGCATTTGGGTTGGAGAAAATTCGCCCATTCCCAACACGCGCGGCATTCGCAATGATGTGGTCGCGGCGCTGCAGAAAATCAACATTCCCAACCTGCGTTGGCCGGGCGGTTGTTTCGCGGATGAATATCATTGGCGGGATGGCATCGGCCCGCGCGATCAGCGCCCGACGATGATCAACACGCACTGGGGCGGCGTGACCGAAGACAACAGCTTCGGCACGCATGAGTTCTTCGATTTGTGTGAGCAACTGAACACCGAGCCTTACATCTGCGGCAACGTGGGCAGCGGCAGCATTGAAGAAATGTCGAAATGGGTGGAGTACATCACTTTCGACGGCAAAAGCCCGATGGCTGATCTGCGGCGCCAGAACGGCCGCGATAAACCGTGGAAGATAAAGTATTGGGGCGTCGGCAACGAAAACTGGGGCTGCGGCGGTAACATGACGGCGGATTATTACGCCGATCTTTATAAACGGTTTGCAACTTACTGCCGCGATTACGGTGACAATCGCCTGTTCAAAATTGCCGGCGGCGCCGGCGGCGGAGATTTCAACTGGACGGAAGTTATGATGAAAAAAGTCAATCGCGCGCTGATGAGCGGACTTTCGCTGCATCATTACTTTGTGAATGGAACGTGGCAAAAGAAAAAATCTGCCATTCAGTTTGATGAAAGCGAATATTTTGCTTTGATCGAAAAATGTCTGGGGTTGGAGGCTTTGCTCAACGGCCACCTCAAGGTTATGAAGGAATATGATCCAGAAAACCACATTAGCCTGATGGTGGATGAGTGGGGGGCTTGGCACGAATCTGAGCCGGGCTCGACCCCGGGTTTTCTTTATCAACAGAATGCTTTGCGCGATGCATTGGTGGCGGCTCTTTCATTCAACATTTTCCACAAGTATTGCGACCGCGTGAAAATGGCCAATATTGCCCAGACCGTGAATGTTTTACAAGCAATGATTTTGACCGACAAAGAGAAAATGATTCTGACGCCGACCTACCACATATTTGACCTGTACAAAGTGCATCAAGAAGCGCTCTATTTGCCATCCGAGTTGAATACGGAAAATTATGTGCAGAACGGTCAAATAATTCCGGCCCTGAATGTATCGAGTTCAAAAGCCCAAGACGGCAGCGTTAATATCAGTATCGTGAACGTGCATCCGGATAAGAATATCGCTTTGGAATGTGAGTTGAGAGGAATTCAAGCGACACGGGTTTCCGGAAAGATACTAACCGCTTTAAAGCTGAATTCACATAATACTTTTGCGCAGCCGGATAACGTGAGAATCGTCGCTTTCACCAAAGCCTCTTTGAGCAACAACAGGCTCAAAATTGAGATGCCGGCAAAGTCGGTGGTGGTATTGAATGTGAAATGAGATACTCGCAATAGCGTTCCCCCGACGGAAATGAAAAGTAATGAGAGCATACTTTTGAGAACACATGTCAAAACCTGTCACACTTAAACAAATTGCGGCTGCGGTCAATGCTTCGGTCAGCACCGTGTCCATGGCGTTGAGCGATCATCCTCACATTAGCCCGGTGACCAAGATCGAGATTCAAACCGTCGCGAAGCAAATGGGTTACTCGCCGAATCTCATTGCGCGCAAACTGTCTTCGCGAAAAAAACGCACGATCGGACTGGTGGTTCCGAAGGTCGCCCATCCGTTTTTCTCGGAGGCGATTGAAGCGATTTATGATGAAGCCCATCAGCAGGGCTACGAAATTTTTATGATGGTCTCGGGAGAAGATGCGGCTCTGGAGGCACATCATATCAAAACTTTGCTGGGGCTGCAAGTGGACGGGTTCTTGATTTCGGTGACGGAAAAAACCACCGACCTTTCACCGTTTGAATCCATCTTGTCTAAAAATAAAAAGTTGGTTTTTTTTGACCGTATCATCGAAAATCTCGGATGTAGCAGCGTCGTTTGCGACGATTATCAAGGTTCTTATAACCTGGTTTCTTATGCGCTCGATAAAGGGTATACAAAGATTGGTTACATTGCCGGCTATTCCGACATTTATATTGGCCGGGAACGGCGCCGCGGTTTTGAAAAGGCATTAATGGACCGAAATATTTCCGTGAACCCGGATTGGATCGTGGAAGGAGGGTTTGATCAAAGTGATGGCCATGCCGGCTTCCTGAAGTTATATGAACGGGGCCCGCTACCCCAACTGATTTGCACCGTCAGCTTTGCCGCCGCCCTTGGCGTCTTGAGTGCGATTCATGCGCTCGGGCTTTCCATACCGCGCGACATCGATGTCATTTCTTTTGGCGACAGCGGATACAATTCTTTAATGAAGCCGGCCTTAACCGCTGTTCATCTGGATGCCAAAATGATTGGCAGCAAGGCCGTTAGTTTGCTCATTGAGCAGTTGAGCCACTTAGAACGGACGAGCGAGAAAATTCTCGTTCCCACGCGGTTGGTTATTCATGAAACCGGCCAAGGACCGTGGGATGAGAAAGCTTAGTTGCTATTGGCGTTTTCGCTCTCAAACCGAGACTTTTTAGTCGTGAGGTTTGTTTCCCTTC
>CAYZFF010000414.1:0-4320 GCA_964477305.1 uncultured Cytophagia bacterium
TTGGTAGCAACCGCATTGCTTTATGGAGCTGGTGATTACGAGCGCTCAATTTGTTACGTCGTCATGGGCGGTTGGGATACCGACAGCAATGGCGCTACGGTTGGTTCAATCTTGGGAACTTGGCTTGGCGAGAAAAAACTTCCGAAGAAATGGATCACCCCACTGAACAATAAAATTCGCAGCAGTATGAAAGGATACGATAATTCAACTTTTTCCAACTTGGCGCACCGAACGCTGCAGCAAATGATTCGGTAGCGGTTTTGCCCTTTCCAAATTCGCATGAGTGAATAATCCAGAGTAAAGAAGTAAGGACCATCCTAATCATGATTTCTCGAACTGATCTGATGCGCAATCCGGAGCTTTGCCGGGATCGCGCCGCCGGGTGTCTGCTTGGCCTGGCCATCGGCGATTCGTTCGGCGATGCCGCCAGAACCGCAGAAAATCATTTTCTATATGGCATCACCACCGACTTTCGCGAAGGCGTTCCCGCACCCGGCACAGACGACACTGAATTTGCGCTGCTGACCGCCAACGCGCTCATTCAATCCCAAGGCGAACTGACAGTAGCGCATGTGCTGACCGCGTGGCGTGAGCATGTCATCGCGCTCAACGTGCTGAATCGCGGTGGCGCCAGTGAGCGAGAGGCCGCTGCCAACATACGACGTGGTTTGCTACCGCCATTCTCCGGACAATACAATTCGCATTACATGAGCGACGGCGCGGCCATGCGCATCGCGCCGGTGGGCATTGTCTGTGCCGGTAATGTCGCCCGCGCCGCAACCTTGGCGGAGATCGACAGCAGCATTAGCCATTGGCGCGACGGCGTTTGGGGCGCGCAAGCCGTGGCCGCTGCCATTGCCGTTGCGATGGCCGGCGGCACGATCGACGAAATCATCGAGGCCGCGCTGCAAGTGATTCCGCGCGAGGCGTGGCTGCGATACACCATGGAAAAGGCGTTACACATTGTCGAGATGAACAAAACTTGGGAAGAAGCCTGGATGCCGCTGCACAACGCGCTATGGACGGAGTACAAGGCGGTGGTTCCCGAGGCTGTCGCCGAAGCTTTTGCCGTCTTCAAGATGACGCGCGGAGATTTTCGCCACGGCATCATTTGGGGTGGAAATTTTGGCCGGGACGCCGACACCATCGCTGCCATCGTTGGCGCGTTGAGCGGCGCGCTTAATGGCGCTCACGCCATCCCCGCCTCCTGGATCGAAAAAGTGCGTTACGCATCAGGCACATGTTTGCCTTTTACCAAAGGCCAGGATTTGTATCTCATTGCCGAGCAACTCGCGGAGCTGATCAAGTAAATGAAAAAGGATCATCATCAACAGCGAACCAGCGCCGGCAACCGCGGCGAAACAGTGCGCTCCGATTGTTTTGTCGAAATTGCGCTAAAACGCTCCGGCGGCATTCGCTTGCAGCTCAGAAGCAAAGTTGCTGCAATGTACGGTGATTCCATTCGGGATTTGATCACGGAAATGTGCGACCATTTTGGCCTCGCCCACGCGCATATTCTGGTGGAAGACAGCGGCGCCTTGCCTTTTACCATCGCTGCGCGTTTTGAAGCAGCAGTGCAGCGAGCACTTCCCCATCTCAAGAACGAATTACTGCCGCGAGCCAACGCAAAAAAAGTTCACACCACTTCCAAAGACCGTTCGCGGCGCAGCCGGCTGTATCTGCCGGGCAATGAGCCAAAATTTTTCATCAATGCCGGACTGCATCAACCGGATGGCATCATCCTGGATTTGGAAGATAGTGTGGCGCCCGGCGAAAAGGACGCCGCGCGACTGCTCGTGCGCAACGCGTTACGAAGCGTGGATTTTGGCGGCGCGGAACGCATGGTGCGTATCAACCAATCCCAACGTGGCTTGGAAGATTTGCCCTTTATTGTGCCGCACCACGTGCAAGTGATATTGCTTCCCAAATGCGAATCGGCGGAACAAGTGCGCGAAGTGGAAAACACGGTTGCCAGGTTGTGTGCCGAGCATGGCCGCAAGCCAGAAATTTACTTCATCCCGATTATCGAAAGCGCACTCGGTGTAATCAACGCCTACGACATTGCGAGCGCCAGCAAGATGAATTGTGCCCTCACCATCGGCTTGGAAGACTACACCGCCGATCTCGGCGTGGCCAGAACCACTGAAGGCCGTGAGAGTTTGTATGCGCGAAGCGTTATTGTCAATGCGGCCAGAGCCGCCGGTCTGCAAGCGCTCGACAGTGTGTTCTCCGATGTCAGTGATGTGGCCGGTCTCGCCGTCAGCGTGGCCGAAGCGAAATCACTGGGTTTCGTCGGCAAAGGTTGCATCCATCCGCGCCAGATTCAGATTGTCCACCAGGGCTTTGCCCCGACGCCGGAGGAAATCGCCAAAGCCATGCAAATTGTTCTGGCTTTTGAGCAAGCGCAACAAAGAGGTCTGGGCGTCGTCGCGCTGGGCGCCAAGATGATCGACGCGCCCGTGGTTAAGAAAGCGCAACACCTTATCGAGCTGGCATTGCAAAATCATCAGATTAAAGCGGATTGGCGCCATCAACGCAGGAGTGAAGAAACGCAAGCATGAAATTAATTCAGAACGCTGCCGGTCGTTGGGTGCCGTTGGCAGTCAACGGAGCGAAACAAACTCCTTTTCAAGGTGCGGGAAAATTCCAACCGCGCGGCCACAAGGCTAAACCGCCCGTCAGAACTTGCGCGAGCTATCCGGCCGATGGTAATAAGCTGGTGAAAAATTTAGCCGCAGCGCTCAAACGCGCGGGGCTGAAAAATGGCATGACCATTTCAACGCATCACCATTTACGCAACGGCGACGCCGTCACTAACCAGCTTTTTGATACCATCAAAAAAATGGAGATCAAAAATATTCGTTGGTTTCCCAGCGCCTCGTTTCCCTGTCACGATCATTTAATCCAATACTTGGAAGACGGCACCATTCATCACATTGAAGGCAGCATGAATGGCCCTTTGGGGCGGTTTGCGTCACAGGGTAAAATGCGCGGAACGGGCATTTTACGCTCGCATGGTGGGCGCTATCAATCGGTGCAAGATGGAGAAGTCCACATTGATATCGCCGTCATCGCTGCCCCGGCTGCTGATGCGTTCGGCAATGCCAACGGGTTGAATGGCAAATCCGCGTGTGGCCCGCTCGGCTTCGCGTTGGTGGACTCGGAGTATGCCGATCAGGTGATTGTGGTGACGGATAATCTCGTGCCGTTTCCGTGTGTGCCCTGGCATGTTCAGGGCCAAAACGTCGACTACGTTGTTGAAGTCGACACCCTGGGTGATCCGGCGAAAATTGTTTCAGGAACGACCGAGCTGACCAAGAGTCCAGATCGCTTGCTCATTGCGGAATACGTCGCGCGCTTCATCGAGGCGGCCGGGATTCTGCAAAACGGTTTTTCATTTCAAGCCGGCGCCGGCGGCATCAATCTTGCGTTCGTGACTTATCTCAAAGAACGTATGCAAGACAAAGGTGTGAAAGCCCGGTTTGTCCGCGGCGGCAGCACGAAATATTTGGTCGATCTGCTCGAAGCCGGCTTGACCGATTACATTCTCGATGGCCAGGCCTTCGATCAAATCGGCGTTCGCTCGCTGCGCGAGAATCCGCGGCACCTCGGTACCAGCCCTTTCACCAGTTACAATTATCACGGCAAAGGCAATTTTGCCGCGTTGGTCGATGTTGTGGTTTTGGGCGCCACTGAAGTCGATGTCAATTTCAACGCCAATGTCGTCACCCACTCTGACGGTTACCTCCTGCACGGTATCGGCGGCTGGCAGGATTGTTTGTTTGGAAAATGCGTCATTTTGGCCATCCCCTCATTCCGCGATCGTGTGCCGATTATTGTCGACGAGGTTACCACGCTCTGCGGCCCCGGCGAAATGATCGATGTGATCGTCACCGAACGCGGCATCGCCATCAATCCGCGCCGCAAAGATTTAATGAAGGCCATTGCTAAAACCACATTGCCGCTGCGCTCGTTGCATGAAATTCAACAAGAAGTTTATGCGATCTGTGGCGGCGTGCCGGCAAAGCCTCGCGTCGATCGGCAAAAAATTGCCGCCGTGGTGAAATGGGTTGATGGGACCGTGCTTGATTCGATTTTTCGGATTGTGGAGTGATATTAAAAATCGCGAGCATCATTTCTTGTCCATCTGTTCACATTTGCCCTGCCACAAAATACATCCCCTCGCGCGACCGGCTGGTGGCTCTGATATTTATTGAGCCAACAACAAAATGTCCAATAAGCCAGACTTTGTTGCTGGAAAAATTCCGTTTGCGACAACTCACTCGCGAGAAACGTCTCGACCTTCTCAAACATCTCCTG
>CAYZFF010000415.1:0-4319 GCA_964477305.1 uncultured Cytophagia bacterium
TAGATTATGGGTTACATAACTATCAGCAACGGGCAGACGACAATTAAAATGCATCCAACCGAAAAACCGCCAGATAAACAATCGCCAGAATTAAAATGATGTTGATTTTGCCGATCATCAAATGGCGCGACTTGATTTTGCCGACGGCATTGCTATTCGACGCCGCGCGTTGCGAGACCATTTTTTTCAGGCCGCTCGATTCCATGTGCGCCAGGATTAACCAGATGAACACCGCCGTCATTTTTACATGAATCCACGGCTCGGAAAATTTTCCCGACACACCAGCAAGGCTCAAGCCGAGCACAAAAGCCAGCAGCAAACCCGGAAAAGCCAGTGCGCGAAAAACCGCCAATGCCATTTTTTCATTTGCCGCCGCTTCGGCGCCGGATTGGCGCGACTTGGTGATAAGAATAAACTGCGCAAGCGCGCCGCCTACGGCCATCATCACCGTGAGCAAATGCGCCAATTTTAACCAATTAATCACAGCCATCGACATATACAGCCCTCCGGAAAGTGTTTTTAAAAAACCTGATTTATCCAAGATAGAAAGAAGTACGCGAAATGTCAAGGGTGGAAAAATTTTTCTGCACCGCCAATATTTTTGAGCAAAGACTTGGCATTAAATAAAAAAAGCTGACCAGAGATAACTCTGGCCAGCTTTTGATGTTAAAACTGATCTATTTTAAAACTCGCTCGGGTTCGCCATTTTGTAAACCGTGGCGGCTAATGCGGCGCCGGCAAAATTGCCGACGAGAAAAATCCAGATATTGGGCCAGGTGCTTAAGCCCATCGTAGAAATGCCACAGGCCACCGCAGGATTATAAGCGCCGCCGGAAACGGCGCCGCCGGCATACGCACCAACCAACACCGTGAAGCCGATGGCGAGGCCATAATAAGAATTGCCTGCATTCTTTTTGGAGGTGGCGGTGTTCAGCACCACATAGCACAGCGCGAAGGTGAACAACAATTCATTCAACACAGCGCGTGCCACATCCGGCGTGGCAGCAGTGACGACCGCGTCAGGCTTGTAAAATTTGACGACAAGCGCCGCAACGATGCCGCCTAAAATTTGCGAAATCATGTACGGCGCGACGTCTTTCGTGTCGCATTTGCCGCGCATCCAAACCGCCAGCGTCACTGCCGGATTATAATGGCCGCCGGAAATATGACCGCCGGCATAAACCATTACCATCAGCGTCGTGCCAATGGCGAGCGGCGCCATCGCGCCAGCGCCGCCGGGTTCGATCACCGTGAGTCCGACCACCAGCACGAGAAAAAACGTGCCGATGAATTCAACGACATAGTTTTTCATTCTCCCTCCTCAGGGTTGATAAAAGGTATAAGTGGATTAATAAACTCTGCATCATGCGGTGCCAACGAGCATCATTTTTATGGAATGATCGTCATGCCTTGCAGCCGCGCTATATTCAAATCACGAATGCGGATTTCTTCCACTTGGGCAGGAAATTTATTTTGTATCGCGCGATAAACTTCGGGATCTTTTTCGCCGGAATCACCGATCAAAATAAATTTTCGTTGGGGAAATCTCGTCAGCAATTCACTAATCTGCTCGATCTTTTGATTGAAAGTTCCGTGTTCGCCGACAAAGTCCTGTAAATCTTCCCAACTCGCTGCCGTGAGCAAATTGGTCCGGACTGTCTTCAAGTGAAAAGTGCCTTCCGGGAAGCCGGTTTCGGCTTTGAAGAGAAATTCGGCAAGTGGCCGGAATAATTGATACGGGCTGCCGGAAACGTAATGAAAAGCGGTATCGCCAAAATCGCGATATAATTTGGCCATGCCGGGCACGGCGGCAAAATCACGGAAGAAAGCGTTGCGAATAACAACTTTTGCGCCCGCCAGCACCTCCGTAATTTTAATGGTGTCGTCGATATCCGAAATAACGGAGCGACCTGCTGGCGCAATGAGTTGAATGCGGCCGCGACCATGATGCTCTTTGGACACCGCGTGGTATGTCAGCCAATGATTTGATGGCCCTTGGCGCAATAGCAGCTTTTGGGCTTTAGCTTCGGAAAGCGTAATGAAGCCTTCGATCAATCCATTCCACTCACTTTCGGGAAAACTGCCGTCGGCGGCTTGCACGCGATATTCTTCTTCGTCTTCGTCGTGGTCAAATTTGAAAACGACTTTTTCCCCAGACTCATTATCGGCGACGAAATCAGCGATTCGCGTTTTGAAATTGTTGATCTCTGCCGCGTCAAAATCGCCGAGGCTTTGGGCCACGCGCGTAACCATGCTTTCAATGAGGGCGCGCGGTTCATGAACCCACACCCGCAGAGGAATTTTCCAATGCGTTCCTTCCCGATAACCATAAGTCGGGTAGAAAGTGACTTGTTCTTCATCCGCAAAACTGGGTAATTTGAGGGGCATGGTTATTTTCTTTAAAACGGTTCATGGTTTCGACCACGCGCTTCTATTTCTGCCACGCAGCCCACGCCAGACATAACCAACCGGCCAGAAATGCCAATCCACCAATCGGCGTAATGGCCCCTAACCACCGCATGCCGGTGAGCGTCAGTGTGTAGAGACTGCCGGAAAAAATCAGAATGCCGATGATAAACAGCCAACCGGCTGCCGTCGTTGTTGCACTCGGCCAGCGCGTGCAAGCCCACGCCGTCACAAACAGCGCGAGCGCGTGATAGAAATGATAGCGCACGGCGATTTCAAAGGTGTTCAACATCTCGACGGACAAACGCGCTTTCAAACCATGGGCGCCGAACGCGCCGGTGGCAACCGCAAGGCCGGAGAGAATGGCGCCGAGGATGAAAAATAATCTTTCCATTTCACCGCACCACCTTCACCAGAGCGCCGCGCTGCAATTGATCCTGCAGATACATGCCGTTGAGAATAGCAAGATCTTCCAGCTCCTCGGTTTTCATGCCGGCGCGTGTGAGCACCGTGCGCAAATCACCGGCTTGATCGACATTCATAATTTTTACTCGGCGCGGCTGCTTGGTGAGCGCGGCTTGATTGCGCAATTGATCGAGACTCTTCATCGTGCGTTCAAAATTCGCCACATTGGCGTCAAAAAGATTGGATGCCGTGTAACCGTGAAACACATAAATGCTGCCATCGCGCTCGATGAAATAAGACATCACGCGCATGACGCCGCCGTCCTGCGTTTGCAAATCACCGATCGTCACGTAGGCGCGCATGCCGTTGACCTGTGCCGCGCCGCTGCGCACCACTTGCGCTTTGGAATTTTGCAGAAACGTTTGCGCCGCTTCCTGCGCGCTCGCCGCTTTGTCGAGCGTGAATTGAACGGCGGCATTTTTTTGCGGGCTAATGAGTTGCACCTGCGCCGGTTGGTTTACCACTTGCCAGCCGGCGGGAATGGCGAATTGGAATTTCATTTCGGGATGGTAGAAATAACCATTTTCGACAAAACCCTGCCGCGGATCATCGCCATAAACAATGCCGTCGATGCGGCGCAAATAGGCGGCGCGGTCGGTGCCGCCTTTGGGGCCGGGCACTTTCTGTTGCCATTCTTTGGCGAGCGCGCCGACGCGAACTTCGCGATTATCCGGATTCGGATGCGTGGAAAGAAATGTCGGTGGGCCGCCGCCGGCCTGCTGGGTGATGCGAGAAATGGTGCGGAAAAATCGCGCCATGTGTTGCGCGTCGTATCCCGCTTTGGTGGAATATTCAACGCCGAGCAAATCAGACTCGGATTCATCGTCGCGGCTGAATTTGAGAAAAATGAGGCCCAGCGCCTGTTGCGCTTGATCGCCGAAACGGCGAAAGTCTTCGGAAAGAATCGTTCCCGCCAGCAAACCGATGCCGGCGAGTTGCTGTTTGGTCATTTGCTCGACGCCGTGTTGCGCGGTAACATGGCCGATCTCATGGCCCATCACGCCGGCAAGCTCGGCTTCGTCATTGAAATGCGCCAGAATGCCGCGCGTGAAATAAACAAAACCACCGGGCACCGCAAACGCGTTGACCACCGGCGAATCCACCAGTCGAAAAGTAAATTTCAACGTGGGCCGATGCGAAACTTTAACCATGGATTGGCCGATGCCGTCAACAAACGGGCCTAAATTAGCATCATTATATACGCCGAATTCCGCGACAATGCCCGGGTCGGCTTCGACGCCCATCGCAATCTCCTGCGATTCACTGACGAGTGTGATGCGCCGCTTACCGGTCACATAATCTTGCGCGCAGGCCCATAAAAAAAGACCGCAACACAGCAACGCCATAAACCAAATCCAATGCTTACGCAACATGGGAAAATCTCCTTACTATATTAGGTTGAATAAATCGAACCATCAAGTCGACAGCCCTAATCGTTTGATTATTTG
>CAYZFF010000416.1:0-4316 GCA_964477305.1 uncultured Cytophagia bacterium
GGACTTGTGCTGATCAGCGGCAAAAGCTGGATCTGTATTTTCGCCTACAAAACCCTTTAGTGGAAGGGGACAGCTCACTGTTCAACCTCGGCCTAGCCCTCGCCGAGTGGATCCATGGCGAAAGCAAGCGCATTAGATATTTTTTGCGCATGGCTGGCATCGAATTCAATAGCGGCAACCAACTCGTGCTGTTGGGGCGCTATGATGAAGCGCTGGAAAAATTCAAAAATGTTTTGCAGTATATACAGCAATGGCGGCATTTTCGATCGCTATGGTACTATTCTATGGAGGTCAAGGAGAGAATTGCTGTCGCTTCCTGGGAACTAGGGGACTATAAAACCATGGTTGAACATTTAAATCATTATGGTCGGCATGCGCAGGGAATCCAGCAGCGGACTTTGTATCATTTCGATCTTGGTTTGGCCGCCCAACTGATTGGTGATTTCCAAACAGCTGAAAAAGAATTTGAAAACGCTATCGCCCATGGTCGTGGTATCCGGCATAACAATGAGGCTGGAAACCCAAACGCCATAATTGCGACCAACCCCTTGAATGTGTGGTATGCCTATCTTCGCCTTGGCGATCTCTATTTGGAATATGATTTACCGGATAATGCGATTACGCATTTCCATACCGCAAAAGCTTATGCCGATTCTACAGGAATTTTGAGTGTAGAGCGTCTGAGCGAATATGGGCTGTATCTGGCCAGAGCCTATGTTCAGAAAGACGACATGCCGTTAGCTAAAATCACATTGCTGGATGCAGAGCAAAAATTTAGTGATTCGCCGGTTTTGCGCGTCAACGGTTTATTGCAGGCAGCCGGCATTCACGAAAGTTTGGGAGAATTGCTGCGAGCTGAGGAATTGCTCAAACAAGCGCGCACGCTTTGCCACAACTATCGAATGTCGCTATATGAAATTGACGCTATCCTTAGACAAACGGCATTATCATTTAAAATGCCGGCCAATTCCCACCGCGTCAGTGATCCGGCTGCAGATCTGGAGGAAATGATCGAGCGTATAAACGCTGCCGGCGGGCGCCAACAACTGGTTCGTTCGCTGGCGCTCGTGATCGAAAAAGCCGGTCGCGCAAAAAATTTCGACGAGGCCCAGCGCTATGCCGCTTGGTTGCAGCATGAGGTTGAAGTTTTAAGTGAACGCTACACTCAGGAAAAACGGTTGATCTTTTTCCAACACAGCATTTATAAGGATATCAAGACTGCAATTAATTTGGAAATCCGGCAAAGTAAGCTTGACGCCGCTTTTGCCAGGTTGGATTATGCCAAGTCGCGGGCGCTGCGACAACGGCGTAACCGCCGCTCAGAGGTACGCAATGCTGACACCGACCTTGCTGGGCTGCGCAAACAACTGCACCCGAATGAAGCGGTATTCGATTATATGGTTGCCGAAGATACGCTTTTTATAATCGTCTCGACGGCGACACGATCGCAAATATTCCATGCGGCGATTAGTCGCCGGAATTTACAAAATCTCGTGCAGCAATATCTGGCTGAATTGACGCCTAATGAAAGTGCTAGCGCGCCACGAGAATACAATGAGCAAGGTTTAGAAAAAGATTACATGCGGGCTGTCCAGCTTTCGCACGAATTATATCACCAACTTATCGAACCAGCCAGCAGGACACTTGAAAAAATAAATCGGCTGTACATAGTTCCTGACGAGTTTCTATTTTTATTGCCGTTCAATACACTGGCTCGCCAAGACAATGGAAAAATTGAATTTTTAATCGAGCGGCACGCCTTAATGTATTTGCCGACAGTCTCTTTGTTTGCAGAGGACAGAAAACTCAACCGTCGTTATTCCAGTCCGTCCAATTTATTGGCTTCGGTGGATTCGGCGCTATATTTTGAAAGCATACAGATCCGTGCACGCCTGGACAGTTTGCAAAAGATCAAGGCTCTTGTGAGAACACATTGGAGAAATCAAACTGAATTTGAAGCCCAACTTAAAAAACAGTTTCAAGCGTATTTCTTTTATGCCCATGCTGAGGCGAACTGGAATGACCCGTGGCAATCTTATATTCAATTTCCATTGCAGGACGCGCCATTTCACGGCAAACTCACTTACATTGATGTCGACTCCATCAATTGGAACAATGCAGAGCTTGTAATGTTGATCGGCTGCAAAACCGCAGGCAATCATTTTTACGGCGGTGCCGGGCTTTCCGGATTGCAGCGTAGCTTTTTAAGTGGCGGTGCAGCGCAAGTGATAGCGACTTTCTGGGAAATTGACGCCGGGCAAATCACGCCACAGGTCTTGAATTTTCTCGACGCTTGGCATGAATCAGGCGATGCAGTTTCGGCTTTACAGGAAATGCAGATCAAAGCAATTGCAGATCTTAAATCAGATGATTACCTAAAATACCCTCATCCACGTTACTGGGGTGCGTATAGTTTGGCTGGGACAAAAGCAAATGCCGGTGTTCCATTCTATGCGTCAACCTCGGGGCGAGGAAAATGAACTGTTTTTAAACTCACTCGAGGAGCACATATGCTGACCTGGCCGGAAATGTTGATCCCACATGCAGACGGTGGCGGTGTCGGTTCCAACAACGACGGGCCGTAACAATAGTCACAGCGCCCGTTGCCAAGCAAGAAAATCGGCAGCGGGCGTTGTTGCCTGCTTCGTTTTTTAATTGTCAATTAAGCTTTTTATTACAAAACCAAAGGGGATTCCCATGCCAACCAAAACTTTGCTGGAATATGAGCGCGATTGTCAAAACACCGCTTCCGATGCGGAAAAACGGCTGATCGCGCTGGAAGCCCGAGATGCTTTGATCCAAACTGCGGCGCCGTCGACGATTGCCGAAGAAGTGCTACGGCAGTTCAATCAGGAAAATGCAAATTCCGTCCCGGCTGCGCCTTTGCCGGAAGGCAATCTGCAAATTGCCAATGACGCCGACTGTGCGCAGATCGAGGCGAAACTGGCGGATTTTTTTCCGGCCATCTTTGCTCTTGAACAAGCCGGCGGCGAGGCGTTGCTTAGCCGGGCACGAACGATTTGCGGCCTGGTTGACGTTTACCGTCAGCACGATTATTGGTTGCCGCTATTTGATTATTTGAACAATGCCACCGCCGCCTCATGGCAAAAATGGCGTTTCGCCGTCATTGCCCAAAGAAATGCCCGCCTCGAAATCGGCAACGGCGATTTTTTGCGCGCTGAGTGGTTCGCTGCCTTTGGCCTGCAAAATCTCGTCAGCTTTTCAACCATGCCGGCGACCATTCTCGATTACCGGCTTTATCTCGACCTGTGTGGCCGTTTGCAAAACGTCGTCGGAGAGGGCCGGGCCTGCCTGGCGGTAGCGGCAGAACTCGGCAAGTGGGTCATCGAAGAGAGCCAACCCGTAAAGCATTATTTGCGGGCCGTCGGTGTGGGGCTAAATTTGGGCAACCAGCATTTATTCGCCGGCAAAAACCACGACGCGATCACAGTTTTGGAAGCGGCGCAAGCCACTTGCAACTCGCAATGGACGATTCGCGACATGGATTATTTCCAAGTCAATCTGCTCGAGCGTTTGTCGCGGGCGTATATCAATCGCGGCCAGCCGGCCGATCTGGTTGCGGCCGCCGCCTATCTGGAAAATTTTGGCGCGCTGGCGCGGCGGCCGCGCGAAAAAACGTTGTGTCATTTGGGCAAAGGCTATTTGGCGCTGCAAGCCGCCGATTATTCCGGCGCGGAGGCGCTGTTTTACGCCGCGTTGGAACATGCCAGAGGCCAAAACCCGAATGGCGCGCCCAACGATTTTACCAATATGTGGAGCGCGCTCATGAGCCTGGCGCTGCTTGCCCTGAAAAGAAACATGCCGACACAGGCGCTCAATTACCTGGAAGAAGCGCGCAAGCACGGTGACAAGCTTTTGGAATTTTTAAATGCCGGCAAAAAATGTTATTACCTTTTGCTGTTGGCGGAAGCCCACGTGCAACTGGGCGACCGAACGGCAGCGCAGGCGGCGTTCAACCAGGCCCAGGGCTTCGCCAGCGGGCTTGGTTCGCCGCGCCGGCAAATTCAGTTGCTGTTTATTGACGCCCTGCTGGTTGACCCACCGGATAACGCGAAACGCCAACAAGCGCTGCAACTGGCTCGCCAGAATGGATTCAACAATCCTGATGATGAGTTGGTGCGGCTGGCGATTTTTAGTTGATACTATTGGGATGAGATACCTCAAATAATAATGGACCTTGAAACTTTGGCGAGATGAACATCACAAATTGATATTGCAGCATGCCCCAAGCGCGTGAACCGGTAAGTTTGCGCGATTGGGGTTTTCTTTTGAAGGCTTCAGACTTCGGACACCAT
>CAYZFF010000417.1:0-4311 GCA_964477305.1 uncultured Cytophagia bacterium
ATGGAGATCGCAATGAAACAACCGATTCAAATTCCGAGCGGTGAAAAAATCCGGCTGAAAGATTTTGATCCGGATGACACCGGTAAATACAAAGACAAAGAAGAAGCCAAAGCGGAAACGGAAAAGAACATCGCGCGTTTAGCAGAGTTGCAGGAAGTTTTGTACGCCGAGGGCAAACATGCGCTGCTGATTATTTTGCAGGCGATGGACGCGGCAGGAAAAGACGGAACGATCAAACAGGTGATGTCCGGCGTGAACCCGCAGGGTTGTGTCGTGACCAGTTTTAAAGCGCCGACGCCATTGGAACTGGCACATGACTTTCTGTGGCGTGTGCACCAACACGTGCCGCCGCGAGGCTACCTCGGCATTTTCAACCGTTCGCATTATGAAGACGTGCTGATCGTGCGGGTGCACAATCTGGTGCCGGAAAAAACTTGGCGCGAACGCTACGAGCAGATCAACAATTTTGAAAAACTGCTGGCCGATCACGGCGTCACCATTTTAAAGTTCTTCCTCCATATCTCCAAAGAAGAGCAGAAGGAGCGGATGGAAAAACGCATTGCTGATAAAACGAAGAATTGGAAATTCAATGCGGGTGATTTAAAAGAACGCGCGCTTTGGGGCGATTATATGAACGCCTATGAAGACGCGATTAATAAATGCAATACGCCGTGGGGGCCGTGGCACATTATTCCGGCGAATAAAAAGTGGTATCGGAATTTGGTGATTTCAGAACGTATCGTCGCAGCGCTGGAAAGTTTAGACCTCAAATATCCACCGGCGCCGGAAGGGATTGAGAAAGTCAGGATAGAGTAAAAAAGACACTGGAGGTTGGTTTCACACCAACCTCCAGTGTAAATAAGGATGAAACTATTTTTTCCGGCGCCGCAACAACACCAGCGGCAACAGGAAAAATGCCATATTCGCCGGAACTTCTACAGCCCAGCGGGTTGAAGAATCCAAACCCTGAAACGACAACGCGGGCTGCCCGCAGCAACCTTCGGACGGCGGTTGCTCGTTCGTCACTTTAAATGTATACGTTTGGCTCACCGAGCGATTGTTGGCGTCGTCACGCGCCACCACGACATAACTGATCGTCGTCTCCAACGCCTTGCCGGGGATACTCGCCGCATAAGAATCATTGCCGGTGCTCGTCATATCCACGCTGTCACTCGTCGTGCTGTTGACGGAATAAACCAGCTTGACGTTGGTCACCATGCCGTCATCAACCACGGAGGTGCTGACGTTGTACGGGCCGGTCACGTTGTTCGTGTACGGCAAATCCGTGGTGAGCGCAATCAACGGTTTGGTGGAAAACGCATTGGCGAGATTCAACCGTCCGCCGGTGGCCATGCGATTCACAAACGCCGTCTTGCGATCGGTCGAGCCGAGGAGTCGCACGATCACTTGCTTCATGGTCAGCGTCGGATATTGCGCCCAAATCAGCGCTGCAGCGCCGGCCACATGCGGCGTTGCCATGCTCGTGCCGCTCAACAATTGATAGCGGCCCAGCGGTTGCGCGCTGAGAATGCTCGAACCCGGCGCCGCCAGATCAACGGTGTAACGGCCGTAATTGGAAAAACTCGAGAGCGCGTCGTTGCGATCCGAGCTGGCCACGGCCACGACATTGGGCACGTTATACGTCGAAGGATAATTCGCGGTGTTATCGGTGTTCGAGGACTCGTTGCCCGCCGCGGCGATAAAAAGCGAGCCGCGATCATGCGCGAATTGAATGGCGTCTTGCAGCGTGCGGGAATTTTCGCCGCCGCCCCAACTGTTGCTGGTAATTTTGGCGCCCATCGTCGCGGCATAAATAATCGCCTCCGCGCCATCTTCCGTGGTGCCCGAGCCGTCGCTGCCGAGAAATTTAAGCGGCATGATTTTCACGCGCCAGTTCACGCCGGCGACGCCTTTGCCGTTGTTGCCAACCGCGCCCACCATGCCGGCGCAGTGCGTGCCGTGTTGATTGTCATCGTACGGATTGTTGTTATCCGCCGAAAAATTCCAGCCGCGATAATCATCTTTATAACCGTTGTTATCGTCGTCGATGCCGTTGTTTTCCTTGCCGCCGCCGGATTCGCCGGGATTGCGCCACATCTGGTCTTTCAAATCTTCATGATCGTAATCGACCCCGGTGTCAATGATGGCGACGAGCACATCACTGCTGCCGGTTTGCGTGGCCCACGCTTCCGGGGCGTCGATATCGGCGTCATTGCTGTTATTCATATTCCACTGTTCGCTAAAGCGTGTATCATTCGGAATGCGCGGCGCGCCTTGTTTAACCGCAAACGGCGCGCCTTCCGGAATGGTCTCCACCGCGTAGAGATAATAATTCGGTTCGGCGTATTCAACATTGGGATCCGCCTTGCATTGTTGCACAACGGCGTCAACGGATTTGTTCGTCTTGCAGACGATAAACCCCAACGCAGCCGAACTGCGCAGGAATTGCAGGCCGGCATATTGCTCACCCGATCGTTTCGCGCTCTCGGCCACTCCGGCCCGGTATTTAATGATGATTTCTCCCGGTACCGCGCGCGGCTTGCCGGAAATTTTTCTTTGCGCCCAACTGCTGTCGACACTCCATAACACCAGCAACAGACAAATCAGAAACTGCAATCCTTTGCCTGCCATTTGTCCTGCCTGTTTCTCCTTCATTAGCGTTCTCCAAAAAGGTAAATAATGAATTGTGAATTGCTCTGAATAAAATAAGACACCAAAAATTTTTTTGATCCCGCTTTGATGCACCAGGTATGGTCGCCAAAAGAAATTTTACACCACCGGATTTTCGAGTTCGCCCAAGCCGGTAATGCTTGCCGTGATTAGGTCGCCCGGATTAATCGGGCCAACGCCGGAGGGCGTGCCCGTGGCAATAATATCGCCCGGTTGCAACGTGCAAAAACGCGAGAGATAGCTAACGAGCTCTGCAACTGGAAAAATCATGTCTACGGTCGAGCCTTGCTGCCGAACGGCGTCATTTACTTTCAGTTCTAAATTGAGTGCTTGGGGATTGGGCACATTTTCCGCTGGAATTAGATACGGGCCGACCGGGCAGAACGTATCGAAGCTTTTGGCGCGAAACCACGGCAAATTGGCCGCGGTGTCTTTTTTCTGCAATTCGCGCGCAGTGACGTCGTTTAAAATGGTGTAGCCGGCAATAAAATCACCCGCGAATTGAGCGGCAATATTCGACGCGGTTTTGCCAATCACCAACGCCAGCTCGATCTCGTGATCGATGCGGCCCCGCCCATCTTTCAAATCCGTTGCAATCGGAAATCGCGGCAGCCGGATCGGCTCTTCATGCGCGATCATCGCCGACACCGATTTGCTGAAAAACACCGGCTCGCCGGCCGCCGGTTTGTTGCCCAACTCTTTCGCATGTTCGAGATAATTGCGCCCAATGCACAGAATTTTTTGCGGGCGGCTGATGGGCGGCTGGAAGCGAAAATCCGCTTTCAAGCGCAAATCCTCCAGCGGCCGCAACTCTTGGATGGCGGTGAAAACTTCGTCAAACGTTTCGGCATGAAAGAGATCCAACTCCACCATCAACTGCAGGAACGGCAGATCCGGCGCATTACGATCGAGCTTGAGTTGCTTGAAAATTTCCCAGGCGCGCGAAAAATTATACCGCACCCCGTTCCATTCCACGCCGATTTGCGGGAAGTTTTTTTTGTTGAGGAAGGCAAACGCACGCGTCATGGGCAAACCTTTTTAAATTTGGTTAGACCGCCGGCCCGGCTTCGTGGTTGAATCAACAAACGCCGCTACCGGTCCATAATAATAACAACAAAGCATTAAAAAGGCAAGCAAAGATTTTTAGCAACTGCGCGTCCCGCGTCCCAAAATAGAAAGATGATACTCGCTCGAAAAGCACACCAGTCTTTTAAATTTGTCGGCCAGATAAAACCTTGACTAAAACCGCGATTTCTGCTATATTACTTATCGTTTGCAAACCGCAAAAAAAACTTGATTGCACAACCCAAGCTGGTGTCCTAATATGCCCATTACCCTCGCCGAAGTCAAGCACGTTGCCGCGTTAGCCAAGCTCTCTTTCACTGATGAGGAGTTGGCGAAAATCGCCAAAGAGCTGGACGCCATCGTTGGTTACGTCGAACAATTGAAAGAACTCAACGTCGACGACGTGCCGCCCACTGCGCATGTGCTCGATCTCCACAACGTTTTTCGTGACGACAAAGTTGAGCCGTGGCTCACCAATGCAGAAGCCTTGCAAAACGCGCCGGCGCAAAAGATGGGCTACTTTAGCGTACCGAAAGTCATTGGGTAAATTAACGGCAGCGAAGTCCAACTTGCGCT
>CAYZFF010000418.1:0-2393 GCA_964477305.1 uncultured Cytophagia bacterium
ACGGCTGAAAGCGATTGGTGATCGGCAGACGGCGATCTTTGCCGAAATGGCGCGGCGTGATTTTAATGCCGGGTGCGGATTGACGGCGTTTGTATTCGGCACGGTCGATCAATTTGAGCACCTGGCGTACAGTTTCTTCGGGCAAGCCCGCTGCCACCATCTCTGCAACACCGCGATTCTCTTCTACATACGCTTCGATGATGCGGTCGAGCAAATCATACGGCGGCAGCGAATCCTGATCGGTTTGCTCGGGGCGCAATTCCGCGCTCGGCGGCCGATCCATCGTGCGTGGTGGAATCACGGCGCGGCCGTTAAAATGAACCTCATTGATCCAACGCGCGAGCCGATAAACAAAGGTTTTCGGCACGTCTTTAATCACGCCAAAACCGCCGGCCATATCGCCGTATAAAGTTGCGTAACCGACCGCCACTTCGCTGCGATTGCTGGTGGTGAGCACGAGCCAACCGAACTTATTGGACAGCGCCATCAAAATCATGCCGCGCACGCGCGCTTGTAAATTTTCTTCCGTCAGGTCGCGCTCTCGTCCGGCGAACACCGGCGCCAGCAAATTTTCCATGCTCGTCACCGGCGCATTGATGGGAATCGTCAGCGTCTCGAAGCCCAGACTTTGCGCCAGCGCCAGGGCATCTTCCGTGCTCGCGGCAATATTGAACCGGCTCGGCATTAACACCCCAATCACATTCTCGCGCCCCAGCGCCGCGGCAGCCACCACCGCGGTCAGCGCCGAGTCGATGCCGCCGCTGAGGCCCAGCACGACTTTTTTGAATCCATTTTTGCGCACGTAATCGCGCGTGCCGAGAATAAGGGCGCGGAACACTTCATCTTCATCATCGAGATGCGGCGCGAGATTCGGCGGGCTAGCCGGTCTCGACAAAATGGGAGCCGCCGCAATGGCGACTTCGCGCAGCGACAACGCTCTGGAAGCGGTGAGTGAAATTTGGGGCCCGGCGGCAGCAATGACGCCTTTAAACCGCTCGGCATGGCGCACCAACGCCGTATCAATCGCAAGGTCGTGAACGATGAATTGTTCTTCAAATTTCTTGCCGCGCACCAACGCTTCGCCGTACGGATCGAAAATAAAGCTGCGGCCATCGAACAGCAATTCATCCTGCCCGCCGACGGTGTTCACGTAAGCCAGATAAACGCGATTATTCCGCGCGCGGCGCGTGAGTAAAAATTCCCGCTCATCGCCTTTTTTCCAATGATACGGCGAGGCCGAAATGTTAATCACAAAATCCGCGCCGTTGATCGCCTCATATTCAATGACGCCGTCAACCCAAATGTCCTCGCAAATGCTGACGCCGAGACGCAGATCGCCAAGCCTTAGAATCAACGGCTGCTCGCCGGCTTGAAAATAGCGCTTCTCATCAAACACGCCGTAATTCGGCAGGCAAATTTTGCGATAAGTCGTCAGCAGCCGGCCGTCGACACAAACGGCAGCGGCGTTAAAAATCGCATTGCCCTCGCGTTCGACAAAACCGATCAACGCCACCAGGCCGCGCGTCGCCGGGACGATCCGCTCCAGCGCCTGCAGATTGGCTTCAATAAAATCGCGCCGCAGCAAAAGATCCTCGGGCGGATAACCGGTGATGGCCAGCTCCGGCAACAACACCAAATCGGCGTTGGCCGCGCGGGCTTGTTCGAGCTGATGCAAAATGCGGACGGTGTTGCCGGGAATATCCCCCACCGTGCAATTGATCTGGGCGAGCGCCAGGCGAAGCGAATAAATCATGGCTTTTAAAAATTAAAACCCAATCCGGCGAACAACAATATCGATAGCTTTTTGATCCTATAAATGCCGCTTACCGCGTTTTCTAAATGAGTGAAGATGTCATTCCGATGAGCAAAGCGACGAGGAATCTTTATGGCAAAAGATTTCTCGCTGCGCTCCAAATAACAATCTCTTTTTTCAAACAGAAAACGCAGTAAATAAGTTACCCAAGTGATTGTCATGCTCGAGGGCTTTAATCGGGCATCCATTAGCTTTAAACCACTGGATTCCCGCCAAAAGCATGCGGGAATGACAATCGCGTGAATTGGAAAAGTTATTTAAGTGGCGATGCTTAACTATTTAGTGGCGGCAAGCGCTCAAATATAGAGCAACTTTAAAAAAATTCTTCCAGCCGCTTTAAAACAAAATGTCTATCCAGCCGAATGATAATTTCTTGAGGTTGGGGCGTATTTTCTATCGATTTTATTGCGCGTTCGTTCGCTTCTTTTTGATAACTGCCGGGCAATTTTAGCCCTCATGCCATCGCGCCAAAACTCATTCTGCCGCTCGATTATTTTCCCCAAAAAATTTTGCCCTGCCGGTTCCAGAACACGTCAACAGAAAATATACAAACTTTTCCTGTAAAGTCAAGAAATTAGAG
>CAYZFF010000418.1:2493-4311 GCA_964477305.1 uncultured Cytophagia bacterium
AAGCACAATTCTAAAACGGTGAGGCAGAAGCAATGGCAGGTTGGAAAACGCAGGATTCAGTTGATTTTTATAACGTCAATCAATGGGGCGCAAATTTTTTTTCTGTTAATGAGACGGGACACATTGAAGTTTATCCGACGGGGGACGCCAACCGCGCCGTCGACTTAAAAATTTTGGCCGATGAAATCCAACAGCGCGGCATTCAACTGCCGCTGCTCATTCGCTTCTCGGATATTTTGCGCACCCGCATCAAAAATTTGTGCGAAAGTTTTCAAAACGCGATTCAGGAATACAATTACAAGGCGGTGTATCGCGGCGTCTATCCGATCAAAGTCAATCAACAGCGGCAGGTGGTGGCCACCATTGTCGATGCCGGCCAGCCGTATCATTTTGGTTTGGAAGCCGGCTCGAAGCCGGAGTTATTGACCACCGTTGCCACCCTGAAAGATCCGGAAGCGTTGATCATTTGCAACGGCTATAAAGATGAAGAGTTCATCGAACTGGCGTTGCTGGCACGGCGCGTCGGGAAGAATGTTATTCTCGTGGTGGAAAAATTGAATGAGTTGGAGCTGATCGCCCAACTGGCGGAAAAACTGCAAGTCGTGCCGAGTATCGGCATGCGTCTGCGGCTTTCGGCCAAAGGCTCCGGGCGTTGGGAAGCTTCCGGCGGCGACCGCTCCAAATTTGGTTTGGGCGCGGTGGAATTGCTGCAGGCGGTCGAATGGCTGAAAGCGCGGAATATGCTGGACAGCCTGCAGTTGTTGCATTATCATCTCGGCAGCCAAATCACCGCCATTCGCAATGTCAAAGAGGCCTTGCGCGAGGCGGCGCGCTACTACGTCGAGCTGAAAAAAATGGGCGCGGCGCTGACGTATTTCGACGTTGGCGGCGGCCTCGCGATTGATTACGACGGCTCGCGCACCAATTTCGCGGCCTCGGCCAATTATTCCATGCAAGAATATGCCAATGACGTCGTCTATCAAATCATGAGCACCTGCGACGAAGCGAACGTCGAGCATCCGATCATCGTCAGCGAATCCGGCCGCGCCATCACGGCGCATCACAGTATTTTGATCGTCAATGTGCTGGGCATCACCGAGTTTCAACTGGTGGAACCCAAAGCGCCGGCGGACGAAAACACGCCGCCGCTCGTCAAAGAATTGTGGGAATCGTACCAAAGTTTGACGCGCAAAAACTATCAGGAAGTTTATCACGACATCCAACACTCGCGCGAGCAATTGCTGAACATGTTCAATTTGGGCTATGTCAATTTGCCGTGGCGCGCTTACGCCGAGGCGATCTATTGGGCCGCCAATGACAAAATTTTCCGTCTCGCGCGCGAAGGCAATTACGTGCCGGATGAGCTGGAAGGTTTGGAAAAATCGCTGGCCGATATTTATTTTTGCAATTTTTCGCTGTTCCAATCGCTGCCGGATAACTGGGCCATCGATCAAATTTTTCCGATCATGCCCATCCATCGATTGAATGAAAAACCGACGCGCTCGGCGATTTTAGCCGACATCACCTGCGATTCCGACGGCTGCATCGATCGCTTTGTGGATTTGCGCAACATCAAAGACGTGCTGGGCCTGCATCCGTGGAAGGAAAAAGAAGATTATCTCATCGGCATCTTTTTGGTCGGCGCCTATCAGGAGATTTTAGGCGACTTGCACAACCTGTTCGGCGACAACAACGTGGTGCAAATCGCGCTGGACGGCGAGAAAAACGTTTACAAAATTGAGCATGTGGAATACGGTGATTCCGTTTCCGAAGTGCTGGCTTATGTGCAGCAGAGCAAGGACGATCTCATCAGCGAAT
>CAYZFF010000419.1:0-4285 GCA_964477305.1 uncultured Cytophagia bacterium
TTAGACGCTAAAGTATAGCCGCTACAGTTAGCGGCAAGTGTTTATCGCGAGAGCGCACGAGTCCATCTTAATCAGGCATGAACGATCAATATACCGAATTGGCCGAATCTTTTGTCCTTGGAACGCTTGAGGAAGGCGAAGAACGGCAATTTGCGGAACATCTAAAAAGCGGTTGTGTGGAATGCCGGCGTGCGGTGGAAGCGGCGCGACGGGTAATAGCTTTGTTGCCTTATATCGCGCCGCAAAATGAGCCACCACCCGAATTAAAACGCCGTTTGCTCAACACCATTGCCGCTGAGCAAAAGACCGGAGCTTTGCTTAAAAGCGACGCCAAACCTGCGATGTCAGCCACGATTCGTCCCCTGCCGCAGCGCACTTTCTGGCAACGCGGACAGGGCGCGCTGGCGTGGGCCGCGGTTTTTCTGTTGCTGGCCATAGGATATGGTTATTTTGTGCAGAAAAGCGAAATGGCGAAACTGCGCCAGCAGCTTGCCGCTCAAGCCGGGCGCTTGGACGAGCGCGAAGCCGAAATAAAATTGCTGCAATTTGAAATGTCCCGCCAGCAAACTGTCATCCAACAAATTCAAAAAAGCAATGCTTCTCATTTGCTGTTGGTAAACCTGCAAGGCCAGTTCCCCGGCGGGGTCAAAGTTTTGCTTGATCCCCAAACGGCGGGCGGCAGTTTCATTGCCTACAATTTGCCGCCACTCACCGAAGCCCATGATTATCAACTCTGGTTTATATTCGATGGTAAACCCGTTGACGCCGGCATTTTCACTGTCGATGCCGAGGGCGGGTTCATCGGCGTTGTAAAACATCTGCCTGCAAGGTTAACGGGCATTGCGGCGTTTGCCATCACGCGCGAGCCCAAAGGCGGCCGTCCAACTCCCACCATGCCGATATATTGGGTCGGCACTGTCCAACGCGTGTAATTTTCGCGCCGTCATGGCGCCAATGTTTTCCAGTTCAATGCTGTCCTGCTTATCATGGATTCCCTCGGTATTTTTGTTTAATCGCGGTGAGAATTAACTTGACACCATTTTCTCCCGGTGTTATCTTCTGGTTACTTTCATTGCTTTAAATCCGCCGTATTCTTTCGTTGCGAATGTTTCAATGAGCACTCTTGGAGAATGCCGGAATGCGTTGCGCCAGTTGTGGATTTGAAAACCCGCCGGACTTTAATTTCTGCGGCCGCTGCGGCAACGCGCTTGCCGGGTTGACCGCGGCCACAACGCCCGAAGCCGAACGCCGCCAGCTCACAGTGATGTTCTGCGATCTTGCCGGCTCGACGGAGTTGGCGCAGCGTCTCGATCCCGAAGATTGGCGCGAGGTTTTGCGCAGCTATCAGCGCCTTTGTGAAAAAGCCGTGCAACAGTATGGCGGCCATTTGGCGCAATATCTCGGTGATGGCGTACTGGCTTACTTCGGTTATCCTCACGCGCATGAAGATGACGCTCGTCGTGCCGCCAATGCCGGCCTCGACGTCACCCGGGAAATTCAGCAATTGAGCGCCCATTGGCAACTGCATCGTAATCTCCGGCTCGCCGTCCGCGTGGGAATTCATACCGGTCTCGTCGTTGTCGGCGAGGTAGGTGGCGCGGAAAAACATGAGCCGCTTGCTCTCGGCAGCACCCCGAATATCGCCGCCCGCCTGCAAAGCCTCGCCGCTGAAAACAGCGTCGTCATCAGCGCTGCCACCTATCAGCTCATATTCGGGTATTTTATTTGTGAAAACCTCGGCACGCCTTTAATTAAAGGGGTCGAGCCGCCTTTAGAAATTTATCGTTTGCAAGAAGAAAGCGGCGTCTTATCGCGCCTCGAAATGGCGCAACAGCTAACGCCACTGGTGGGGCGGCGCCAGGAGCTTGCCGAATTGTTGGCGCAATGGCAGCAAGCGCGGGCTGGCGCCGGTCGCATCGTTTTGCTAACCGGCGAGGCCGGCATCGGCAAATCGCGTTTGCGCTACGAATTTGAAAACCATCTTGCCCGCGAGGCGCATGAATATTTGCGGTGCCGCTGCTCGCCGTATCACCAGCAAAGCGGCGTGTTTTATCCGATCATTAATATGCTCGCGCGGCGGCTTAAATTGTCGCGCGCCGATGACGCCGCAACCCAGTTGGCTAAAATTGAGCGATTGCTCGCCGCCGGCCATTTAACCTTGCTGGAAACAGTGCCGCTGTTTGCCGGATTGCTGGCCGTGCCGCTCGCTGGACGTTACCCGCCGTTGAATTTAAACCTCGAATTGTACAAACAAAAAATTCGCGACGCAGTGTTGGGCTTATTGCAAGCGCTGGCGGCACAGCAACCGGTGTGTTTGATGATCGACGATTTGCATTGGGGGGACGCCGCGACGCTGGAACTATTAGAACATCTGTTGCCCCAAATAGCCAACATGCGGCTGTTGGGCGTATTCAGCTTTCGTCCATTGTTTCAACCGCCGTGGCGCGATCTCTCGCCGCTTGCAGAAATACATTTGGCGCCTTTGAGCCGCGATGAAACGGCAGCCATGATTAAAAATATTGCACGGGAGCAAATGCTGCCTCCGGAAATCGTCACGCAGCTTGTCAACCGCGCCGATGGCGTGCCGCTGTTTGTGGAAGAGCTTACCCGTTTGGCGTTGGAAGCCGGCCAACTTAACGAATTGTCACCCCGCGACGTGCCGTCTTCCATTCCCCCGGCATTATATGGTTTTCTGCTGGCGCGATTGGATCATCTCGGCGCCGCCAAAGAGGTGGCGCAGCTTGCCGCGACGATCGGCCGTGAATTTGATTACGCTCTGCTTCGTGCGATCTCGCCGCTCGCGGAAACGGCGCTGCAACATGCGTTGCACCGTTTGCTCTCCGCCGGCCTGGTCTATCGCGAGGGCGAAAAGTTTTTGTTTAAACATGCGCTCATTCGCGACGCAGCTTATCATTCACTATTAAAGAGCAAGCGGCAAGAATATCACCAAAAGATCGCACAAGTGTTGATGACGCAGTTTCACGACACGCTGGCCAGTGATCCCGGGTTGGTAGCCTATCATCAAACCACGGCATAAATTAACGCAGCCGTCGGGCTGATTATAAAAATTTTCCGGACCCATCCTGCTGTTTTAAAAATTGAGGAAGGCTTTGACCGCCCCCATCATTTCTCGCCGAAAATTTCTCTCGCAAGCACTGGCAGCCACCGTTGCATTGCCGGCTACGAAGTTTTTTCAACCGTCGCCCATCTTGCCAACGCGGCGCCGGCTTCGCGAGTTGGGCATCATCATTGGCGCGCTGCCCACAGGCCAGTGGAACGCCATCACCGATGTGCCCGGCGTGAAAGTCGGCCATTGCACGCGCCGCGAAGGTGAGGGCGAGTTAGTTGTTGGGCGCGGCCCGATACGCACCGGCGTCACCGTTATTCTTCCCAACGATGATATTTATCGCGAAAATTTGACCGCCGGCCGTTTCGCGATGAACGGCAACGGCGAGATGACCGGCGTCGGCAGCATCGATCAATGCGGCCTGTTGCAATCGCCGATTTTTCTCACCGACACCTCCAACATTGGCCGCGTGATGAACGGCGCGATGACGTGGTTTCTGCAAACTTACCCGGAAATCGGCGACACTGCGCCCGTGCCCGTGCCGCTGGTTGCGGAAACGTGGGCCGGTTTCTTGCATGACTCAGCCGGTCGTCATCTTGGCGACGAACAAGTGTTGGCCGCCATTAACAGCGCAACGAGCGGGGCGATTCAAGAGGGCGCGGTCGGCGGCGGCACCGGCATGGTATGTTATGATTTCAAAGGCGGCATCGGCACGGCCTCGCGTGTTTTGCCGGCGGCGCAAGGCGGCTACACCCTCGGCGTGCTCGCGCAAACCAATCACGGCGGCCGTGGGCAGCTTATGATCAATGGCGTTCCCGTCGGTAAAGAGATTACCGATCTCCAACGTGTTGCCGGGCAAAAAGCGAAGTCCATTTTGCTGATTGGCGCCACCAATGCGCCGATGCTGCCCGCGCAATTGCAACGCCTGTGCAAACGCATGGCGTTTGGCCTCGCCCGCACCGGCTCCGTTTCATCGCACGGCTCCGGAGATTTGCTGTTATTTTTTTCCACCGGCGTCAAAGTGAAACCGGACGCCGCGCTGACCGAAATTGAAATTTTTAACGACGAAGCTATCACACGCCTGCATCAAGCCGCCCTGGAAGCGGCGGAAGAAGCCATTCTCAATTCGCTGTGCATGGCGGAAACAACAGTCGGCATAAACGGCAACACGGCGTTTGCGCTGCCCATTGAACGGCTGCCGGAAATCATGAAAAAATA
>CAYZFF010000420.1:0-4278 GCA_964477305.1 uncultured Cytophagia bacterium
CGAATCGGCACTGCATCCTCCCAATACCGCCATTTGGTAAATCCCACGCGATCCGGCGCGCCGTCCAATTGCAAGCCGTGGGTGTTGGGCAGCGCTTCCATCAACGCTTTTCCATTATAAATGACTTTCAAGACGTTCGACGCCGAATAATTGACCGTATTTTTATCAGCGGTGGCAAAAAGAAAATGCGCGTCGGTTTCAAATTCGCCGTATTTGACTTTGCCGAGATCGTAGAGATAACGCGGGCGAATATTCTCTCTCGCGATTTCCATTTCAAGATCGATTTTCACGCCGAGAATGGATTTTTTCTCGCCGTTCGTGATCTCAAGTCCAACGGCTTTGTAGGGCGCGGAGACTTCGACGAGCTTGACTTTGGGCAACAATGTTTCCGGCTTAATCGAACGATCATGCGGAATGAGCACGGTGACAAAAACTTCGGTATCTCCCACTTTGTAGCCGCTCGATTGCGTCTGATAAATTGCTTGCTCGTCTTGATAACTGCGGCGAATCGGTTCCACGCCTGCGGTTTTGGCATACGTTTCGGGGAAATAAATGAGCAGCGATTGTTGCGGCGAAAACTTGAAAGTCTGAATTGAGTCAGTGGCGACATCAAAGAAATGCTCGCCGCGCGCCAAAACGTGCTGTGCATGCCAGAAGTTTGAAAAGGTGAAATAGTCGGGTCGCAGAATTTTGATGCCGTCAATCACGATGAAAAAATTCTGGTCCTTGACGTACGTGATGACGCGGTCCCACTGATAGCCGAGATTGTCGTCGATCAATCTTGTGCGGCTCATATCGACTTCTTTTAAATTGAGAAAATCGATTTTTTGCGTGCGCACCGGCCGATATGCGCCGGAATTCTGCACAAACTCGAGCAGCGAGGTCTGATATTTATCGCGCTTGTTTTTTCGCGCGACGATGCGATTGTGATAATAATCCGCACGAAACGCGCCAAACTTGCCGCTCGGCAGATCATCGCGGTAGCCGGCGTCGTGCAGCAATACTGCGCCTTTGTTCATGAGCAGCACGATGCTGTTTTCATCGGCGTGGCCGTGATGCATCTTTTCTTCTTCCACCGAAATGGTTTGCCGCAGATATTCGCGCTGCAGCCAGCCGCCGTCGCCTTCATCGCGATAGTTCAGCAGCAAATACGTGCTGGATTCATCCCAGCCGTTGCGAAAAACCACTTTTTTGCCAACGACATCTTCAAGCACCTCCTGGCTCAAACTGTTGGGACGTTGGGGCTTGATGGATTCATCAGCCCAGCGATATGCATCCGTCAAAGCATAAGCTTCACCGACGCCGAGAACGGCATTGGGTTTTTTAGCATTTTGCAGGGTGACCTGCGCGGCCCATTTCATTTCCGGGTTTTTATAAACGGTGGCGCCTTTTTCAAAAATGGATACGAAGCGCAGGCCTTCCCAGGATGAACTCCAACGCGCGTCGCCAAATTCGGGAATCAAACCGGTGGGCGCCATGAGTTTGGTAAAATATTTGAGATAGTAATTGATGATTGGGGTTTCATATAATTCGAGCTTGTTCGCGGCCTCGGCATAAGAAAACAGCGACAGCAGCCAAACCGGATGATAAACCGTGGCATCTTCAATTTCCCATTGCTTCAAATTATCATCGGCGATAATCTCAGCCATTTGCCGCCATTTTTTCGCGTGCGGATGATCGGGCATCGCCAGCACCGCGTAGATGAGCGCCTCGGCGCGCAACATGGCGCGATTCATCGCGCCCCATTCCGGAAAGTGAAAAATGAAATCGGCGCTGCCGGCAAGATCGGTTTCGATCTTTTGTTTAGTCTTTGCATCGAGAACGCCGCTGTTGCGAATGCGCAGATACGCGCGAATATACGGCGGCATAAAAAAGAAATTCGCAATCGCCGGCACGCCGTTCACATATTCGGCGCGGGCTTTCGCATAATCCTGCGGATAGGTGGCGCGCAAATCACCGTACATCGCCAACAGTTCCACGGTTTTGGTGGCATACGATTTATCGCGGGTTTGCTCATACAAAAACGCCAGCGTGCTGGCCAGATAAATCGGATGCGCCGGTGAATCGTAACCCCACAACACGTTGGGTTTGGTCGTCGCTTTCCATTGCGCAATCACTTCCGGATATTCTTTCCAGCCTTTCTCGGCAGATTTTTTGATTTCTTCAAGATACAGCGATTTTTGCGCATACAGAACTTGCGCCAACAGCAGGGACAGACAGCAACAGAGAAATGTTTTCATCATGGTCGAGTGTCCTTTAATCTGGTGAGGGTTTATGATTTTAATACAATCCGTAACTTTCACGCAAAAAGAGTTGCGCATATTTTTCAGTCATCCGGTCAATAAATTTTTCTTCATTTTCCGGCAGCGCCTCCAACGCGCGATCAATCTTGTCAAGCCAGGCTTGTTCGCGAGCCGGTAATGAAAGCGATTTTTCTTCTCGAATAATCACGGTCGCGGTTTGCGCCGCGGCGAGGGTGCGGCGATAGGCGTTTGATTCGTTGGGGATGGCGGTGGCGATACGCCAGGTTGATTCCGGTGCAAGAATGAGTGCCTGCGGACTCAAATAAATATCGGAGCCGACCAACAAATTTTGATACATGTTCTCGGTGCCTTGCGCGAGCGCTTGATTGAACAGGCGGCAATCATACGCGAGCAATTCGAGAAAAGCTTCGGGCGCCGAACCGGAAAGCAACCGAATATTCTGCACGGATTCATTGCTCCACAAATCACACATCGCGGCGGCGACATTGCCCACCGGGCTGAAATGCGCGCAACTGGCGGATTTGCCTTCCATTGAAATGGGCGTGCCGGTGATCGCTTTCAAGATTGGGCCTTCGTAGGCGCAATCTTTCGAAGGGCCAACGGCGCCGCGCTCATACGCGACCAAACTGCGAACCGCACTGGCAGCGCGAATGACGGCAGCGAGCACTTCGGGTAACATCCCTTGCGAGGCCAGTTGCATGGCCGTGTTGGCAAAACCGCAGGCGGAATCTGCGCCGGGGATAATGTTGTGCGCGTGACTGACGCGAACGATTTCGTCCCACAAAAATTCCATATCGCGCGGCGCCAGCACCCCGAGGCTGAAAATGATGCCGGCGACATCGCCATAGAGTAGCGCTTCGTCGTGGACTTCTTTGCCACCAACGGATTCAATGGAAAGAACCTGCGCGCCGGCAGCCGCACAGGTTTCGAGCGATTGCCGCAGATCATCCCACGCTTTTCCCGCGCGTAATTGCGGCGGCCGCACGGCATCGCGAAGATCGGTCGGCGTCACCCGCAAAGCACAGGCGAGATTGTACGAGTCGTGGGCTTGCCGCAGGTGCTGGGATAAAATAGAAGTGATTTCTCCGCCCCATGCGGGATGTTCGGTCATCGGCGGCAGCAGTTCGAATTCAACCATCAGACCGGGAAGTTGCAGACGTCTGGCGGCGCGCACGATCATCGCGCCGATTTCGCGATAATGCGCGACGACAGCAGGCCACGTGGTTTCTTCAACCAACATCGTCGGCAGCGTGAAATTCAATTCGGGATAAACCTGGCCGGCGCCGACGTGCAATCCAAAACCGCAGCGAACGGGATTCGGGGCTTTGCCGAAGATGAGAGCAGCGGCGCTATTGATTGCCGGTGTAGTAAATGTTTTCATCGTTCAATTCGAAACGGCCAGCAACGCCTTCACCTTGCCAACCGCCGTCACTGCATCTTTGGCAAAACTATCAGCGCCGATCTCATCGGCGAAGCGTTGCGTGACCGGCGCGCCCCCGATGATGATTTTGATTTGTGAACGCCCGCCCGCCGCGCCAATGGCTTCAATTGTTTTTTTCATGACGAGCATGGTGGTGGTCAGCATGGCCGATAAACCGAGAATTTGCGGCTGATGGGTTTGAATGGCTTCGACAAATTTTTCCGGCGGCGTGTTGATGCCGAGATCGATGATTTCAAAACCCGCCCCTTGCAGCATGATGCCGACCAGATTTTTGCCGATATCGTGCATGTCACCTTTGACGGTGCCGAGCACGACACGGCCGAGCGGCTGCACACCGCCGCTGAGCAAATGCGGTTTGAGAATATCCATCGCCGCGTGCATGACGCTGGCGGATTGCAAAACTTCGGGCAAATACATTTCCCCACAACGCATTTGCTCGCCGACCACCGTCATTCCGGCAATCAATCCGTCGTTGAGAATCGTTTGCGGCGAGACGCCGTTGTCGAGCAAGCGTTGCGTTAGCATTTTGACGGGATTCGCTTCGCCTTGTTGCAGTAAACTCGCCATCTCTTG
>CAYZFF010000421.1:0-4271 GCA_964477305.1 uncultured Cytophagia bacterium
CAGTCGATACGTTATTGTATCGGCATCAAGAAAAGCATAATCCAATTCCACCGGTTGCCGGCGCTCTTTCACTTCGGGCGGCACATTTTTCCAACGTTCCATTAAGTTCGGTCGCAAAAATAATCGCGTGCCGGAGCGCGCGGCAAAGCGCGGCAGTTCAAGTTTGACGGGAAGTGTAATCGCTTCGCGCTTGCCATCGACTTCAGAGAAGTCGGCGCTCAAAACACGAAAGGCGGGGACTGCGATTTCTTGGCGCAGCCAGTCTTCCCGCTCACGCGGCGTGTTCTTCGCCAAAGCCCAACGCACGTGATCTTGCTGATTGCCGGTGTAGCGCGTACGCACTTCGGCTGTGCCGTCACCCGTTTCAGTTATCGTCACGAGCGCGTGGCGGATTTGTTGATTGTTGGCGGCGCGGCTGTGCGGCGTGCGCAGCAATTTACCGCCGTTCGGCGTCACCACCAACACGTTGCGGTCTTCGTTGCTGGCACCCAGATGGCCTAATGGCGAGGTTGAACTCGTGCACTCCAACCACAAGGTGTCTTTTGCCAGCGGCACCCAAAGAATAACATGATTGAATTGGTTGCTGGAAAATTCGGCGATGACATCCGGGACATCGTCGCCGTTTTGAATCAAAGCGGGATAGGCTTCAATCTTTGCAGCTTGCAGCAACGTCAACATGTAATTCGTAAGCGCCTTGCAATCGCCGTAGCCGCGTTCGTAAACATAGCTTGCTGGAAAGGGCTGCCACCCGCCAATGCCGAGTTGCACACTGACGTAACGCGTTTTAGATTGGAGATTTTCATAAAGTACCCGTACTTTTTCGCGCTGCGTCGATGTGTTGGCGCAAAGCCGTTGCACTTCTTCCTGCGCCGGCAAAGGCAGCTCCATGCGGCTTGAATAAAGCTGATAAAACCAACTCCCGAATGCCTTCCATGAAGACATATCGCCGGAATAACCCGCAATTTCAAAGGCGGTTGGGGCGGTAAAAATCACCGGAGACCAATGCGGGCCATAAGGCTCCCTTTCCCATTTGGGCAACAAGGCCGCTTCCCAAAGCAAAGTCTTGCGTTCCCCGGTTTGGCGAATTTGCGGCTCCTGGACCACGTCGCGCAAATGATAACGCAGCGGCATGGTAGCCGGTGCATTCACAGCAAAGCTGCTGCGTTCAACCGGACAACGCGAGGAAAAGGGATACCACGACGGCCAATTGATCACCCCTTGAAAAATAATCTCATACTCAAAAACGACAGTATAAGGATAAACGTCGTGATACAATTCCGCCACCCGCACACGGCTGTCTTCATACAACGCATAATCCGCAATGGCGCTGTAATCCTTGGTGTCTGCTTTTTTCAGCTCCCGGATTTTTCGACCCGTCGCATCCAACAGCCAGCCGCGCAGTTCTGTGAGTTGATGCATTTTATCATACCCAATCAGCACTTGGCCGAGATCGCGGCTTTTTTCATTCAGGATGGTAAAAGCTTGCCGGACACGCTCTGTTGCTTTGCCCGGACTTTCCACCATAAACGTTAGCGCATCAAGCCGCATCACAGCGTCGTTATCTTTGGCCAATGTCGCGGGCATGTTGGCGACGTCGAATTCGCGATCCGGTTGTGCCAAGCTCTTGCCGGCAAACAACATTATGATCACCGACGCAAGTAGCAACTTTAAAAATGTAATTGCTTTCAGCATATTTTCAGTCGATCCGAAATTTATAATGACACTTTTATTTAGACGGCGCCACTCCGCGTTTGAGCACGACTTGCTCGGCTTGCGCTGCGACCATACGATCATAAAATTCGCGCAGCGCTTTGTATTCAAAAGGCTCAAAACGCGGCTTACGAATGAGAAACTGGCTGGTCATTTGCAAAGTATTGCCTTCGACCGTGACGAGTCGTCGATATTGTCCGGCATCTTTCGGCAAACTGAGCATAATATTTTGGGGAATTTCCTGGGCCGTAAAACCTGGCGGCAGCGTGAGCGTGAGCACATAGTTTAGTTTACGGCCATACGCAAAATCCACCGGAAAATTCCGCTCGGGCAAGGAAAATGGATTTTTCTCAAAACGCCCAAACAAAATTGGGTTAAAATACATATTGTCACCGGCCACTTGTACATGATCTTTGGCACGAAAACGCGCGAACGTCATCAAGGGTTTGTGCGTCGAATCTTTATCACTAATTTTAAACGAATCGAGCTGCGCGCCGGCGAGGCCTTTGAGGTAGCCATCACGGATGTATTCGTCATCTTTTTTCTTCCGCAAAGTGTAGCGGTCACGAATGCCGCTGTAGCCGGCATCACTTGATTCAAAGTAGCCGGCCAGTACGCCCTCAGTATCAAGCTTCGCGGCAACGACGGTTTGATTGCTGTAAAGTCCGGGATTATTGATTTTGACCCAGCGCGGATTTTTCTTTTCGACCAGCCAACCGGTTTGATTAAGCGCATGTTCCGGCAGCAAGGTGAATGGGCACAGCGGATCCGTCGCGTCAAGCAAATATTCTTTCGTTCCGATTTTGGCATAACTCAACACATGATTGAACTGGCTCAAAATCGAATAAATATCAACCACCGAGCCATTCTCGCGCGTGCTGATGAGCACTGGATGCGCTTCGAGGCCGGCAGCGCGCAACATGCTGGTGAGCATCAAGGCGATTTCAGGACCGCCGGCCTTGCGCGCCTGCCAAGCTTTGTCCAGGCTGACATCAGTGTAAATGCCATAATCGTCATTCCAATTCATTGTGCCTCGAACATAATCATAAATTATGCGCAGCTTTTGTTCCGGATCCGCAATGCCCGCCGTCAACGTCTCTGCTTGTTTGCGCAGGCCGCCGTGACGGTCGAGCTGGCCGCCGAAATTTTCCGATGCCATCAAATCTTCCGCAAGCTTCTCCCACGTCTGCATCACTTTCACCGGCATTTCACCCGGCCAATTGATGCTCGCCAATTGAAAACGCAAACGCGCCAGATAATCTTCTTGGGTGGTCATGAAAGGCTCACGCCGCAAAGCCGGCACCTCGCGCATCGCCCAGCGTGACGATACGACTTTCAAGCTGAACGTTGAGTTGAGTTGCGCCGAAGGAATAGGATGCGTCTCAGATTCTTCCACCGCCAATTGCAGGGTGTTCTGCCGCAACACAACATATTGCAACATCTGCGGAATCTCCACATGAAACTCGCTCCAGCGCGTCGGTTCCGATGATTGAAATTCCCAATCATGCAGAAAGGTGCCGTTGAGTGAATGCACCGTGTAACGATATTCGACCACAGCGCCGGGGCTTAAAGCCGGCAGCGTGAAACGCAAACGCCGCCATTCGCCGTCCACATTTTCATCGAAGATCGAACCTTTGTCCAGTTTTTGTTTTTGCACGGCGCCTTTCGCATCCAGTTTGATCGTTTGCCCTTCAACGTCACTGAGGCGTTGATAGCGTTCTTTCGCATAGTATTGCACCGCCACATTGCCCCAATCGTAGCCGGCTTCCGAGAGAATTTTGATGCGGCGATGGCGGCGAAAAACCATGGTAAAATCGCTGCCGACAAATTCGACGTGGCCATAATCGCTTAAAATGACCGCCGTCGCGTTCGAGTCCGGTGTATATTTGGCCATTTCCAGATCGGCGCGCGGCACTTCGCCCCATTTAATTTTGCCTTGAGAAAATACCAACGTTGGCAGCACCAAGCCAAGCACGACCAGGGCGCGGCGTATGAAGTTCATTAGAATGAGTGGGGAATCGACAGTGTTTAGAGGAGTCCCCGTGCAGGAAGAAGCCCACATGTTCTTACTCCTTGGGTTAAACTGAGATGATCGTTTGCGGTTTGCGTTACCCGCCAATATTGATAGACAGCAAAAGATGACGTTTTCTCTCAATGTTTTTCATATGCAGATATTAATTCTATACCGGCCAGAGCCACCAAAAACGTAAATTGGCTAAATTTTCTTTTGAACCTGACAATTTTCGTGCCCAGTTTTCTAAAAGGGCGAAGTCGCATTGTAAATCAAATGATTCTCATAAGTAATTATTTTGATCGGCCACAATCAACGGCCGTTGGATCAATTGTCGCTCATTTATGCGGCACTTGGTCCAGTTTTAAACAATGTGGGAGGCTTCACAACGAGGCTAAAGCGATTAGAGCAAAAACAAAAAATTGCAAGTTTGTCAAATTTCTGAAGAACCCGTTGCTTGGCGCTTTGCGACAAACTTCCAGATGGTGATGTCACTTCGCCCACGCCGGTAAACCCTGCCATTCAATGCCAAATACTGGCACGACGAGTA
>CAYZFF010000422.1:0-4256 GCA_964477305.1 uncultured Cytophagia bacterium
AATGTCGATCCTAAGGAGGAAAATTATGCAATCAACTTACAAAAATTGCCAAAGTTGTGGCATGCCCATGAGCAAAGACCCCAAAGGCGGCGGCACGGAAGCCGGGGGTGCCAAGAGCTTGTGCTATTGCAGCCATTGTTACCAAGAAGGAAAATTCACCACCCCGAATATGACCGTGGGTGAAATGCAGACACTGGTCAAAAACAAACTGAAAGAAATGGGCTTCCCGGGGTTCGTCGCAGGTTTTTTTGCCAAAGGCATTCCGAAATTGGAACGCTGGAAAACGGCGTAATTCGTGTGAGTATTTTGAAAATTGAAGTCTACATTTTTGAAACCGCTGCCGAAAAAACATAAGACATGGAAACTCGCAAGCCGAAAAAAGGCGAAGGCGTCCCGAAAGAAACCCCGGCGCGCAATAGTATCGCTGCTTTACAAAATGTTCTCACCCAACATTTTTTATTGCGCGCTAAAACGGATTTGCGCGCCGAGTTGGAAAAACGCGGTTTCTTTGCAGCGGGCATGCTCGAGCAAGTCCGCATGATGGCGCAAATCGCATTTGAGTTGTCGAGCGCGCAAAACAACGGTGCGGCCCTCATTACCGCCTTGTCCAAATCTACCGTGGAAAAAATTCGGGCGCTTGCGGCGTTTGTTGCGCCGTTGCTTTACGGCAGTGATGTGAAACGGCAGCTCGACTGGCTCCGCTTCACCGGCGCCCTGGAAGGCACCTGGCCACGCGAGGCCTCAGCGACGATCCTACACAATCTCGTGATTCAACACGGCGTCGCGAATATTCTGCCGTTGATACATGATTGGATTCGCGACAACGATCCGGCGGTGCGGCGTGTGGTGACTGAAGGGTTGCGCCCGCGCGGCGTGATGCTGGCGCATATTAACGAGCTAAAGGAAGACCCCGCGCCATTGAAAAAAATTCTTGCGCCGTTGTTGGATGATGATTCGGATTACGTGCAAAAATCGGTGGCGAACAATCTCAACGACATTTCGAAAGATAATCCTGAAATTATTTTGGAATGGACGAGAGAATGGAACACGCCAGAGGCCACGAAACAACGCCACTGGATTCTCGCACGGGCCTTGAGAACTCTGATTGAAGAAGGCCATCCGGCGGCGTTGAAACTTTTAGGTTATGGAACGAATTCGAATTTGCGCGTGACGTGGCAAGACAATACGCCACGGCGCCTCCAGATCAATCAGTTCTTGCCTTGTGATCTGGAAATCGTTAACTTGGCTAAAACCGAGGCCGGCGTGGTGGTGCTGTTGAACATGGATGAGCCGGGTAAAGGCAAGGCGCGGCGCAAAAGCACGTATCAACTCTGGAAGGGAAAAATCCCAGCGGGAGAGACGAAAAGCGTCAGCAGGAAAATTCATTTTGTCGATAAGAACTCACAGCCGCGTATGGAGGGAACGTATGGTTTGAGCGTGATGGTCAATGGCAATAAACTGGAAGTGCGACAAATGAATTTTAAGCGCCGAACCGAAAACCGTTAAGCGACAACGAAAGGACTTGGTAATGAAGGCCTCAGTCTTTATCGGCACTAGCGTTGACGGCTTCATTGCTCGTGCTAATGGTGACCTCGATTGGCTACCATCCAGCGGCGGCGAAGCCCACGGCTACGATGAGTTTATTGCCACGGTGGATGCACTGGTCATCGGACGCAAGACCTTTGAAACGGTTCTGGCCTTTGACGCGTGGCCTTATGGCGCGAAACCCGTTTTCGTGCTCAGTACTCGCACGCTCGCTCCAGCGCCTCCGGGAGCCGTGGTGGAGCATCTGTTCGGGGAGCCGAGCGAAATTTTTTCGCAGCTTGCCGCGCGGGGCTTCCAACATGTTTACGTTGATGGCGGAATCACCATTCAGCGTTTCCTGCGGGCCGGATTCATTCAGCGTCTTATTATCACGCGCGTTCCCGTGCTCATTGGCGATGGAATCCCACTCTTTGGCCCGCTACCGCGCGACATTGCTCTCAAGCCCGTCGCGACGCGCCAGTATGCCAGTGGCCTCGTTCAGAGCGAGTATGAGGTTGTTTGATGAAACCCAAATTAAACAAAGAATGGCATGAAAAAAACCGGATGCCAAAAAATCCTTCCGTCGACGAACGCCTCCAATGGCATTTGCAACATGCAAAACATTGCGCGTGCCGGCCGATTCCGCCGAAGCTTTTGGCTGCGATCAAGAAAAGTCGCGATAAAACTTAAATTATTTTAGTAGCGCGTATGAGCTCTGAATCTTCCAACCGTAAGCCGGGTAGCCTCACGTTGGAGCCGTGGCGTGAGGCGATCAACGAGCACCGCTATCACGGCGCGATGTCGAAATATAGCGATGAAGAAAAGGCGCGTCTCGTCACTCGCGGCCATGCGCTTTTTTACCAATTTGAAAAAACCGCGCGATTTTGGCTGGTTTCTTTGAATGATTACACGGAAGAGCAATTTGCGCGGAAGTCCGAGAACCAGTGGTCAATCGGACAGGTTTATTTTCATCTCGTGGTGGGCACCGAGCGCTTTCATTTACGCGCCTGCCGGAAATGTCTGGAACATCGCGGCGAAATCGTTGAGGGCGGCAAAACGCTGCCGGGCAAAATCGTTTTCTTGCTCGGAAGCTTTCCGCCGGCTAAAATTCACGTGCCGCCTTCTGATGATTATACACCAAAACAGCCGCAGAGCCGTGCAGAAATGCGTGAGGGCTTGCTCCGGCTGATCGAAACGATGCGAGCACTCGCGCCGCAAATCGATCATGCCCCGCCGGTGCAAAAATGGAAACATCCGGCGCTGGGTATGCTCAATGCTGAGGAATGGTATCGTTTGATTGAGATGCACTTCCGGCATCATCTGCGGCAGAAGAAACGGTTGGATAAATTTCTGGCGAACGGATAACCTTTCGATCTTCTACGCTGCCCGCAGAGATTTTATGGATCGTCCGAATTTTTGTTTTGATCAATTTTAAGAAAGACGAAATTATGGCAGCCACGAAACTCGATCTTTACGTTTTGCACAAAGACGAATACGTCGCGCCGAAATCGCCGCTGTTGGTGAAAATTAAACCGGCGAAATATCTGGCGATCACCGGCAAGGGCGAACCGGGCGGCGAGGTGTTCACCGCGAAATTGGGCGCGTTGTACAACATGGCTTTTACGATCAAAATGGCGCAGAAATTTTCCGGCCAGGATTACAAAGTCTGCAAGCTCGAAGGGTTGTGGTGGGGCAATAAAAATAAACCTGATTTTACCGGCGAGCCGAAGAGCGCGTGGAATTGGACGCTGCTCATCCGCACGCCAGATTTTATCACGGAAAAACATTTGAAAGAAGCTGTCGCCAAGCTGCGCGAAAAAGGCAAAGGTGCGGAAGTAAGCGAGGTGAAATTGAAAAAATTGAACGAAGGTTTGTGCGTGCAGATGTTGCACCTTGGCCCATATGACGAAGAGCGCAAAACCATTGCGCTGATGCTGGCCTTCGCCGAACAAGCAGGTTTGTCATGTCACGGCCTGCATCATGAGATTTATCTCTCTGACCCGCGACGCGTCGCGCCGCAGAAGTTGAAAACGATCTTGCGGATGCTGGTGCAATGAAAATGAAATCTTCATTATTGGAGAATGCGAAGCAGCCGGTTGAGCAGAGATTGACTCAGAATAGTTCAAAAACCTTGATTTGGGCGCGTTACACGTTAAACATTACACGAGAATCATATGAAACAGCGTTGTGAGTGGTGCGGAAATGATCCACTTTATGTTGAATATCATGATAAAGAATGGGGCGTGCCCGTGCATGATGAGCGGCAATTGTTTGAGATGCTGATTCTCGAAGGCGCGCAGGCGGGATTGAACTGGTTAACGATTTTGCGCAAGCGCGAAAATTATCGCAAAGCCTTTGATCATTTTAACGCGAAGAAGATTGCGCAATACGACAAGGCCAAGGTGGCCAAACTCCTTGCCGACGCCGGAATTGTGCGCAATCGGCTGAAAATCGCAGCAACGATTCAAAACGCCCGCGCCTTTTTGGAGGTGCAAAAAGAGTTCGGCAGTTTTGATCGTTACATTTGGCAATTCGTCGGCGGCAAACCGAAAATCAATCGCTGGAAAAATCTCAAAGAGCTGCCGCCGAAAACTGCGGAGTCCGATGCGATGAGCAAAGATTTGAAGAAGCGCGGCTTCTCATTCGTCGGCTCGACGATTTGTTATGCCTTCATGCAAGCCGTCGGCATGGTGAATGATCATGTGGCGGCGTGTTTTCGATATCGGAAATAG
>CAYZFF010000423.1:0-4243 GCA_964477305.1 uncultured Cytophagia bacterium
TATTCAATTGGTGATTCTTAACGGGCAAACCAACTCACCGAACCACTGGCTAACCAGCATGATCGAACGCGACTATCTCATGCGCATGATCGCCCAGCTTTCCGCCGTGATCGCGCGCATTCTTTTTGCCAAGAGCGCCCAGAATTATGTTGAGGCGTTACAACTCGCACAAAATGCTTACGGCCAACTGCTTGGCCTCAACGGCGAGTTGGTCGAGCAAATGGATGCCGCCACTTTGGCGTTGCTGCTCGGCGAGAAAGAGAAAATCAAAGCCCTCGCGACGTTGTTGCGCGAAGAAGGCGACATTTTGCATTTGCAAGGCAACGCCGCGGTTGGAAACGCCAAATATGAAAAAGCGTTGGCGCTTTTTCAAGAAGCGTTGCGGCAAACAAGCTCGCAAGATAACGAATGCGAAGCGGCGATTGCAGCGTTGCAGGCAAAGTTACAAAGTTAAGCGTCTAACCGGTTGCTGATAAAGTCTAAAACCGTCCCAGATTGTCATTCCCGCGAAAGCGAGAACGCGTCAAGCGTCACGTATATTTCCAAGCACGAAAAATTGGTTTACACCTGCGGCGGGCATCCGGCGAAGATGTATCTCAAGCCCGGCACGACACTGTTTACGTGGACGGATGATGTGTCGACAGCGCGGTGAAATCGCCGAATGACATTCCGAGCAAAGTCATTGCGTCGAGCCGGGCGATGCACTTTTATGTTTTCGTTGCGGGTCCCATTTTGTTGCAAAGTTTACTGTTTACCTGGAGAAAGAAATGCTCGTCGCTGCAATTCAAATGGAGTCGCGCGAGGATATTGCGCGCAATTGGGATACCGCCCAGCGGCTGACGCAAGAAGCGGTGGCGCGCGGCGCGAAAATCGTCGCGTTGCCGGAAACGTTTCTCTACGTCGGCCCGGATAAAGCCGCCGCGGCGAATTTGCATGAGGAATGGTTGCCGCAATTTGCCGCGTTCGCGGCGCAAATGCAAATCTATTTTCTCGCCGGCTCGGTGGGAGAACGCGTGGGCGATTCACCCAAAATTTATAACACCTCGATGTTGTTCGGTCCCGGCGGCAAAGAGCTGGCGCGTTATCGCAAAATTCATCTCTTCGATGCAATCTTGCCGAATGGGCGCTCGTATCGTGAGTCGGATTACATTGCGCCGGGCATAGAAATCATAACGGCCAAAACGGAATTTTGTGAGGTTGGGCTGTCGATTTGTTACGATTTACGTTTTCCCGAGCTTTATCGCAAGCTGACAAACCGCGGCAACACCCGGCTCAT
The DNA here is from genome assembly GCA_964477305.1 of uncultured Cytophagia bacterium. GTDB lineage: Bacteria > Zhuqueibacterota > Zhuqueibacteria > Zhuqueibacterales > Zhuqueibacteraceae > Zhuqueibacter. The sequence goes on from CAYZFF010000423.1 coordinate 1,277, forward strand.
TTTTATTCCATCGAATTTTACCTTGATGACAGGCAAAGATCACTGGCTGCCGCTGCTGCGCGCGCGGGCGATTGAAAATCAGGTTTATATCATCGCGCCGAACCAGCACGGCGAAAAATACGGCAGCCATGCGAGCTACGGCAAAAGCGCAATTATCGATCCATGGGGCAGCGTGCTCGCCCTCGCCCCGGATCGAGAATCGGTGATTACCGCAGAGATTGATTTCGCTTATCAAGATCAAGTGCGCGCGGCCCTGCCGTGTTTAAATCATCAGCGGCTCTGAAGACAAGCATATCAACTACACGCGAATCAACAATAGATGATCATTAGAATATACTCTCACCATCTTGGCACCTGCAGCAGATTTTCAGAAACGCTGAAACCTGAAGCTCCGCAAAGCCGCAGCAATTAAAAGCTCATTAAACACGGAGACCACAGAGTTCACCGAGCAAGGGCTTTTGAAGAAAATGTTTTCTCCGTTCGCTCAGTTTGCTTTGCGTTAAATTTGATCACGAATCAGCAAAAACTTGCAGAATTTTTTGAGTTTGATCGCGTCAGCGCCCAATGTGATACAATTTCTGTAGCATCCGTATTTATCTGCGGAGAAATTCAATGCTGCTTCTTTCAACCCGTCTGCGCACGCGCATTTTATTGGTTTCCGCTGCGAGCGTCATTTTTACCACCAGCTATAGTTTGCCGTCGTTCGTTCAGGAAGATTTAACCGGAACGATCGTCGCGGAAAAGCAATATTTTGCCGCGCTCGCTGCCGCCGATTCAAGCAGTTTTCAACGGGAGTTTGAAAATCCGTTTGTTTTGTTGCTCGACACCGGTGAAAGCGAAAGGTATTTCAAGTGGCGCACGTTGGAAGCCCGAAAAGATTTTTTGCGCGCGTATTGGAAAGCGCACAATCCCAATCCACTGCTGCCGGAGAATGACTGGCTGCTGGATTTCATCCGGCGCTGCTCTTACGTGAAACAGAATTTTTCTTCACCGCAGCCGCCGTATTTCGACGATCGCGGCAAATACTACCTGCGTTATGGCAAGCCCTGGTATCGTTACGAGAGGCATTATCAGTATAATCTGTTGCCGAATGAAAGTTGGTCCTACCGCAAGGTAGCGGCGGATTTTCTCGTGCATTTTGTGGGAAGGGCGGATGGAACGTTTCAGGAAGTGCCAAGCCTGATGAACGCCATTATCGGCGCGTCGAGCAGTGACAAAGCGGCCATCTGGGCGAAATTGGTTCACGAGCGCGCGGCGGTTTCACCGGCTTTGGCGCAGGCCTCGACCAAAGTAAATGATTTGGAGCTGCCACAACTTGCAAGAGCTTCAGCCGGCAACTTGACGCCGAGAATATTGCGGATTGTGCAAGACCACGAATACGAAGTGCACGAGGCCATTGAACAAGCGCCGGTTGCCATCTACAATCCAGTTAAAGCCGATAATCGGCTAACTTTTTTTCACAGCATTGCACAGTTCCGCGCCCCGAATGGCCTGACGCGCCTTGAGGTTGATTTTTGGTCACCGCTCAAAAAAAATCTGATCGGAAATCTCGACTCGCTTTCCGAGGTCACGCTTGCCCTTGAATTTGGCGGCATGTTGCGCGATCAGAAATTTGATTCTTTGGCTGCGGCGCGCCAAAGAAGAGCGCTTCCCGTGGGCCTGGCGGCGCGCGAGGGCCTGTCTTATGCTGCCGGAAATTTGTCTCTCATCTCTCCGCCACTGACGGGGGAATTAACCTTGCAAGTGCAAGATCAGCTAAGAGAGAAAATTGGTTATGAGCAAAAGTCATTCGTCATTCGTGATTTTAGCGGCACCAATCTGTTGATCAGCGACATGCAATTTTATACTGAACCGGCAAACGCCAATCAGCGACAATTGCTGCCGGCCGTGAAGAAACAAAATTTCGCGCTGGCGCCTTATCCGCATCGCGAAGTGAGGAAAGCGACTCCCGTATTTTGCTATTTCGAGATTTACAATCTGCGCACTGCCGGCGTTGCGGATGAATATGAGATTGTCTACCGCGTCGTAACGGCCAAAAGCCGCAAAGGCCCCATTAAAAAATTTTCCCAATGGCTCTCTGGCGCGAAGGACGCTGCTGTTAGCATCGCCTTGACGCGGCCGGTCACCGATGACACGGCGCCAGAGCTGATCGCTATCGACCTCAAAAGCGTTCCGAATGGTTCTTATCTGTTAGAGATCGCGGTTACGGCAATAGCGGATCGAACTCTTGCGGCCAGCGCGCAGAAAGAAATAACGATTGTTGACTAAACATTGTTGCGCTGACCGTATTTTTTCAATTCACTGTTTTGTTTCAAACCAGAGGAAGGAGAATGTGATAATGGCCAACAACTGCATGCCGGCAGTGCGGCGCGCCGTGCTTTGGGTTGCGTTGATGTTCGTGTTGGGTGGCTTCGGAAATGTTTTAGCCCAATCTACAACCAAAAAGGCGGCGATTGCGGCAGGATATGACACCAGCCTTTTTCGCGCGATGAAATGGCGCAGCATTGGGCCGTATCGCGGCGGGCGTTCGACGGCAGTGGCGGGCGTGCCGAATCAGCCGCTGATATATTATTTCGGCGGCACCGGCGGCGGCGTGTGGAAAACCGAAGACGGCGGCATGAATTGGAAACCGATTTCAGATGGTTATTTTAAAACGGGCTCGGTTGGGGCAATTGAAGTGGCGCAATCTGATCCCAATGTAATTTATGTTGGCATGGGCGAGGCCTGCGTGCGTGGCAATTTTTCGCACGGCGACGGCGTGTACAAATCCACCGACGCGGGAAAAACGTGGAAGAATGTCGGATTGAATGATACGCGGCAGATCGGCAAGATTCGCATTCATCCGCAGAATCCCGATCTTGTTTACGTCGCGGCGCTCGGCCACGTTTTCGGCGCGAACACGGAGCGCGGCGTATTTCGCTCGAAGGACGGCGGCAAAACGTGGGAGAAAATTTTATATAAAGATGA
>CAYZFF010000424.1:0-4193 GCA_964477305.1 uncultured Cytophagia bacterium
TTCGCCCACGCCGGTAAACCCTGCCATTCAATGCCAAATACTGGCACGACGAGTAGATAAACCGCCGCGCTTATTAAAAGCACACCAATCAAATTCAGCCAGAAACCGGCGCGTGCCATTTGCGACACGGTAATGTAGCCGGAAGCAAACGCAATTGCATTCGGCGGCGTGGCGACCGGCAGCATGAAACCGGAGGACGCCGCCAGCGCCGCGGGTACCATCAACAGAAATGGGTGTAAATTTAGCGCTGATGCCGTCGCCGCCATAATCGGCATGAAAATCGTCGCAGTGGCAGTATTCGAAGTTAATTCTGAGAGAAACGTGACCAGCAGGCAAATGGCCGCAATCAGCGCCGGCGTTGGCAGCGCGCCGAGCAAAGTGAGCCGCTCGCCCAGCCAGGTTGAAAGTCCGGTGGCTTTGAATCCCGCCGACATCGCGATGCCGCCGCCAAAGAGCAAGAGAATGCCCCACGGAATTTTCATCGCCGTTCCCCAGTCCAGCAAAAATTCGCCGCGTTTAAAATTGGTGGGAATCATAAACAACATTGTCCCCGCCATCATCGCAATCGCGGCGTCGGAAACTTTGTCATCGATTTTGAGCCAACTCGCCCAGCCGGGAATCGTAACAAAATCCAATTTCAAATCCACTCGAAAAATCCACGCCAGCGCGGTCAACAGAAAAATGATGAGCATGCCGCGTTCGCCGGTGGACATGCGGCCGAGTTTTTTGATCTCGGTGTCAATCAACGCTTCGCCGCCGAAAAATAAATCTTGGGTCACCGGAAAAAGCAGCCGCGTTAAGAGAAACCACGCGAGCGGAATAAACACCAGAACGAGTGGCACCCCGAACGTCATCCATTGCAGGAAGTTCACGCGCGGCGCTGCAGGAAAAAATTTTTCGGCGGCCGAAACGAAGATGAGATTCGGCGGTGTGCCAAGCATCGTGCCCAGCCCGCCGATGCTCGCAGCATAAGCAATCGCCAGCATCATGCAAGTGCGAAAGTTGTTGGTGGCCTGCTGCTGATCAGTAGCCGTCTGCTCCGGCGCTAATTGCAAAATCACCGCCAACGCAATCGGATACATCATCATCGCCGTTGCCGTGTTAGAAATCCACATCGAAATAAAAGCTGTGGCACACATAAAGCCCAGCACCAGCCGCTGCGGCGCCGTGCCGATGAAACGAACAATGTGCAACGCCAATCGCCGGTGCAAATTCCATTTCTGCATTGCCAGCGCAATCAAAAAGCCGCCGAGAAAAAGAAACACATTCTCATCGCCGTAATGCCGAGCCACTTCGGCCATCGGCAGAATCCCCAACAATGGAAAAAGACTCAACGGCAGCAATGCCGTTGCTGGAATCGGAATCGCCTCGGTGATCCACCAGAAGGCCATCAGCCCGCTGACCGCAAACAAACGCCGACCAACTTCACTCAGCCCGGGCGTCAACGCCGGCCACATTAAAAAAAGAAATAACGGTACGCCGAGCAGAAACCCAATTTTTCGCCGCATCGAAAAGGCGGGACCAGCCGCGTCAAAACCGGAATCAGAATCAGGAGCCGGAGAAGTTTTAGAAAACATAACAAAATCACGCAGATTTAGTTTCCATTGTTGATGCATACCTTTCCATAATCCGCAACACCGGCGAATTATCCGCGTAGACGCGCCATTCCGCAATCAACCCGTCCTTCACGACCGCTCGCCACGCCGCGGGAATTTCCCATTTGTTCTCTTCCAACAATTTGCCACCGGCGTTGTAGGTGCCACGCGCCACGCCAAACAACCCAACGAGATGATCTCGAACAAAAATATCGGTAACAGAAATTTGATAATCCGGAAACCAGTTAAAATATCCCGTCCAGCCGGTGCGCATGGTTTCGCGGCCTCGAATCGTCGTGCCCAGCGAATCGACAAAAACATGTTCCTCGGTCATGAGGGCGCACAAACCAGCGATCTCGTGCGCGTTAATTTTTTCAACGAACGCACGCACAATCGCAACGGAATTTTCGACTGTCATCTTTTTTGTTCCTGGTGTAAACGATTATGGCCTTTTTCCGGTCTATAGGGGTGTTAATCCAAGCCGGTTTCTCGTGCGGACAGAATAGCAAATTTTAAACTCAAGCGCAATTAAAAAATTGCGTGGATTGCTTTTGGCCCAATTCTTTTTTATTTTGGTAATATGAACATACTTATTAATTTTCATCGCCCGCAAAATTTAAAGCATTTAACCTGCTGGCTTTTTATCTTGTTCTGTGCTTTTCATCTGCGCGCTGCCGATCACGTTATTATCGTTGCCGGCAAAGGCGGCCAGAAGGAATTTACCACAAAGTACGCTCAATTTGCGCGCCAACTGCACGACGTGCTGACGACGCGGCAAGGTTTCACTCCGGCACAAGTCAGCGTGTTTGCAGAGAGTGATGCCGGATTGCCGTTTGCGACTGCACCATGCACGGCGGAAAAAATTCAGGCGCTTTTCTCGCAATTGGCCGGCACCATGCAACCGGCTGATCTCGTGACCGTGATTCTCTTTGGCCACGGTACGTTTGATGGAGATTGGGCGAAGCTGAATTTAGAAGGCCCCGATTTACGCGAATTGGACTGGGCGCAAATGCTGGATCGTTTGCCGGCGCAGCGGCAAGCTTTGGTAAACACCACTGCGGCCAGCGGGCCGTTCATTGAAAAACTGTCGAAGGCCGGCCGCGTGGTCATCACCGCCACCCGCAGCGGCGAAGAGAAATATACCACGACGTTTCCGGAATATTTTGTTGAAGCGTTTCTGAAGCCGGATGAAGCCGATTTGGATAAGAACAATCAAGTGTCGCTGCTTGAAGCCTTTGACTACAGCCGCGACCACGTCGTGCGGTTTTATGAAAATGCGAACCGCCTGCGCCCGGAGCATGCGTTGCTGGATGATAACGGCGACAGCAATGGCAGCGAAGCGCCGGCAGCGAGCAGTGGTGACGGTCAGTTCGCCAGCCGCTGTTTTCTCCTGGCGAACGCAAGCGCGGCGCCGCAGCCAACCGTGGATAGCAACAATCCATTGGAAAGAGAAAAGGCGCAACTGCTCACCGAGATTGAAAATCTCAAAACGCGCAAAAATAATTTGGCGGAATCGGAGTATAATCGCAAACTCGAGGAACTCTTTATTCGGCTGGCAAAGTTGAATCGGCAGATAAAAGGAAAGTAGGAAGATAAAACGTCGATGGAACAATCAGTAATTTTTGCAGAGCTTTCAATAAAAAAGGCGCTACCGCATCGCGATAGCGCCTTTAAAATTTGCGAACGTAAATTTCGTTATTTGCCCGCGGGATAGGCAAAATCCGCCGTGGTCGCGCCGCTGGCCGCAACGGTGATTTGCTTGGTCTGCACGCCTAATTTTTCCTGCCAATACTCTACCGTGTATGTTCCTGCTGGCACATCGGTAATCGTAAACTTGCCGGTCGCATCGGTCACCGCATGATAAGGATGATCAACCGCTACAATGTACGCGCCCATCCAACCATGTACATCACATTTCACCGGCACCACTTCCGCCTGCGCGAACGTTTCCGTCAATTCCTTTTTGAATTTCGGTTGCGCCATGTTTTTCGGCGGATTTTTTTTGCCGTAGGTATGGATGTTATGTAGAATGCCATCACTGTTTAAAATTTTTAACGGCTTGTTAATGGGCACCACCAAAACGTGCGGTTTGTAGGCGCAAACTTTTTGGTCCAGCACGAAACTGGCGCCGAGGGTTTCCATGCCCTTGCCTTGTTTCACGCCTTTGATCGACACCACCACATTTTGAATGCCTTTATTGGCACCCACCACTAAACTCTCATCGACATGGCCTTCTTTGCCGCACACCGCGACATCCTTGGTCACTTCCAATTTTTTCGGGGCTGCCGCCGTGCCGGCATACGTAATGGTGCCGCTCACCGTTCCGCCAGCTACCACCGGCGCCGTCGTGTAGTTGGAAACAACTTCCGGTTTCGCCGCTGGTGTATTAGCATTTTTACCATTATTGTTCACAAAACCAAAGACAAAAAGCATCATCGCACCAAGTAGCAACGACAAATAAAACTTCCGCATTTTACAACCTCCTTTGGAGTATAAATTTTTAGCTGTTATTTTAACAGGGACAGTGTTATGATACCCTTTTTTCATCTTTTAGTCAAGATATTTTTCTGGTGGCTTGCAGGCACTTTCAATCTGTCC
>CAYZFF010000425.1:0-4186 GCA_964477305.1 uncultured Cytophagia bacterium
TCGCCACCGGCAAGCCGCAATATTTCGCCACCGGCAATTGGCAGGAAGACAACGAGGCTTACGAATACATTCCGCGCCTGGGCTGGACGTCGGCGATCAATGGCAAATATTATGTGTGGATGCTGCGCATGAATCGCGAGCAAAATCACGTCGCGCTGCTGCACGGCGATCCGGAGAATGTTCAGCTCAAAACTATTTTCGATGATAAAGAAAGCACGTGGGTCGAGCCGTTCGATCCGTTCGGCGGCAATCCCAAACTCGTTTATCTCGATGACGGCAAGCACGTGCTCTATCAAAGCGAGCGCGACGGCTACAATCATTTGTATCTTTACAAAACCGCGGGCGGGACGGCGCGGCAGATCACGCGCGGCGCGTGGGAAGTTTCCGCGTTTCATGGTTATGATGCGAAGAGCAAACAGTTTTATTTCACCGCCAATGCCGAAAGCCCCATCGAGCAACATTTGTATCGTCTCGCTTTCGATCCGAACAAATCATCAAACCCCGCGCCGCCGGTGAAGATCACGAAAGAGAAGGGAACACACGCGATCAACTGGTCAAAAGATTGGCGTTATTTCATCGACACCTATTCCAATCGCCACACGCCGCCGGTGACGCGCTTGCACAAGGCCGATGGCGCGCCGGTGAAATATCTCGAAGACAATGCCGATCTCGTGCGCACGGTGGCGGAATATGATTTCCCCAAAACCGAATTTCTCACCGTTCCTGGCGCGGAGGGCAAACCGCTGCACGCTTATCTGATCAAGCCGGCGAACTTCGATCCCACGCGCAACTATCCTCTGCTCATGTACACGTATGGCGGGCCGGCGACGCAAAACGTCACCGATTCGTGGGATGCGTTCTTTGGATTTTTTCATGCTTATTTGGTGCAGCAGCATCAAATCATTGTCGCGTGTGTTGACAATCGCGGCGCGGCGGGATATGGCAAAGCGTTCGAGAGTGCCGTGCATAAAAATATGGGAACGGTGGAGGCGCAGGATCAAATCGCTGCGGCCAAATATTTCGGCGCGCTGCCGTATATTGATGAAAAGCGCATCGGCATTTGGGGCTGGAGTTACGGCGGCTACAACACGCTGATGGCGATGACGAAATACGACGGCCCGCAAGTGATCAAGCTCGGTGTGGCCGTCGCGCCAGGCGGCGGTTGGGAGATGTATGACACGATTTATACCGAGCGTTACATGTCCACGCCGCAAAAAAATCCCGAGGGCTACAAAGAAGCTTCGCCGCTGAATTTTGTCGCGCGTTTGCGGGACGAGCAAAAGTTGTTGATCGTGCATGGCGATCAAGATGACAACGTGCATTTTCTGAACACGCTGCACCTGCTCACAACCTTACAAAAAAATAAAAAGCATTTTCAGTTTATGCTCTATCCCGGCGGCAATCACAGCTTGCAGGGCACCGGCAATCCGTTGGTGTATCTGCATCTCTATCAAACCTTGACAGAGTTTGTGCGTGAGAATTTGTGAAACCGGGCACCGGATTGATTTGAAACGAAGGGACTGGGCGCAGATTTAACATGAAAATTACCATTGGCCAACTCACCATTAACGACGCGCCGGTTGTTTTCGACTGGGTGATGCGCTTGCTCGCTGAGTTGGGAGAAGAAGGCGAGGAATTAGGCACGCTTGCGGAAAACAAAGTTCTGCAAGCGTGGCACGCGATGGAAGATCGCTTTCATGTGTTTGTTGCTATAAATGAAGCCGGTGATATTTGTGGTGTTCTCACGCTTGCGGAAGCGTTTGCGATTTATGCGAATGGCAATTACGGTATCATCAATGAAATGTATATCGCGCCCGAGTGGCGCGCGGTTGGTATCGGCGCGATGCTGATCGACGCTGTAAAAAATTTGGGCCGCGAAAAAGGCTGGGTGCGTCTCGACGTCACGGCGCCGGAATCTTCGCGCTGGGAACGCACACGAAAATTTTACAAGCAACAAGGCTTTACCTTTGCCGGCCCGAAATTAAAATTTCTGCTCTGAATTCGCTCTTTCCCACCTGGTCACGCGAGAGATTTTTCCGTCGTTTTAGTTTCGCCACATTAAAAGAGGATAAGTCTGTGCAAGGCCCAACCGGAAAAAATTTCGAGAAAACGTTAGAAAGCACGCCAAATGAAGATATGAAAAACTGTATTAGCGGCAAAAAACAACAACCATTGACAAACTGAAGCGTGATAGGAAGAATTTATGAAACATGTTTGCAAATTTATCCTATGCCTCTCCGTGCTTGGATGCATAAATGCAGCCGTTTCCCAAACGGCGACCCGGCCGGTTCAGGTTCCCAAAGCGAACGCGATTATGATTGATGGAAAATTAGGCGAGGAAGAATGGAAAGCGGCACTCAAACAAGATTTGATTGGCGGCGGTGAATTACGCCTCCAGCACGATGGAAATTTTCTTTACGCCGGTGTATCCAACAACAAGCCGGGATGGAGTCATTTGTACGTTACCGATGGCGACACTATCTTCGTGCATCATGCTTCGGCGGCCTTGGGAACGACAACCTATTTGCAAAAAGGCGCGTCGTGGCAACCGCAACAAAAATTTATTTGGGAACTGCGCGACCGCAGTTTCACCCCGTCGGCTGAAGCGGCGCGCGCGGCTTATTTAAAGTCCAAAGATTGGCTGGCCAACAATATGAACATGGGAACGCCGGGGATAATTGAATTCAAAATTGCGCGCAAGTTTTTGAAGGGAGAAATTGTACGCCTCGCCGTTGTCTTCGCCAGCGATCCAGCAACGCCACAATATTGGCCGGAGACTTTGACCGACGATTGCCGCAAACGCGAATTGGTGTTTGGCTCATCACCGGCTGATTTGAAATTCAATCGTGAAAGCTGGGCGAATCTGGAGTTGTTAAAAAAATAGTTTTATGACGCAAGCTCGCAGTTTGCTCGCTTACGAATGTGCCGTTAACAAGAGGCTGATATGAAAAAATACGCTCACAGTTTGACCGTTATGGCTTTGATTGTTTCTTGCACGGCTTGGGGATTCGCTGTGCGCCATAACAGCCCAAACGCCAACTCCTGCAATTCTCCCGAGGCCAATGCCTTCGACTTTCAAATCGGCGTTTGGCAACAAGTCGAGGGCAAACAAATTCACGAAATCAAGAAGAGTTTGAACGGTTGCACGATTCAGGAAGTCTGGAAAACAGGTGACACTGATTTCGCCATAGCGCTTAAATCATGCGATGAAGGAAAGCATCGCGATGGCAAACACCGTTGGTTCTATTCGTGGGTATCGTCCGGGTACCATCAACTGTGGGAAGGGCGGAAGGAGGAAGGGCGGTGGCGCTTTTACCGCGAGTGGTTGCGTGACGGCCAGCCCATTCTATCGCGAACCGACTGGATGCCGATTTCCGCAAATACGCTGGAGAGAATCGTCGAACAATCGCGCGATGGCGGCAAGACGTGGTTGCCGCATGTGAAGGAACAGTATACTAAAAAATCTTGAGCAAGGAAAAAATTGCCACATTCTTTAAAAATGTAAAAGGAACAATTATGAAATGGCAGTCGCGCTTTTTTACGGTTTTAATTTTCATTGCCTCGCTTGGTTACTATGGGTTTGCGATGCGGCCCACGGCGAATGCGCCCAACGGCAAATACCGCGGCGCGGAGCTGATCACCGCCGCGCAGTTGAAGGATTATCTCACCTTCATCGCCGCCGATGAATTGGAAGGCCGCGATACGCCGTCGCGCGGGCTGAATACGGCGGCAAAATTTCTCGCCACCAATTTATCGCGCTGGGGCGTCAAACCTGCGGGCGATGACGGCACTTATTTTCAACGTTTCGCGCTGATCAAAACCACGATAGATTCGGCGCAAACCTTTGTTGAGATCAACAGCCAGCGTTTTAAGTATGGCAGCGATTTTATTGGCAGCTCTTTTTCCGGTCCAGGAACGGCGAGCGGGCCGTTGGTTTATGTCGGCCACGGCTTGATCATCAAAGCAAAAAATCTCAATGCATTTGAAGGACTCGAGGTAAAAGATAAAATCGTCGTGTGGACCAGCGATTTTCCCAAGGGTGTGGCTTTTGCGGATTTCGCCGGCAAGCAGGGCGAAGATTGGCAAAACGCCGCGTACTATGCCGCGCGCCACGGCGCAAAGGGCGGCATCGTCATCCCGCCGTATTCATCTTTGGTGAGTTGGGAGCAGACGAAAAAAAATCAGA
>CAYZFF010000426.1:0-4165 GCA_964477305.1 uncultured Cytophagia bacterium
TTTGGTGCAATGGCAATCTTTTGCTTGCATTCGGCGAGTTTCGTTTATATCTTGACTGAACAGAAATGAGCGGAGATAATTTAATCACCCCTATCGCGATGAAACAAACACACCAAAATGAAGTGACGCAATTGTTGATGGATTTAAGCGGGGGAAATCGCGCGGCGGTGGATTTATTAGTGCCGCTGGTCTATGAAGAATTACAAGTATTGGCACGCCGGCACTTGCGTGGCGAACGGGCCGCACACACGCTCAACACCACTGCTCTGGTGCACGAAGCTTATCTCAAGCTCGTCGCGCAACAGGGCGTCAGTTGGCAAAATCGGGCGCATTTTTTCGCAATCGCGGCGCAGGCGATGCGGCGGATTTTGATTAACTATGCGAAAAGCCGGACGGCGGAAAAGCGCGGTGGCGGCCAGCCGTTCGCGATTTTCGATGAACGCGCCATCATGCCCGAAGCGCGCGCAGAAGAATTGCTCGCCCTCGATGAGGCCCTCGCGGCATTAACCAAACTGAATGCGCGGCAAAGTCAAGTGGTAGAATATCATTTTTTCGGCGGATTAACCCACGAAGAAATTGCAGAAGTCCTTGCCGTCTCCGTGCCGACGGTGCGGCGCGACTGGCGGTTGGCGCGGGCGTGGCTAAGTCGGCAACTTTAAAATTGAAATTAACCCAATCACCGTTCGGACCCTCAGATCATCCGAACGGTGCCAAAGTTTTTTAACGCAGTAATACCATCCGGCGCGTTTGCGCGAAGTCGCCCGCCTCAATTCGATAGAAATACAAGCCGCTGCCCAAGTTGCGTCCGTCTAAAGCGAATCGATAATTTCCTGCCGGTTGCAGTTCATCCACCAATCGCCTCACTTCTTGACCCGTTATGTTGTAGATCACCAAACGAACATGCGCCGGTTTGGGCAAGGCATATTCTATTTGCGTTTCCGGGTTAAATGGATTCGGATAATTCTGGCTCAAACTAAACGCGTTGGGATTATTAATCTCGTCCGCAATCTTCACGTCCGTCGGTAATCCGCCTTCGACTTTGAGCACACTCCAACCTTTGTTGTTATTCTCGTGAATCTCATTTATGCCGCCATCCGGATCGATAGCCGCGTAAATGCGCGAAAATTGCGGGATGTTGCTGGGAAGCTGCCATTTCATACTGACCACACTGTTGCCGCGCGCCGCAATCGCCGTGGCAGTAAATATTTCTGGTTCGTTCGTCGTGCTGCGAATTAGTGTGCCACCAGCATTCGGGTCGCCGAGATAAAAACGCACTTTCACTCGACCAGCAGTTGGCAGCAAGCTATAATTCTGAACCCTAGCCTTGACCGTGACGATGTCGCCGGCTTTGGGATTGGCGGGATCGAAAATAATATCTTTCGTTCGTTGCCGTTGCGCCTCTTCGCTAATCGCGCTGCCTTTCTCCGGATCGTAACGCCACGGCAAAATAAAAGCCGGATCGGGCTTTTCGCTGTAGCGTTGCGACCACCACGTCGCCGGATCGAGCGGAGTGCCCGGCAGCTCCGGCTTCACCGCATAATCCAAAACCAGCGCGCCGTTTTTCGCCCAGTAAACATACGGCGTCACGGCATAACGCGTGTTGCCCACGCTCAAGTCAATTGCATCAAAATGCACGCCGAGGCCTTTTTGATCGCGCACACGCGAGCTGTAAGTTGAAACCGTCTCGGTCGCATAGTTGCCGTTGACGCCGAAATTCGGAATGAAGCGAAAGGGTATATTGAAATCAACCGTGCCGCCGATACTGAATTTTGCTGAACGCTCCGTGGTGGTTTCAGTTTGATTTTCCGCCGTGAGCGTCCAACTGGCGTTTGAATTATTGTTCAACGTGATGCGGTCGCCGGTATTCCAGCGCACCGCTTCCTCGAGAAAAGAGTTTTCCGCCGGCGCGGCAATTTCCTGATAGGACAAAATATTCCCAACTTCGTGAGAAGGCTGATAAGAAATCGCGCTGAAACTCTTGCTATCAAACCAAGCGCGCGTTTTGGTTTTGGGCACGACCACGGCAATGTAACCTTCGAGTTTACCGCCCAAAAATAAGGGATATTCCCAAATATCGTAATCCACGATAATCGCATAAATCCAATCGTCGGCGATGGCATTAATGGATTGGCTGACCGTGAAGGTTTGCCGATTGCGATTGGTTTTGGAGAAGCCCTGCCCGTATTTCGTTTCGATTTTCACATCGACGCCGACTTTTAAAATCGGGATCGTGAAACCACCGTCGACATTCGCGCCAACCGCCCAATCTTGGTTAAATTCCGTTGCGACTTCGATAGTGCGCTCAGTTTCCGCTCGATATGTTGAAACGAACTGGCAACCGCCGCCGTAACATTTGGCGACATCATAAGCTTTGTTATCGAAAATATCGAAGTGTGTCGGCGGCGCATTCAAAATCACAATCGGCTCGACAATGTCGGTTTGCGTGAAACGTTTGGGCTTGCCCGCGCGGACGCCGTCGCCGCCGAAATCAGCAACGGCAAGTGCCAGCGGGCGGGCGCCGCTGGTTTCGCTGATTTCATCATATAATTCCGCGCCGGGCCGGAGATTGAACTGGCCCGGGGTATACTTGAAAACGCGCAAATAAAACCGCGCGTCGGTGTCGATTCCGCCATTGTCGCTGAAATCTTGATCCGTCGCCACTATGATTTCCGGCGTCCAATTGCTGACGTCGTGGGCAACGTCGTTGTCCGCATCCAAATCCGCCAAAGCCAATATGCGCCGGCTGTCGCTTCCGGGCATCGTGCTCAAGCCCTGTCCCGCGATCTGGCTCAGTTTTAGTTGGCTATTCGATTTGTAAATTTTCAATTGGCGCGCCGCGCACAAAATTTCATCGCTACCGTCGCCGTCCAAATCGCCGGTGACGAGACTCATCGGATAACCGTTGTTGTTGTTTTCCTGATCCTGCTGCGTCTGCTCGCCGACGCCGGAGGTGATGTTGCGCAAATCTGCGCTGACTTCCAGTGTTTGCAAATACCAGCGATGCGTTGAGCCATTATGCGCCACTTCAAATCCAACCACAATTTCATCAACCGCATCGTTATCAAAATCACCGGTGGTCACCGCCACGCGGTCAAGCCATCTTGAACTGTTGTCGGTTTTCGTGAAGAGCGTCGTTTGCGTTTTGGGAATATTCAAAGGAATGATTTGACCGCTGTTGGCGTCGTAGTCATAAATTTTCACATACAATGACCAGCAACCCAAAGTTCCCGTGCACCCGGTGGTGAGTGGCTCGACAGCCACCAAAATTATTTCGTCGGTGTCGTCGCCATCGAGGTCACCGGTGGCGATATCAAATCGCGCTGATCGATTTACCATATCGCGATCACCGGTGGGTAATGTCACATCAGCAAGCGCGCCCTTCGCCTGCGGCGTCAAGCCGCCGTTGGTGTCATACACGGTGAGACGAACCGTCTTGTCCGCGGCCCAATAGGCGATGATGAATTCTTCCTGCGGATCGTTATCGAAATGTCCGCTCACCAAACGCATTTGCCGGCCGGTTTGTGGCGCACTATCAATGAACTGCGCGCCGGCGATGGTTGTTGCATTTGAATTCGCCCAATTGAGTTTGCCTTTGTCGATTTGCGGAATGATCATTGTGATCGAGCGATTGGCGCCTTCCCAAACCGCAATCAAATCATCGGCGCTATCGCCGTTGAAATCGCCGGTGATGACATCCATTTCGCGATTGCCGGCGATGCCCGTCGCGCCAGTTTCGC
This sequence comes from uncultured Cytophagia bacterium, assembly GCA_964477305.1. Taxonomy (GTDB): domain Bacteria; phylum Zhuqueibacterota; class Zhuqueibacteria; order Zhuqueibacterales; family Zhuqueibacteraceae; genus Zhuqueibacter. The sequence continues at coordinate 3,738 of CAYZFF010000426.1, forward strand.
GCTGCCGCGTCGCGGGTTGCAACCTGTCCATCACCGCGGGATTGTTGAGATTGACGAAATCATAAATCTTCTGAAAACTCTGCTGGTCGGCGCTGTTTTGGTTTTCCGACCAGAGCATAACGATCTCCGCGGCATTGCCCAAAACATAGTTGCCCAGCAGAGGATCTTTGTCGGCAGATTGTGCGAAAAGCGGGCTGGCCAACAGCAAACCGGCGGCGAGTAAACAGTTAAAATATTTCACGGTTATTCTCCTTGAATGATAAATGGCTTGACATCGCGTCGAATCATTTCTATATTTGAGGGCGAGAAACGATTCCAATTTTTCAAACTGCTGATAACAACTCTGTCAACGGATTTCATTTTCAATGATCCGCAACCTTTTGGGCGCTTATATGATAACGCAGGAAAACCGGTTGAAAGTGATAACA
>CAYZFF010000427.1:0-4153 GCA_964477305.1 uncultured Cytophagia bacterium
GCAAGTTGCAGCGATTTTCCTTTACTGGCATCAGCGAGCTTGATAGCCGCTTCCGTTTGCTCGGCTGTTTTTACAACCAGATCGGTTTGTAAATCATAACTCGCGCGCAAATGTGCGTTCGGCTTCCATTCCTCAATGCGAAGATTCCAATCCGTTATTCCCGGCCAAGACAAGGCGATTTTGCCGCCAACGCCGGGCGAGACGCTGGCTTGTTGCGGAAACCAACGCGTCAATTCTTCGGCCTCAGTGAGCGCTTTCCAGACATTTTCCACCGGCGCTTTAATTTCTATTTCTGTTTCAAATTTTCGATCCCGCGCGGGCGAGGCTTTTGTGGCATTTAGGCTCTGCAGCATTTGCCGCATGCGTGCTTCCAAAGCTTCAACCTGCTCTGGCGGCACGCCATACGTTGACAACTGAAAATTGACGTCGCGATAGCCGAACAACTCATCCAAATGCACGCGGAGCAGCGCATGATTGAGATTTTCCACGGTCGCCGAAAAATCATGTGGCGGTTGCAGCGCATGAATCACGCCGGTAAATTCATCGCCGGCCGCGGTGCGAATCGCGTAACGATCTCCGGGTTGCAAGTCTCGTAACCCTCCGGCGCTGATCAAACCTTTCAGGCCGAACAAAATTTCCCAAGCTTCGGGCCGCGAAATCTCTTTGAGAAATTCCCGCACAAAGACAACTCGCCGCGGTATGCCATAATGTTTTTCTAAATAATACTGCAGCGCCCAAAGCTGAAAATTCCATCCTGTACGCGTGCCGTCATATAACGCGTCCCAATCAGCGTCGTGCGAAAAACCGGAATGCACGAGGCGCAGCGCGGTTTTACCGCCGTGTGCTTCAAGATAAAAATCTGTTGCCATTCCCCAAGATGGTTCTGCGTCGTTCGCTGAATTTTCCTTTTCGGTTTTATCTTGCGACCAGTTCGATTGCACTGGCATCGTGCGGACGTGATGTGGCGGCTCCCAAATCTCAATACGGCTGGCGAATTTGAACTCGTTGCGCCACGCCATCCACATCGTGCCGTCGGGATTTTCGCCGGCTTCGAGCGGAAACCATTGCGTGAGTTCTTTGGCGTCGGTCAGCGCTTTCCACACGATTTCAATCGGCGCGTTGATCTCAATTTTTTTTTCAATCGCGCGGGTGGCGTTTTTTTTCGATGTTGCACTCATTTTTTGTCCTTTCCCTTTAGCATACTTTGCAAGCCATTGGCCGGCCGCTAAAATTATTCGTTCATCACAAATTGGTCGCATTACAGCGACCGGCTAATAAGCTACTAAAAGAATAACCGAATAAGTAACTTGCTCATTTCATAGGCTTGTCATTCCCGCGCGCTTTTGGCGGGAATCCAGTTTTAAAAACGTGGATGCCCGATTAAAGCGTTCGGGCATGACGATCGCAGGGGCAAATTATTTAATCGGTATTCGTTAAAGGTTTCATTCAACTCTTCACCGGTTGGTCGTTTTCCTTATTTTGTGACCTTCGGATAAGAGCCAATAATGAATTTATACTGACGGCCGCCGGAAGTTTTTTCATCATGGTATTTCGTCACCAGCTTTGCCACGGCGTTGGCCAATTCTTCCGAGAACGCATGCAATTCGGCCGCTGAAGCAAATTTGACGTCGGCTTCCAGCGTAAAAGTCGAGAGCTTCTTCCCCGCTTTTTCGGCGCGCGTTCGCAAGACGGCCAAATCGTGAATCACCCGTGCCGCGACAGCCACTAAATACGTCGAGGAAAAGCGATCCTGAGTTTGATCAGGATCGGTCGCGAGATTGCCCAGCGCCGCGGGGCTGATGAGATAATACCGCGCCGTGGCCCGCACGATTCTTTCGACGCAGTTGCCGCGCTTGCGCTCTTCCACTTGTTCGACGAGGCCGTGCTTCTCCAACTCGCGCAAATGATAATTGAGCTTTTGGCGCGGCAATTTCATGAGGCGCGATAGGCCTGAGGCCGAATCCGGCTCGCGCAGGCGCTCGAGAATTTGTAGGCGCAACGGGTTGAGTAGCGCCGCGGCGCCCGCGGTATTGCCGACGAAATTAAATGCTGTTGGCGATGAAGTTGTCATGGCAGTAATATACAACCGAAAAATAAATTTGTCAAGAAAAATTTTAATTTCGGTAAGAAAATGCAGTTTGCTTTCTCGTGACGTCTAACCGGGGTCAAAGAAATTTTATCTGCTAACGCTGACGCCTGTTTTCAGATAAACTGCAAACTAAAGCTGGGTGAGCAGCAAACAAATTATCAAAAAATTTTCTTAACCACTAAGACACGAAGACGCCAAGAAAACTTTTGCCTTGCTTTACTTCGTGCCTTCGTGTCTTGGTGGTTCATAAAACTATAAATTCGTACAAAAATATGATTTGAACGGTTTTAAAGCTTGTGGGGTCTATTTCTTATCTTTTAGGTCAACCGAAAAACCGGGTCGCGCGGGCAGTATCAAATCAAAAAGTTTTTTGTATTTCACTTCGACTCGGAGGCACAACATGAAACTCTCCCGCGCGTGGCGCGCTGTTTTGCATTTGGCTTTGACGCTGGGCTTGCTGGCGCAAGCTGTCCCAGCTTTTTCCAAATCCGACAAGGGCGAAAAGAGCGACTGGCCTAACTGGCGCGGCCGCAACTACGACGGCGTTTCGCCGGCCAAGAACGTTTTTAATTTTACCAAAGGCAACGGTTTAAAAACCGCGTGGAAAATCAAACTGGGTCCGGCATATTCCAGCATCTCCATTGCCGAGGGCCGCGCGTTCACGATGTTTTCCGATAACACGAATGATTATCTGATTGCCCTCGATGCCAAAAACGGCGCCGAGCTTTGGCGCTACAAGATCGACTCCATGTACATCGGCCAAGGCGGTTCTCATAACGGCCCCAGCTCCACCCCGCTGGTCGACGGCAACACGGTTTATAGTCTCGGCCGCAAAGGCCAGTTATTCGCGCTGGACGTGAAAAACGGCAAAAAACTCTGGGAGACGCATCTGGTAAAAAATCATAACGCGCTCCAGCCGTTTCACGGCTTCACCACTTCTCCCATCGTGCAAGGCGATGTCCTGGTGCTCGAAACCGGAGGAACAAAAACCAACGCGATCTCCGGATTCGACAAGAACAGCGGGAAATTGCTGTGGGCGGCTGGCACAGATACGGTCAATTATCAATCTCCTATTTTCACGTCGATTGCCGGGCAGTCGCATTTGCTTTTTGCCGGCGACAAGTACGTTTATGGCCTTGACCATAAATCCGGGAAAAAATTTTGGGAATTTCATCACAACAGTCAAAATCAAGGCTTCACACCGGTGGCTGCCGGATTGAACCGAATTATGCTCATGGGCAACAACCAGTCCATGCTCCTTGAGGTGAACCACGCCGGCGAACACTTTCAAACACGCGAGCTCTGGAAGAGCCGTGAAATCAAACAAACGCTCACGCCCACGGTTTATCACGACGGCTATTTGTACGGCTACAGCGGCTTCTTCCTGACCTGCGTCAACGCCGCGACCGGCGAGAGAGTTTGGCGCTCGCGCCCACCCGGTGACGGCTTTTTAATCTTAGTCGATGGGCATTTGGTGATCATCACCAAAACCGGCGAACTTCACATTGCCGCGGCGAGCCCGGCCGGTTATGAGGAAAAGGCCAACCTCAAACTCTTTGACGGTTTGACCTGGACGCCGCCGAGCTTTGCTGAGGGCCGCATCTACGCCCGCAGTTTGCAGGAGATCGCCAGCGTCGAAATCGGACCGGTGACACAGCTCCTCGCGGTGACGCGAGCCGTGCCGAAGCCGCACGCGCCCAATTCGGCGTTTGCTCAGTCCCTCCGAAAAATCGAAAACGCCGCAGACAAGAATAGTGCGATCGACGCTTTCATGAAAGCGCAAACTTCTTTTCCGATTATCGAGGACAACAAATTGGCGCATTTCGTGTATCGCGGCCAAGCCGAAGATATGGCGATCATGGGCGACATGTTTGATCTGGGGCAACAAGTTCCCATGTTTCGCGTCGCGGGGACCGATCTTTATTATTACACCATCGAAGCCGAACCGGACGCGCGGTTGAACTATCGCTTCTTCAAAAATTTTGAGCAGCCGCTGGTCGATCCGTTGAATCCCGTGAATGCCGGCGGATTTTCGGGCCGCTTTTCCGAGCTGGCGATGCCCAA
>CAYZFF010000428.1:0-4144 GCA_964477305.1 uncultured Cytophagia bacterium
TTCCCCGACCGGGCCACCTTTTCCTTAAACTCATCTTCCGGCATGCGGCAGGGCAGGCCGCCTTCTTGCAATGGGCAGTTGCCCCACAACTCACAAAGCCGCGAGCAGATACGGCTGACGGTTGCTGCTTCTGCCGCTTTCTGATGCTGCAACAAAGGCAAAATCACCCGCGCCCCCGGACCTTGGTAGCGCACGCTTTCGCCAAGCAGGGCTTTGCGAATCATGGCTAAAAAGCGTTGGCGATTCAGCGACTCCGGCGCCAGAATATCCTGCGGCCGCACCGCGCGCAACGCTTGCGGAATGTTGGGATCGTAGCTCATGTAACCGAGGTAATCCAGCTTGATCTGCAACAAATCCTGCGCGGCGATTTGCAACGCCAACCCGTCGCGGGTTTCATCATAATCAAACACGCGATTCAGAATCAGCTTCGGCGCAAAATCGTTGACGGTTTTAAAAAAACGCACGCCGTCACGCCGATTGGCACCCATAATTTCGTCGCCGATTTCCGTCAGCAAGCGCTGGTCGTGCGCATGGCTCGGATCTTTGCAGCGATCCAGCAATTCCAACACCGCATCCGCCTCGGCAAACTCCCGCCGCAAACGCCGGAAAATCGCGACCTTCAGAAAATTATAACACTCTTGAATCGACGTCGGCTCCGGATTCGCCACCACGATATTAACGTCGCCGGAATTAAACAGATCGATTTCATTCAGCGACATGCCGGCGCCGATATCCACCACCACAAAATCCGCCTCCAGCTTGCGCAGGTGGCGAATCATTTTTAATTTTTCCCAATGCTCGAGTTGCGTAAACCCGACAATGCCCGGCGCGCCGCACACCAGCCGCAAGCCTTCGATAGAGGTCGGTATTGCCAGTTCCTCCAACGTTTTGGCCTGACGCTGCATAAAATCGTGCAGCGTCTTCGCCGGCATATACATGCCAAGCACGGTGTGCAGATTCGCTCCGCCGAGATCGGCGTCAACCACTGTCACCCGCAAACCCGACTCCGCGAGCGCGATTGCCAGGCTGACGCTGATCATGCTTTTGCCGATGCCGCCTTTGCCGCCGGCCACGGTGATCACCGTCAAATGACCGCGCCCGGCCGCGGCGTCGTCAATTGCAGATTCTGGCGAATGCGCTGCCAGTTTCGGCGAGGATGCTGCTGAGGAATTGCGTGATCTGGTCATGGCGCGGGCAAAGTCCTTTTGACACTGCGTTCAGGCGCTGGGGCTACCGTCAAAAAATTTTCTCGCCTCGAAAGATTTTCGAAATCCGTTTACTTTTCAATTGGGGATTTGTCCACTTGCCCTTGGCCGTCGGAGTCTCGATCGCGGGCTTTATTTTAACAGGGCTATCCGCTTAAATCTACGCGCAGTGCGGCGGTTTTGCGAAACCGTCATCAGAAAACCGCTTGATTTTTTCGCGAAAACTCGTATATTCAAACTCGAGCTAAGTTATTGATTTTTGAAATCAGAACGATTTGCATTTTGTTATGTAATCGTTATATTATATCAAAATCAAACCCCGACTTGCTGCATTTGACGATGCTTGCAGTCATATATTGTGAGATCGGGGGCATTCGAGTGTGGAGCATGTTTGAATCCCTAATTATTACCTTGCGCGAAGGCATTGAAGCCGCGTTGATCGTCGGCATTGTGATCGCCTATTTACAAAAAATCAACCGGGCCGAATTGAGCAAATATGTGGTGGCCGGCGTCGGAGTCGCCGTCGGGTTGTCCGCCTTACTGGCCGTGTGGTTTCAGCGCATTCAAATCAATCAAGAGGCCTATGAAGGCGCGATTATGCTAATCGCCGCCATTTTTGTCGGGAGTTTTTTAATCTGGATGCACCATCACGCGCAGCAATTAAAAAAAGGCTTGCAGACTAAGGTCGACGCGCTGCTCGCCAATCGTTCGCGCCAAACGGCAGCGTTGGGGTTGTTTGCTTTCGCCGTGATCATGGTGTTGCGTGAGGGCGTGGAAACCGTGCTCTTTCTCAGCGCCATCTCGCTGACCACCACGGCCTTATGGAGTTTCATCGGCGGCATTCTGGGTCTCGTCATCGCCACCGGGTTTGCCGTGTTTTTTATCAAAGGCAGCGTACGCGTGGATTTGCCGCGATTCTTTCGCGTCACCAATATTGTGTTGTTCATTTTTATAGTACAGCTTTTGATCAATGCTTATCACGAATTTTCCGAAGCCGGCGTGGTGCCGACCTCAACGCAGGCGATGGCCGCGGTGGGGCCGATCGTCCGCAACAATGCGCTCTTTGTGATTGCCCTGCTCGGGTTGCCGCTGATTATTTTTTTAACACCGGCCGGCAAGCCTCCAGCGTTCGCAGGGGTCGAGAATCCCGCCGAGCGGCGCAAACTATTGGCAGGCGTGAAACGGCAACAACGCTGGCAGCGCGTCGCCGGCATCTTCGGCATGCTCATTATCAGCTTTCTCTGTTTGGATTTTGTGTATGCCGGCGGCCCGCAGGCGCTATCGCCGGCCGAGCCGGTGACTTTGCAGAATGAGGCAATCACCTTTCCGGTTTCCCGGTTTGCGGATGGACGGCTGCAACGATTTAGTTTTCATGACGGCGACCAGGGGCTGCGCTTTTTTGTGGTCAAACTCGCGGCGGAGCGGCTCGGGGTGGCTTTTGACGCCTGCGAAAATTGCGGCGACCAGGGCTACTATCAGGAAAACAGCACGATCTTTTGCATGAACTGTGTGGCGGAAATCAATCCTTCCACCATCGGCATCGGCGGCGGCTGCAATCCGGTTCCGCTCGCTCACCTCATCCAGAACGACACCCTGCGCGTCAACGCCGCAGCTTTGCGCGCCGGCCTCAAATATTTTAAGCAACCGTGAGGGGTTTATTTCGCGACGCATATCATGTTGTTCCGAATTTTACGAGAATCTTTTTTTCGCGGCAAGCGCCGCAAGCTGATTGCGGTGACGGCGATTGCGCTGGGCACCGGCATCGCCACCGGCCTGTTCAGCGTGGCGCTCAACAGCGGCGATAAAATCAGCCGCGAGTTGAAACGTTACGGCGCCAATCTCATCGTGCTGCCGCAGGAAGACACCCTGCCGCTCGAAGTCGCGGGCCGAGATTATTCCGCGTTGCTCGCCAACGGCTATTTGCAGGAAGCGGATTTGCCGCGCATTAAAGAAATGTTTTGGCGGCATAATATTGTCGGATTTGTGCCGGAATTATCCGCGCGCGTCGCGTTGATCAGTGCGCCGGCGCCGCCGCAACCCGTGACGCTGACCGGGACGTGGTTTGATCGCGCTTTGCCGGTGCAAGATCAAGCCGATTTTCGCACCGGTGTGCGGCACGTCGTGAGTTACTGGCAAATTACCGGCGAATGGATTAAAGATGACACGGCGCGCGAAGTGCTGATTGGGGGCGAATTGGCGCGCCGGTATCATTTGCGCGTGGGAGATTCACTCGCGCTCGCCACTGTCCAGCGCGTTGAAAAGTTTTTCATCCGCGGCCTCGTCACCACCGGCGGCGCCGAAGAGCAGCAGATTTTTGCGCCGTTGGCCGTGGTGCAGCAACTGGTTAAGCAACCCGGAAAAATAAAAAAAATTTTAGTCAGCGCCTTAACCAATCCGGAAGACGATTTTGCGCGGAAACCGATTGCGCAAATGACGCGCGAAGAATATGACCGCTGGTATTGCACGCCGTATGTCAGCTCCATCGCGCTGCAACTCCGCGAAGCGATTCCCGGCGCGGAAACGCGCATCGTGCGCCAAATCGCCGAGGGCGAAGGGACGCTGCTGCGCAAAACTTCGCTGCTGATGTTTCTCATCGCGCTGGCGATTTTTTGCACGTCAATTCTCGGCGTCACCAGCACCATGACCACCACCGTGCTGGAGCGCCGCAAAGAAGTCGGCCTATTTCGCGCGCTCGGCGCCGAAGGCCGGCAGATTTCCAGCGTTTTTATCGGCGAAGCGCTGGTGATGGGCCTTGCCGGCGGCCTTGCCGGCAGCGGCCTCGGGCATTTGATCGCCCGGCAAATCTCGCTGCAAATTTTCGGCGACGCGTTGCAATACAATCCGCTGTCGCTGCCCATTGCCGTCATCATCGCCACGTTGATCGCGCTGCTCGGCAGTTTCTTTCCGTTGCGCAAAGCGTTGACGTTCGATCCGATTGT
>CAYZFF010000429.1:0-4121 GCA_964477305.1 uncultured Cytophagia bacterium
CCGGCGCTCATGCCGGTGGAAAGCGCCAGCGGAAAATTGAACGGCGCGATCACGCCCCACACGCCGTACGGACGCAAAATACTGCGCGTATCTTCCTGCGGCGAAAGCTTCGCGAGCGGCATGCTGAAACCGTTCGCGTCGATAATTTGCTGGCAATAGTAATCAATCAAATCCGCGGACTCTTCGGTGTCGCCGATGGCTTCGAGACGATTCTTGCCGGCCTCGAGACTCATGATCGCCGACAACTCGTATTTATGTTTGCGCATCAACGCCGCGGCTTTGCGCATGATCTGCACGCGCTTGCGATAATCCATCGCACTCCATTTCGGAAACGCCAGCCGCGCCGCCTCCACGGCGGCGTGCATTTCTTCTTCAGTGGCCTGCCGAAAACTCGCCAGCACCTCGCGCGTGTCCGCGGGATTCGTGCTCGCAAACACGTCGCCGCGCCCGCGAATCGGGCGGTTGTTGATGAGATGCGGATACGTTTTTCCCGTTTTCTTTTTGACCGCAATCACCGCCTTATCATACTCGCGATGAAACGCGTCCATGTTCGCGCCGAGGGTGCTGTAGGTGATTTTAAATGGTTTGGGCATGGGGTTTTCCTTCTCCTAAAAAACTCTTACTCCTACTCTTTCTCTTACTCATACTCCCGTTCGTTTTAAAAATGAGTAAGAGTAAGAGAACGAGTATGAGAATGAGTAAGAGTATGAACGATGTTCTGTGAATTAACCAACAACTGCTTGACAGCGAAAAACCGCATCAACAAGTTCTGCAAAATTTTTATGAACGTCAAGTTTTTCATTGCGCTGCTGAAACAGCCGATGCAATTGCAGTGAAATATCCGCCAGTTGAACGTGCCGTGCATCGCGGCGATCAAATTTGGGCAACGCCAACTGTTCCATGATTTTTTTGGATAGGCCGCGTTTGCTTTTGCCGCTGCGCGCGCTTAGAAATTTAAAAACCAATTCCGAATTTAGCAAGGCGCAAACGAAATGCGCTTCAACTTGATCCTGAAAGGGCATAAAATAAATCGTGCCGTCGGGAATAATGGTTTTTTGTCCGAGCAGCGAATCGTTGACTTCCGCGACGACGGCGAAGCGCGGCTGAAATCCCAAACCGACCCAACAGACTTTATACGGCGCGTGGGTATAGTCGCCAAGCCCGAATAATCCATAAAACGGTTTATGGAGAAAAACTTTTGAGCGGCGCGCGGCGAATTGCGGCGCAAAATGTTTTAGAAAAGCGTGCGTCAACGGAAACTGCTCGATCAATTCCTTTTCATTGTTTTCACCGGCTTTGCGTTGTGGCATAAGAAAATAAAAATGCCCAGCTCTTCCCCATTTCTTTAAATGACGCGGCTGCAAAAACGGATAAATCCATTCCGGCTCAATTTCGTAAATGGTTTCTTCAGCCAGCCGTTGAATGTGCAAACGATTTTTATTTTTCTCGAGAACCCGAAGAATTAAAATTTCTGCCGCATCGTGTTTAAGCCCGTGTCGGATTTCATACGGATTTTCGCCTTCCATGAATTGCGTTGCGCGCCATTCGCGCGAAATCACAATCCACGCCGAGGACGCATCAGTTGATTCACTCGGTTGCGCGCGTTCCGCTTTGATTTCAAGATGGCCGTTCGGCTTCGCCCAAATATCGTAAGCAATCGGATAAACCGTCGGTGCGCCTTTTTCTAAGACGAGAATCGCCGTTTCATTGCCGATGCCAAAGGGATCGAGCGCGCGCAAATCCGCGGCTCGGCGCACGCGCAGCGACGTGACTTCATCGTTGGCGCGGCGAATTTCAAAACGCCGAAAGGTTTTGCCGGCAACATTGGTGAGCAACGGTTGCTTGATAATGAAACTGCAAATGCCGTTTTGTTTCAAATAGCGGTCAATCGCAATCAGCGTAAAGGTCGAGAGATAATCGTCATTGCTATGGCCGAGTCGCGCCGATTGGCCGTGAAAATCGAAAAGAACGTATTGCGGCAACAACTCTTTTTCCAGTCGTTGCCGGTAAACCGGCGGCAGGCAATTCCAACTGATCCACGGCGGATTGCCGATCAAATAATCGCAGCCGCCGGCTAAAATTTTCTGTAAGGCGGTGGCGTCCGTGTTGCCATGCGGCGTTTGAAAAACGGAGTCGTAATGAAAAACCGGCAGTTCGACCTCGGGCAGCGGGAAATCAAAATGTTTCGATAAAAGCAAAAGAAAGTTCAAACGCGCGGAAAGCACGCTGAGCGGATTGAGATCGCAGCCGATGACGGAATCGAGGAGATCAAATAACAACGACTGATTTTCGATTTTACTTGTCGCCGCCGCCAATAAAAAAATTCCTGATCCGCAGCCGGGATCGAAAATCTTTTTATCCGTTTCGCCGTTGAATCCCGCCATTGCCGTTGTCTTTTCTGCCAGCCAGTCCGGTGTAAAAAATTCGCCGAGATCGTGCCGGATGTTGCCGGGAATGATGGCTTGGTACAAATCAGTCAGAATATTTTGCCAATTGGAAGCGGCAAGCGCTCCAGAAATCTCACTGGAAAAATCCAAGAATTTTGTCAACTTCGTTTCCGAATATGTGGCGAGAATTCCTTCATCCCAAAGCGCGGGTAAGAAATTGCGAACCCCAAATTCCCGCTGATAAAATTTCGGATCGGCGAGAGCGAGAACAAATTCGAGATCGGATGGAAAATTTTTTTTGTACTTTGGATAAAAATGCTGCACGACAAGGGCGCGGGCAAGCAGGCCATAAGTGGTGTGCAGCGCAAAAACCAGTTCGCTGGGTGAGGCCGTGACGCACAAGCGTTTGGCGTAATCGGCTCCATGATCCTGCATTTGAGGCCGCACGAAAACTTCGCCATAAAGCGCGGCGACTAAAGTCTGCCATTTCTCAAAAGCATGTGCGCCGCGTTCGGATGCCAATGAGTCGATCACAAACTCGACGGTGTCGTGCAACATCGCGAAAAGTTGCGGGCGGCGCCAAAGAGATTTTTGACGGCGTGGTGCAGATGCCGAAGTTGTCGGGTTGATTTGGGTCACAAGCGACGAACGGCGTTTTTTAGAAGGGTTAATCCCGCGTCCAGCCGCGTTTATGTTGAATCTCATCGACGACGATATCCAACACGCGCGCGAGCGTATTGACGATTTCTTGTATTTGCTCGGCCGTCACGATAAACGGCGGTGCAAGTAAAATGAGATCACCGTCTTTGCCATCTACGTGACCGACGTTCGGCCACACCACAAGACCATGCGCTAGCGCAGTCGCGGAAATTAACTCAACAATACGCCACGCCCGGGGAAACGGCTTACGCGTGGCTTTGTCTTGCACGAACTCAATTCCGGCCAGCAAACCGCGCCCGCGAAGATCGCCAACCAACGGATGGTCCACGAGACGCGCTTGCAATTCTTGATGCAACAATTCGCCCATTTCTCTGCCGCGCGTGAGCAAATCGTTTTGCTGCAGATAACGAATCGTGGATAATCCCGCGGCACACGCGACCGGATGATTGGCAAAAGTTTGCGCGTGCAAAAACTCGCTGCCGCTCTCGCGAATGGTGGTGACAATTTCTTCGCGCGTCACCATCGCGGAGAGCGCGACGTAACCGCCGGTGAGGCCCTTGCCTACGAGCAAAACGTCGGGTGTAACGCCGTAGCTGGAAATCGCAAACCAATCGCCGGTGCGGCCCATGCCACAGAGAATTTCGTCGGCAATAAAAAGGATATCGTATTTGCGACAAATCTCCATCACGCGCGGATAATATTGCTCCGGCGGAACCGCGGCGCCGCCCGTCGAGCCGAGCACGGGCTCGGCGATGAATGCCGCGACGGTGTTCGGATCGGCTTTTTGAATCGCCAGCTCCAATTCGTGGGCGCATTCATAGTCGCATTCGGGAAAAGTTTTTCCCCACGCGCAGCGGTAACAAATCGGCGGCGGAATTTTGGGATGATCAATATACAGCGGCTCGAACAGCGTGCGATAATGCTGGCGGCCGCTCACGCCCATCGAGCCAAGTGTGTTGCCGTGATAACTCGGCATGCGGCTGATGACTTTGAATTTTGTGGATTGGCCTTTGGCGACCCAATACTGCCGCGCTAATTTCATTGCCGCTTCGGTTGCTTCGGTGCCGCCGGAAA